>JAFRLB010000060.1 GCA_017431405.1 Erysipelotrichaceae bacterium | reverse complement strand
TGGTGGCGTGGTACTGGAAGACCGGGGCGTTGATCCTGCCCTGCCCCAGCTTGTTCTCCGCCAGCCGTTCCTGCCATTGGGGTGTGCCCAGCGGGTCGGTGTGGGTAATTGCCGATTGGACACTGATTTGTGACCATCAGGGGTAATAAGCCATAGGCAATGATTTCCTTGTTACAGCTGCCGGAAACACTGTTTATCTGCTCTACACTTGCCTCAATTGACATGGTGATGCAATCGACCTTATCCTGCCAATAATCGTAGCTATAGTTATTTATGACATTACCGGTATAATCCAGACGTAATGCCTTTCCTGAATTCATCAGATAGTTATAGTGACCGACATTAGTGATCAGATAGCCATCAATATCACTCTTATTCAGTCTTTCAATGTCTTCCTTACACTTGTCAATGACATACTGTCTGAAGATCCTTGGTAATCTGACAAACAGCTTCCTGCCATTTTCATGGGCCTTGTCGATGAACTCATCCAGATGTCTCATTAATTCATCATTATACAGGCAATATATGGTATCCACATTCTCATTGCCACATACAACCTCAAACTGAGCCAGATCACTTACGGAAACATTCAGTTTCTTTTCCGAACATTCCCTATATTTATGTTCACTTAATTCATGCCTGCGGCTGACTCTGTGATAACTGTTTTCTATTTTCTTCTGTAATTGCTGGCATGCATCATTCTTCAGGGCGTTCAGGGCTGACTTGTTCAGATAGACATCATCACCCATGACGACCTTTAATTCAGTTAATTCAAAGATGGAATTGCCGATCTTGGAGATCTGTTCTCTGACGCTATTTTCACTTAGTGGCTGATTTAAGGCTTCAGCGACACTTTGTCCTGTTACCTTTACTTCAATGCCATCACACTTAAATACCAATTCGGCATCATGCCCTTTCAAAAGCTTAATGAAACCAGTTATTTTTCTCTTTCTCTTTACAGTCGCAAAGGTAGAATCCAGATACTCATTTAATTTCTTATCAAAAGTCTGATATACAGGCTGCTTCGGATTGATCTTACCTTTGATCTTCAGAGTCTCAGTTGAATTGGCACTTATCTGCTTGTTGATGTATGTACCTGTTCCCTCTTCATCATCTGACCATATTTCAATGCCGTCACCTGGGAACAGATTCTTTCTGAACCTTATGGTCGCCAGCTGTTTCTTATAGTCATACCTGATTACTTCGCCAGCCGGTACACCCCAGCTTTTCGGATGTTTCTTGCACATCATTACCACACCGGAGTGCGTCTTTAAATAACCTTCAGAGAAACCGCCTCTGTTAAACAGCTGCTTCAATATGTCTCTGTCGGCTTCTTCAACATGATAGTTTTCCGGATCTGAATAGTACATGTCCAGATACTTACGGTATATGGCCGTAACACCTGCCACATATTCAGGGCTCTTCATTCTGCCTTCAATCTTTAATGAAGCAACCCCTGTCTCCAGTAATTCAGGCAATAAGTCCAGGGTACAGATGTCCTTGGTAGACAGAAGTCTTCCTTCATTTACCTTCTTATTCTCTTCATATAATTCATATGGCAAACGGCAGTTCTGAGCGCACTTGCCACGGTTACCGCTTCTGTTACCCAAGACACTGCTCATTAAACACTGTCCTGAATAGCTGACACACAAAGCCCCATGTATGAAGGTTTCAATTCTCATGTCCGTGTTCTCACAGATGTGCTTTATTTCTTCCAGGTTTAATTCACGTGACAATACTGCAGTCTTAACTCCCAGCTTTTCATAGGCCCTGATGTCTTCAAGGGAATTACTGGTCAGCTGAGTAGATACATGAACCGGGAAGTCAGGCCACATCTTTCTGACTAAATCGATGGCACCCAGATCCTGCATGATCAAGCCGTCAACGCCCATGCAATAGAGTTCATTAATGAAATCCATTAACTCTTTAAACTCTTCATCCTTATACAGGGTGTTGACCGTTACGTATACCTTTACGTCATAGCCATGACAAAAGTCACAGACCTTTGCCAGTTCCTCATTTGAGAAATTAGCCGCATAGGCCCGCGCATTAAAAAGCTGGCCGCCCAGATATACGGCATCAGCACCATTGGCCACGGCCGCCCTTACACATTCAAAATTGCCACTTGGAGCCAGTAATTCAGCTTTCTTCATCTTTTTACCTTTATCCTTAATAATCCCAATAAGTCAGTTGCCTGTAAAGGATCAATGGTTATTCCCTTTACTGAATCAAGGTCAACTGAAAGTCCTTCTATGGAAGTAGTGGAAAGATCCATGCCAGCCATCACTGTCTGATAGATTTCACTTTCAGCGATCGTACCGCCGCTGATTTCCACACTCTTCATTTCCGTATTTAACAGTGACATCTTTGAGAAGTCACTGTTTCTGATTTCCACATTCTGTAAGCTGGCATTTGCCAGGTTGATGTAACGGGCCATGCAGTCAGTAAAGCTGACATCCTTTATGGCCGCATTTATGAAAGATGTCCCGACAAGCTTACACTCCTTGAACTTTACTCTTCTGACAATGTGACCGTCAAACACCTGATTTGAAAGGTCACACTTTTCAAAGATGCAGTCTAGTACATCGACATCTTCCATTTTGATTTTTGAAAAATCTACATCATGAAAAATACAGCTGTCAACGGTAGTGGATTTAACTTCAATATCTCTCTTACCGTTTCCCTCAAACTCCTTCTGAAAGAGTTCGTCTTCATCAAGCCTGCCTTTTTCTATGTAGGTGATCTTCGGTTTCTGAATCTTCATCTTACTTAACGATCAATGTGTAGCTGTAATCTTCTTCAGCCACTTCCTTAAATACCTTTAAAAGCTTATTGCCATAATTGCCCAGGTTTTCTTCCAATGCCTCGTGATTCATCAATACAACGATGACATCATTTGAAAATTCACCCAGACAGTCACTTAAGGCATCCAGATTATGGCCGAAATAGTCAGGAAAACGGCAGATGTGTTCAATGTAATCGTAAGCGACTTCTCTTGAAGTCATCTTGTTACAGTCCAGAATGATGATGTTCATGACTATTCCTCCCCATACAGTAATTCAAAACTCTCATAATGATCATCGGTATAATATACCAGGCCGTCATTTGAGAATACTATGCGCTTTTCGCCCCGGCTCTTCTTACCGGCCGTATCTATGTCACATTCATAATACTTTCGCCCGCTCTTTTCCGGCAGTAAGCCTTCCCTGTTACCGAAGGTGTCCCCGCCAATGCTGCAGCCAGGGAAATAAGCCTCTAAGGAACCGCTGGACCACCCTTTTTCCTTAGCCTGCTTCTTGGTAACGTAGTTATCCGGTAAGTGACCGTACAGGTGAATGTACAGGGCTACTTCTTCCTTTGTGTTATATTGTCCGTCTTCCTTAACCTGGTTTTCATTCCCATTACCCTGGTTAGTTGGATCAGTAGTTGGCGTTACGATGGTGATTGGATTATCGACCGGTTCATTCTGCGGCTGATTACTTCCCTTACCCAGAAGATAGCCGGAAATGAAGGCGACGATTACTAATACCAGTAATATCGGTAATATCGTTTTCTTATTGTTCATGTTAATTACCTGCCTTTCAGATACTGTTCAAACAGTTTTGTGAACATATCGCTTACATCCTGCAAGATGTCATCATTTAATTCCTGATATGGATCAGACTGTAAGGAACTGATTCCTGTGATCATATTTACTGCCTGGCCCTTTTCTATTAACACGAAGTTTGGTGCTCCAACTCTCTTGGCTCCTTCAAACTCAGTACCATCCAATGTTGGAACATCCTCCCGGCTGTAGTCAGCCAGAACTTCCGAAGCTCTTTCAATGAACTTGTGATAAGCTTCCGTACCTTCGTGAGAAAGATAGATTCTGCCGCTTTCATCAACTGCGTAACTGTCACGGATGTCAAGGTCATGATCATTGTCCTTTCTGACATCAACGTAATAGATCTTATCAACCTTTAGTTCCCTGGCTGTCTTTATGACCGTAGGAAGAATGCTGCGGCACCATGGACACCAGTTGGCCCCGAAATAAACAATGAACGTTTCACCATTGTCCATCCTTCTTAAGACTTCATCCAGTTCGACATAGACAAACGGGTTCTTCGCATCTATTTCTACCTCTCTGTACTTATTGCCGCTTTCAGTTGTCTGACCGTTCAGTTTTTCATAATCCTGCTTGAATTTCAAGGCATCAGGATTACTGTTTGAACAACCACATAACAGCAGTAATATTCCAAAGAGCATTAATATCTTTTTCAATTCAACACCTTCTTCGTATTGATTATAACATTTAATTAACCTAAAAAATATGATACAATATGAAATACGCAGGCGTAGTTCAGTGGCAGAACCTTAGCTTCCCAAGCTAATGATGCGGGTTCGATTCCCGTCGCCTGCTCCATTTTTTTTAAAGATCAGGATTAAGGGTTTCTTCATGCAAAAGGAACCCTTATTGTTAATTTAGGGGTGATTTTGAATGATCAGTAATATTGTACTGGGGTTTCGCTGGTAATTCTTCTTTGTGTTGTTTCCGAGAAGATTTCATATAAGATTGGTGTGCCGGCCTTGATTTTCTTCATGTTCATCGGCATGTTCTTCGGTTCCAACGGACCGTTGCACATTCAGTATTTCAATTATTCAAACTTCTCATCAGCCGAAATGATCTGTTCAATAGGTCTGATATTCATCATGAAGAAGCAAAAAGTTAGAAGAAAAACGATTAAACTCTCAGGTTTAATCGTTTTATTATGCCTAAAACAAGTTTTCAGATTATCTGGCCATCTTGTAGATCTTGACCATGTCTTCCTTTAATAATGGCTTTGCGCAACCCAATGGACCACCCGCTGCTTTTGCGCATGATTCAGCCAGCTTATCGATCTGTTCATCAGTTGGTTCAATGCCTAATTCCTTCATGTTGATTGGCATGCCGATTTCATGATAGAAGTCTTCCAATGCTCTGATGCCTGCTTCTACTGTTTCTTCATCAGTTGGCTGCTTTTCAACTTCCATGACATTTAAGGCAAACTTTACAAATCTGTCCATGTCATTATCATGAACGTATCTTGCCCAGCTTGGCCAGAGGGCTGCTAAGCCTGCGCCATGTGTTACGTCAAACATGCCGCCTAATTCATGTTCCAGTAAGTGAGTTGCCCAGTCACTGTTAGTACCGCAACCTGTCAAACCGTTATGAGCCAAGCTTCCTGCCCACATGGCATCTGCTCTGGCTTCATAATTAGTTGGATCCTTGTGTAAGATCTTGGCTGTCTTCATGACCTGTCTCATTAATGCTTCGGCAATGGCATCAGTGATCTCCATGTTACCGGCAGTTGAGAAATATCTTTCCATGGTGTGCATCATCATGTCAGTACAGCCGCTCATGGTCTGATAATCAGGTAATGTAACGGTGAACTCAGGATTGAGGATTGAGAATACCGGTCTGGCGATGTCATCGTCATAGGCTCTCTTTTCACCGGTTACTTCATTGGTAATTACGGAACTGTTGCTCATTTCTGAACCGGCTGCTGCGATAGTTAAAATAGTAGCTACCGGTAAGCACTTCTTAGCCTTTCTTTCATGACGGTATAATTCCCAGACATCCTTGTCAGGTTCACCTAAGCCATAGGCAATGGCCTTGGAACTGTCAATTACACTTCCGCCACCTACTGCCAGAATAAGATCAACATTATTGGCCTTACCAAGTTCAATGCCTTCTCTTACCTTTGAGAGATGTGGATTTGGTACAACCCCGCCTAACACAACGTACTTGATTCCTTCTTCATCAAGTGCCTTTGTGACGGTTGAAATCAGACCTGTTCTGACTACTCTTTCGCTGCCATAGTGAACCAGAACACTCTTAGCGCCTGTTTCCTTTACGAGCTTGCCTACCTCATATTGTGTGTCCTTACCAAACACCATTTTTGTTGGTGTATAGTATACGAAATTGATCATTATTATTTACCTCCCCTGTTTATTACATTATAGCACTTTACCAGCCGGCTTCCTTAACAAAGGCGTAAAAGTCCTGTTCCTTCTGGCTGTCCTTTAAGGAAACCGTTCCTACCGGATGAGCATAGAAAATTGATTCATTTTGACCGTCAAGGCCAAATGTTTCATCACAATACTTTCCATCAACTGAACCAATTGCGCAGCCTCCCAGATCCAAAGCCGTAGAAGCCAGATAGATGTTTTCGGTAATGTGACCGGCATCGATCAAAGCTACCCTGTGGGCAAAGACGCCATAGCGCCATTCCACTCTGTAGAAATCCATGCTGAAGTAGAAGACGACATTGGCTTTCGCAGCCCATGACTGCCCTTCTAAGGACTTACTGATGAAGCCCTTAATGTCTTCAATTTCCTTTAGGAACTCGATCTTATGGCCCATTGGCAGATAGTGATATAAGCCATCCTTAAGGCCTTCAACATTCTGAATGGTCATGTAAGCTTCAAACTGATGTCTGGCCCCACCGCACGGTACAGTTCTTAATGTTGCATAGGCCTTGCCACGGATGTCCTTGACCCCCTGACAACACCATAATAAGAATGACAGCTGTAATAAACTCATCTTTTCTTCGGTAAAGACACGGTGAGATGAACGGCTGTTAATGATGTTCAGGAAGTCATGATTGTACCAGATTCCTTCAAAACTGATAGGCAGGTCAATGATGTTATCGGTCATTGGTGCCTTTACTAATGGCGGCTGCGGTTTCATTAAATCCTGATCAGTATGATAATCAGAATAATCCGTCGGGTCATAGCCTGTTCTGATCAGACTTCTGCCCTTTTCTATGCGAGCCTGTATTTCCTTTTCTTCCATATTGTTTCCTCACTTGTTTTCTATATTGTAACAATCAGAAAACAACTATGCACTTAATATGCAAACAGAACCGTTACCGGTTCTGTTTCCTTCTTCTTAGTAAAATGTAAACTGCTCCCGACAGGGATGAAGCTGCCGAAGCGTACCAGATGTACAGATTACTGTTATCACCAGTATCAACCACTGGTATCTTCTTATCAGTTACATTGAATTCCAAAATGTTTTTTTCAAAGTCATAACCTTCACTGATTATTACCACATATTTTTCATCATTACGGTAGTAGCCTTCCGGTGCCTTCGTTTCCTTAAGGTAGTAACCTGCGCGATACGGTAATTCAAACATTACTTCGCCATTAAGGTCGGTCATCTTTCTTTCTATTGCCTTATCGTCAAGATAAACCGTGAACTCACAGTTTGCCAGTCTCTTCTTATCTTCATTAAGCTTAACAACCTTGATCCTGATGTTTTCCAGTTCGTCATTCATTTCAATGAGCTGTACCTTTTCACCAACTCCTTCAGCTATGAATTCCTCGTCTTCTGCCTTCTTGTAACCAAATGGACTTTCAAGTTCATGAAGAACGTATTTCTTACCACCTTTGACATAGGTACTGATGTCAAAGCCATCTTCATCTTCACCGCTTAAAAACTGGCAGACAACATTTCCTTCTTCATCCAGTACCTGTAACAAGGCATCAGCCAATGGCTTGCCGTTTTCATCTGTCTTTAACACCTTGATGTTAAGATCAGGGAATTCAACGGTCTGCTTTTCATTATTCAAGTCATTATGCAAGGCAAATACCTTTCCATCCTTCTTAAGCTGTTCATATACTACTACCTCATTTCCCTTAACCAGATTACCGTCACCTTCAAAGCTTACCTGAATACTTCCTGAACTTTCTTCAGGAGTAAATGAGACGCTGGAAGTCAAGTCGTTTCCTGCTTCATCCTTCATGATGTTTCCGGTCTTCTTATCGATCAAGGTTCCCGTCATTTCATACTCACTGCCATCAGCCAATAAGTTGTCGTAGACAATTTCATCAACCGTAACGTAGCTGAAATCTTCCTGTTCAGAAGTAAAGGTTCTTGAGGCGTTGGTAATGATTGAAGGTATGCAGATCATCTGTGAAACACAATCCTTTTCGCAATGGCTGGCCACTAACTTGTCATTCTGATATACGTACTCATACACCGTCAGTGTTCTTCCCTCTAAGGCCTTTCCATCAACTTTAAGCGTTGTTTCAAAGCTTCCCGATAAAGTGTTCACCTCAACTTTATGCCTCTCCTGTTCACTTAAAACGACTTCTGAAGTGTTACTGTCAACCAATACTGTTTCTACCTCATATTCACCAGGCAATAAGTTCTCATAGCTGATGACATCCTTAATGACCTGTTCACCCTGATTCAACAGATATTTGTCCTCATCAGCCCCGTCAAAGGCGCTTGTAGCAAGGCTGGTAAAGTAGACGGTCTGTTTCTCATCGTAAGGATCCTTATGTCTGGCAACTTCTTCCCAGTCACCGTTATTGTCTCTGTACAGATATTCATATACGATCAGTTTCTTTCCCGCTAATTCCTTACCATCAACTGAAAAGCTGATTTCTCTTATCTCATTTCTTTCTTCAGCCACAAATTCCAGATTACCTGATGAAATGACATTTTCCTCTTCATCCACCAGTTCGCCTCTGATCAGGTAACTTCCACCCTTTTTCAATCTGCTTAAGTCAACTTCATCAACGACTTCAGTTTCCCTAGGTTCACTCATCTTCAAACCATTTTCAAAAACTGCAGATGTGGCTATTTCCGGTAACGGTTCATTGAATACCTCAATCGTTTCTTCTTCGTTACCTACCGTAAATTCAATTTTGCCAGTCAATGGAAGATAACCTTCAGGCGCACTAGTTTCTACTAGGTAATACTTCTGATCCTGCTTAAGTCCCTTAATTACTACCGGTTCAGTGGTACTTACCCAGCTGTTGACTACGACATTGCCATTTTCATCTTCAATCTGTAACAGCGCTCCTTCTAACGGTACTTCCATTTCACTTTCATCAAAGGTCTTCTTGATTATCTGTACCTTGGTAACTGTTTCCAATGATTCCACTTCATAGACAAATACCGCCGTATTGTCTTCCTTTATTCCCGCTCTTACTTCTACCGGTTCACTGTTTAAGGCATAACCGGCAGGCGCCTTTATTTCCGTGACCGTATACTGGCCAGGAACCAGATTTTCCAGTTTACCCTGACCGTTTTCATCAAGAACGATTTCGCCATCCTTCACCATTACATCATTAATCACATCATAGTGTTCAACCTTATAAACCGCTCCCGCAAATTCACCTAAGCCCTGCGGAATTCTTTCACCGGTCTCCTTATCTACCTTCTGAATGATGATGGTAATGGTCTGAGGCTTGTTTATTAACTGCTGGGTCGTTGTCTTCCAGCTGGTGATGAATAACTCATAGACATTCTCATCAAGTGCCCAGCCTCTTGGAGCATGAGTTTCCTTCAGATAGTACTTGCCAGGCACTAAGGCAATCTTCTGAGAATACCCGTTATCCCCAATTGTCAGAACTGCTTCCTTATTGTTCATGGTTCTGGCAGGATTGCTACATTCGCCATCAGTAAATACCGTATACTGACTGCCGGTAATTGGATGAGTAATGCTTAATAATTCATCACTGGCTTTCTTATTTAGTTCAAGATAGCCTTCATGAATATTCTTAACAGTAGGTGCCAGATATGTCAGATTTCCTGAAGCATTATCATAGTCAACTGTCTTAATGAATGGGTCCGCCTTAATGAAACCCTCAGGTGTCCCGACTTCTTCAAAGAGATATGTTCCAGGTAACAGTACTGCCTGCCCATTATCCTTTAGGTATAATTCATCACCACTTACCTTATGGCCGTTATCAGCCTTTATCTCACCCTTTTCATCAGTCTTGAAAGTCCATGTTCTCTTAGCGCTTAACCCTTCAAGTTCACCAATAGAATTCTTCAGTTCTCGGTAATGGGTTACCTTAAACTGGACATCCTTCATTGGTTCATTATTATCGGCCACTTTTCTTAATAAAACATCCGCAATTAAAAGATCAGGCTCATCAGAAACATTGATTACGCTTGTTTCACCATCCCTGATTTCAACTGTTTCAACATTATTATTCAGTTTGAAACCCTTAGGTGCCTTTACTTCTCTTACCGTATAGGTTCCCGTTTTTAGTTCCTTTAAGATATTACTGTTGCCGCTTGAATCGGTGACCAGTTTACCAACGACATTGCCTAAGCCATCCTTTACCTCATACTCAGCATTTTCCAGGCTGAAGTATTCCGGGTAATCCTTAATCAACTTACTGTCGCTACTAATTCCCTTACGCAAGCTTAAATCTCCTGATGGATAATAACTGAACCAGAAGAAATCCTGGCGGTTAGAAGTTGTTATTAACTGATAGACATGGAAATAGGCCGGGATGTCATCACTGGCTGTTTCCAGAAAGGAAATGTATGCTCTGACACCCCTGGCTTCAATTGGGTCATGAAGCTGCTTGTTATTGCGGTAATGGCTTAAGGTATTCTGAGTTATGGCCGCAGCTGAAACATCCGTACTGTTGGCGTACGGACTTCCCTGTAACTCAAGTACGTTTTTATTGGAACCGATGTAATAGTTATAGGCACTGTTACTGAAACCTGACCACTGTCTTGGTCCTAACCAGCCATACCAGACGATTTTTCGGATGTAATTATCCGTTACTTCACTAATGCCTTCATAGTTACTGCCTACTAATGTACAGCTTGCCCCATACTTCTTTTCCAGGTTGAAGTCATGAAGCGGGGCCGGTATGAAGGCATCACCGCATAATACCGGTGAAGTCATGGAACCGCCATCAGTGGTAAACATGCCAAAGGCACTTTCTTCCTCATACAGTACCCAACCGTTAGTACCAATGGCCACTCCCCCGCCAACCTTGGTAACGGTGACTTCTTCAGGTATTTCTGTTTCTGCTTTTACTGTGAACTGTCCCTGGCAAACACTTAACAAAATACATGTTACAATTGCCAGGATCATGTTTCTGGAATATTTCAATATCCTCATAAGTTTCCCTCCACTAAACCTATTGCCAGTGGAGACAAACATTCCTAAACAAACCGAAAAAAAAGATGTGCTTAATGCACATCAGATTACGCTGTTTTCCTCAATGTCAAAGCCAAAGAACTTAAGCGCCTTTGGGTTTGCCTGGTTCCAGAAGAAGAAGTTATGAAGACCCGGCCAGTACTCTTCCTTTATCACTGTATCAGGCAATTCCTTTTTCATGTAACTGGCGAACTGTTTACAGCCTTCATAGACAAAGTCATCAGTACCGCACATGAACATGAATTCAGGCGTCTTAAGATTTTCTCTCTTTATTATCTGTACCAGATTTTCCAGGTTACCGTCCCCGTTTACGGCGTTTTCCTTATTACCGTAGATGCCGATGAATCTGTTAGATTTCTCATCCATTCTGTTTACCATGTTTGCCCCAGAAAGACAAACAGCCTTGCCATATTTTTCCGGATTGCCTAAGGCTATGCGCAATGTTCCATAACCACCCATTGATTCACCCATGATGAAGGTCTTTTCCGGGTCATCAGTTATCGGGAAGTAGTTCTTTAACTTTACCGGTAACTCTTCTGAGATCCAGGTGTAATAGGCCTGACCATAGACCATGTCAGTATAGGAACTGTTATTGGCACTTGGCATTACAACTATCAGATCAAGATCACGGCATAATAGGAAAATATTTGAAAGATTCAGCCAGCTGGAACAGTCTTCCTTATAGCCATGGAGAATGTATAATACCGGATACTTCCTGCCTCTGGTATCTACTGTCTGATGTCTGTCCTCAGGTAACAGGACATTTACCTTGGTATCCATTTCCAGGGCTACGGATCTTATTGTGAGTTCTGCATGTATCATAGTTATTTCTCCTGTAGTTTTCCTCTGGTGAACTCATAAATGCCGATACTGACGGCATTGTCGAGATTAAACGAATCAATTGTATTAAGCTGCTCAATTACTACCGATGTACCATACTCATGGAACTGGGCCGGTAATCCTGTTGCCTCATTGCCGAATACCAGCGAATATCTTTCCGGCACCTTTACCTCATGAAGTTTAACCTCCCCATCCAGCATGAATGGGAATACTTCTCTCTTACTTACGTCATTAAGATACTCCTCAAAGCTCTGATAATAACTGAAGTGCAAGCCAAAGAAAGCACGCATGCTGGCACGGATGACCTTCGGATCATAGATGTCGGCGGCTGGAGCAATGATGGCCAGATCATTTAAACCAAAGCCAACACATGATCTGATAATCGTTCCCAGATTACCCATGTTGCTTGGATTGACCAGTACGACATGGTTTTTGTCCTTGCGGATGTCATTTTTAAACTTCTTAAAGACACCCATGATGTAACAGTTATCCTTGGCATCAACGATGTTGAAAGCCTTGTCGCTGTTTATGACCTCAATTCTGTTTTCTTTGCACAGCTTAATGATCTGATGGTATATTTCGTTATCCTTCTGCTTGGAATGAACATATACGCTTACCGTTTCCCTAGGATGATATTTTAATAACTCCAGGGTAAGCTCGGTTCCCAAGGCATAGGATGTATCGTTAGTCTTCTTGTATTTCTGCATAAATCCCCTTTAAAGAAAAACCCCTTATGGGGTTGTTCTGTTTAATTAACGTCTTCTTGCGAAGAAATCTGTATCCAGCGGTGCTGAAACCGGAGTTTCAACTGGCTGAGATGGCTGTTTTGGCTGCTTTGGCTGTTCAGTCTGGAAGGTCTGCTTAGGTACTTCAACCTTTGGTGTTGAAATTACCTGCTGCTCTTCAAGACTTGCTTCCTCAAAACCTGTAGCGATTACGGTAACAATGATCGTATTGTTCAGGTTTTCGTTGAAGGCTACACCGAAGATAGCATCAATGTCGCCACCGGCAGCGTTTCTTATATAATCTACAGCGGCATTGGCATCGTTAATTGTCAGATCGTTACCGCCTGTGATATTGATGATGGCATTTCTTGCGCCTGAGATATCAGCTTCAAGTAATGGTGAGCTGACAGCCTTTCTGGCTGCTTCAACAGCTCTGTCTGGTCCATCGTCCATACCGATACCGATAAGGGCAATACCCTGATTGCTCATGACTGACTTGATGTCAGCGAAGTCAAGGTTGATGATTGCCTGGAAGCTTACCAGATCAGTGATGGTCTGAACAGCCTGACGTAAGATGTTGTCAGCTTCCTTGAATGAATCCTTAAATGGAATGTCACCTAAGATTTCCTTTACCTTGTTGTTTGGAATAATGATGATTGAATCGACATGCTTACGTAATTCATCAAGACCGTCAAGAGCCTGCATCATTCTTCTGCGTCCTTCAAAGGCGAATGGCTTTGTTACGACACCGATTGTCAAAGCACCAGATTCCTGAGCACACTTGGCAAATACCGGTGCAGCTCCTGTACCTGTACCGCCGCCCATGCCGGCAGTAATGAATACCATGTCAGTATCCTTAACGGCTTCTCTGATTTCTGCTTCGTTTTCCAATGCAGCCTGTCTGCCAATATCTGGATTTCCGCCACAGCCTAAACCATGAGTTGTGTTAGCGCCTAACAGGATCTTGTTTTCTACTTTTGAAGTTCTGATGACCTGTAAGTCTGTATTGGCTACATAGAAATCAGCACCGGCAACACCGTCTTCAACCATGCGGTTAACAGCGTTACAGCCTGCTCCACCAATACCGAATACCTTAATCTTTGTTACATTATTGAAAGTTAATTCACTCATATTTATTCACCTCAACTATTCTTCTGGTTGTTAAATAACATGTTCTTTAAACGGGAAGTAAATCCCTCTTCATGATTTGTATGATTTACTCTGCTGTTCAGATGAGCCGTATAGGCCGTTACATCCAGACTTGATTCACTGCTGTCAGGGCCGATCTGAGAATCGATGTATGAGTAGAACAGGCCTAACGGTACTGCCCACTTTGCTCCTCTGGCACCAAGTGTTTCAGGATAATAACACTTAACAGGCTTATTGAATCTTTCAGCCAGTAATCTGTCAACGCCTTCGATTTCAACGCCGTCACCTGATACCATTACGGTTACGTTTTCCTGATTCAGAATCGGTTCACATAAGGCCTGGAAATCCTTGGCTATATAATCTGCGGTATCCTTAATGGTTTCATGCAGGTCATAGTCATTGATCATGTTAGTGACCTGATTGGCTGTCCACATGTATACCGGTCTGTTTGTAAATTCCTTCTGAGCAAGTCTGCCGTGCTTCATTAACTGCTTAACGGCAATGTTCTCAGGTAATGAATATCTCTGAGCAATGGCCTTTGCCAATGCATCGTAGCCGATTGCTTCATTTTCACTGGTTACGATCTTGCCATCGTAGATGATTGAGAATAAGGTATGCTGCTTTTCAAACTGAATTGAAAGAACATAGTTTCTCATGGTCTGCTCAAATAAGGCAGCTTCCTTAGCCAGGGCATAGTTATCAAGACAGATGTCCAGTACCTTTAAGCCAGCCTGCTCAACTACTGTTACATAGTCATAAGCTGTCAGCTTATCGCAACATAACAGATCAATATCAGCTTCCAAGACATCACACTGTTCACCTACCGGTAACTTACGATAGGTAATGCCGTTGGTCTTATAGACGTTACAGGCAACATTGGCAACGACGATGTCACTGCCGACATTGACTGTCAGTGCCTTATGGTACATGTCCTTGATGTCATCAGCCTTGATGCGGCCATCACCTGAATCGATGACCTTGCTGAAAGTTCTGGTTTCCTTCTTAAAACGATAAGCCGGTATTGCCAGTAAGACACTTTCGATTGGAGTTCCCAAATGAGCACTTGCACTGTCTACTGCCTGTCTGATGGCACTGGCTACGGCTTTCTGATCAACTATTCTGATTCCGTCCAAACCCTTGCAGGCAACGGTCTCTTTTTTCAATGTATTTAAACGTGTATTAAAAACTTCGCCTACTAGTAAGCGCACTTCATTACTCTCAATTTGTAAGGCTGCAAGAATCTGATTTTCTGCCATGATAAGCCTCCCTATAAATTTACCTATATTTTATCATACTTACTAGTTAAATATTACTGTAAAATATAAAAAACTTTGCAAAAATAGGGCTTTTTCGATTAATAATTTCTTGCATTTTTACATCAACCATGATAGTATAATCAAGCGAAAGATTGAAAGGAGGTCACTGAATGTCAAGAGTATGTGTTGTAACAGGTAAGGGTCCGGTTACAGGTAACAAGCGTTCTGACTCTCTAAGAGCTACTCGCCGTAGATGGAATGTTAACTTACAGAAAGTTAAGGTCATGATCGATGGCAAACCACAGACAGTTAAGATGTCTGCAAGAGCTCTAAAAACCTTGAAAGCTCAACAGGCAAAATAATAAGGTTAGGAAATCCTAACTTTTTTATTATGAAAAAGATCGATAATTTCCATCAGGTCATTCAATATCTTAACGATAAGGAAATAGTCCTTACAGCTGACCGTACATCCTTCTACATCAAAGGAAAACGTATCGCCGTTAACGGTAAGAACAGTCATTATTTATTAAGTTTTGAAGACTTTAAGAACCTGTATCAGAAGGAAACATTCTACATCTATGAACCAACTGATGAAACCGTCAATACCGAAAAGGATGATGAATACTACAGTTGGAAAAGCAAAAATGCAAATTGAAAAGCCATTACATATTTCAGTATGTAGTGGCTTTTTATACGTGTCATATATTTCTTTGGAAGATTAAAATGCTTAAATGGTAAAGACTGAAATATATTCCTAATTTACCCAGTTATATTCAAAAACTCAAGCAGATAGAGAGTACATATCATTTAGGGGTACATATCATCAGTTTTAACCTGATTTTGGGGTTATTATTTTTATTCGTGATTTTTTAACTAACATCCGTCACTGCAACCTGGTTTCAGATCTCTGGTAATTGAATCCAGAATCACATCATATATGAAAGCCAGGTTTTCCTTATCGCTGAAGACAAAGTCATCAAGGTTGATGTAGTCAACGATGTCACTTTCCTTAACAAAGGCAATGAAGTTCTGAACATCCTTAATGTCATTGATGTCCATGCTGACACCGCGGTCCTTCATGTCCTTACTGTTAAGATAATAAATGTAGAGACCATCGTACTTGTCAACTTCCTGACACAGCACCTGAACAGCTTCCTTATACTTGTTTGTTGTTACAAGAGTAACGTGTGTTCCCTTGAAAACATCATCAAGCTGATTAGTAGAAAGATATTTTACCTTGACGTCTTCAGAGACTTCATATTCCTTCGCAAAATCTGCCGCGGTCTTCTTTGGCTCACTCTTACAGCCCACTAATAAGAAGATGCAGACCAGTATTAACAATAATGATTTCTTCATTACTTGAGTAAGCTTTCTACTCCTGCTTCAATTCCTTCAGGATACTTGAAGACATAACTGCCGGCAACCAGTACATCACAATGGTGTTCAACACACTTTCTGCCTGTTTCTTCATTAATGCCGCCATCTACTTCAAGAAGATAATGGAGATTGTTTTCTTCACGGTAATTATGCAGCCAGTCAAATTTTTCAAGTGCCTTAGGCATGAACTTCTGACCGCCAAAGCCCGGTTCTACAGACATGACAAGTACCATGTCAACCTTATCCAGAATACCTAACAGTTCTTCGCATCTGGTATCAGGCTTGATTGATATGCCAACCTTATAGCCAAGCTTGCGGCACTTTTCAATTGTCGGGATCAGGGTATTGTCACCTACTGCCTCAACATGGAAAGTCATCATGTAGACATTGTTGTTCTTAAAGTAATCAACTACCTTTAATGGGTTTGAAACCATGATGTGAACATCAAGCTTCTTGGTACATAATTTATCAAATACTTTCAGTATGTCAGGACCAAATGTCAGGTTAGGAACAAAATGGCCATCCATTACGTCAAAGTGCACCCATTCTGCCTTTGAGGCATTGAGGTGTTCGATCTGACCCTTCAGATCGGAAAAATCAGCTGATAAAACTGACGGTGATATTATTGTCATTTCTGCCACTCCTCTCTCTGATTACACAGTGGAACTACTTCCAGATAATGTTTATAGCGAATCGAAGAAACTCTTCCTTCTTCGACGCCTTTCTTTACTTCGCAATTTGGTTCGTTTATGTGCCGGCAATCCTTGAACCTGCAGTCAGGAAGATTCTGAAAATCTCTGATCCTGCCGGCTAAGGTAAGGCTGTCATGCCATGAAAAGTCAAGTGATGAGAAACCCGGGGTATCAGCCAGCCAGCCATCACCGACCGGATAAAGCTGGGTATGCCTGGTTGTATGCTTGCCTCTGCCCAAGGCCTTGGAAATTGACTGGGTGGCAGCCGCAAAGTCAGGATCAAGCTTATTTAACAAGGTGCTCTTTCCTACCCCTGACTGCCCGGTCAGAACAGTTATCTTGCCCTTTAAGGCATCCTTGATGTCGTCTATTTCAAAGTCATGGCCGCTAAGTATTACCTTATAACCACTCTTTCTGTAATCTTCAATATACTTGTATACTTCGTCATCTTCCTTAACCAGATCCATCTTGGTTATGACAATGACAGGTTCAATGTTTTCATATTCAATCAGGAATATTAACTTATCAACCAGTATGCTGGAAAATACCGGGTCAACGGCACTCATGACGATCATGGCCTGATCAATGTTGGCGATGGCCGGTCTTCTTAACTGGTTCTTTCTTTCCAGTATCTTCTGCATGCCGTACTGGCCATCCAGAAGTTCATATTCAACCTTATCGCCAACTACCGGCTTATTGCCAAGTCTTAATTTACCCATGGCAACGACCTGAAGAAAACTTCCTTCTTCAGTCAGTACCGTATACTGATTTGAAACGATCTTTACTATCTGTCCCTGCATTTTAATAATAAGTTAACTCTATGTATGCGCCAGAAGACTGGGTATAGAAAGTACCCATCTGCGGCATTACGGTTACAACTGTACCTAAAGGCACGATGTTTTCACCGGTCTCAGGATCAATGTTACTTTCAACAGGCAACTGAACAAGCTGAACAACAGCGCCCATGGCTTCAAGTTCATTCTTGACCTGTTCAACATTTTTGCCTTCCAGATTAGCCGGAATTACAAAGGCAACGGCCGTTGTCGTTGTAAACTGAATTGATCTGCTAGCCTGCGGGTCAATCTTGGTTCCTTCCGCAACGCTCTGTTCGATGATGGTTCCTACATCATAGTCGCCATTTCTGACTTCAATGATGTCAACAGTAAAGCCATCAGCTTCCAGTAATGACTTGACTGAATTTATGTTCTGACCAACGTAGTTTTCAACGACGTAATACTTGCCGCTGGAAACATACAGGGTAATTGTCGTATTGGAATCTACTTCCGTATTGGCTGAAGGTGAAGTTCTGATGATGTGATCCTTTTCAATGTCTTCAGTAGCTTCATACTTGATGGCTTCAATGCTGTAGTTGAGCTTTTCAAGTACATCCTTGGCATCCGTCAGAGTTAGATCAGTTACATCAGGAACCGTTTCCTTGGTTGGCTTTGGGCCGATATTACCGGACAGTAATAACAGGATGTAGAAAATTGCGGCACCTAGTGCCAACGCTCCGATAACGGCTAAGAAAGTACCGGCCTTTGGTCTGTCTTTTCTGACTTTTACCTTTACCTTATGTTCGGTTTCCTTTTTTTCCTGCTGCTGCTTGAGCTGGGAATCAAGGATCAGCTTAGGTTCTCTGCTTCTGGATAAGTCCAGACAGGTTACCAAATCGTTATACATTTCATCGGCACTTGCGTAACGGTCACTCTTAAGTTTAGCCGTAGATCTGATGACGATGTTTTCTACTGACTGCGGTAAGTCAGGATTAAAGGCTCTGACACTTGGCACTTCTTCGTGCATGTGCTTCAGAGCGATCTGAACGGCAGTGTCACCATGGAATGGTACATCCCCCGTCAACATTTCATAGAATACGATGCCCAATGAGTAAATGTCACTCTGGAAAGTTGCCTGATGGCCCTTGGCCAGTTCAGGTGCCAGGTAATGAACACTTCCCATTACGGTATCGGTCTGAGTCAGCTGCTGCTGGGAATCACTTGTGGAAGCGATGCCGAAGTCAGACAGCTTTACCGTACCGTCATCCTTAATTAAAACGTTCTGTGACTTGATGTCACGGTGAATGATGCCGTTACGGTGCGCGTTTGAAGTAGCTGAAACCAGCTGCTTCATTATGTTAATGGCCTCATCAGGGTGCAATGCCCCTCTGGCCTTTATGAGCTGCTTTAAAGTCTTGCCAGGAACATATTCCATGACAATGTAGTTACGGTTACTTTCCTCACCTACATCGTATACTTCTACGATATTAGGGTGAGACAGATTGGTAATGGCATTTGCTTCCCTCTGGAATCTCTTCAGATTGACCGGGTCATCATTAAGTTCTCCTCTCAAGACCTTAATGGCAACCTGGCGCTTCAAAATTGAGTCGATTGCCAGATAAACATCTGCCATGCCGCCTTCACCTATTAATTTTGAAACTATGTATCTGTTACCAATCATATTAGCTGCCATACTTCTACCTCTCAACTAATACTACGGTCGTATTATCAAATCCACCGACTTCATTTGCCTTGTCAACCATTTCTTCCAGTTTCTTAGGCGTACTCTTTTCCTCATTCAAAATGTTGATGATGTCTTCCTGCTCAACATAGTCATGTAAGCCATCAGAACATAACATGAGGTACTTGTAATCATCTGTAAGTTCGAATATGTCACCTTCAACAGCCGGCCAGATGCCTACTGCCTTGGTAATGATGTGTCTGCCAACAGCTTCAGCCTTTTCCGGCTCCATGCCTTCGATCTTTACCAGATCATTGACTAAGCTGTGATCTTCGGTTATCTGGGTAAAGCTGCCGTCAGTACCCATGAAGTAGCAGCGTGAGTCACCTACGTTAAGAATGTAAGTTGCCTGCCTGGTTATTACAGCCGCAACTAATGTAGTACCCATGCCCTTTAAATGCGGATTGGTTTCTGATTCATCATAAACAAGCTTATTGACTCTCTTAAGCGCGCTTCTGAACCATTTTTCCGGATTGTTATTGTATTGGTTCTTAAAACAGGTTGAAAGAAGATTACAGGTCAAGCGGCTGGCAATGTCCCCGGCCTGATGACCGCCAATGCCATCACAGACCGCAACGAAAGTTACGTCCTCGTCTTCAACGATGACATAACTGTCCTGGTTCTGCTCTCTTTTCAAACCCTTATCGGTTATTCCATATGCCTTCATGTTAGTGATTCCTCTCGTACTTGCTTCTCAGCTGACCGCAAGCTGCGTCGATGTCCTCACCATGTTTCTGCCTTAACGTGCATCTTACATTGTGACTCATCAGTTTGTTATATAAAGCCATGGCTGTCTTATAGTCAGTTGAGACATAGCCATGTTCATCTACAGTGTTATAAGGTATTAAGTTGACATATACGTCAAAGTCTCTGGTCAGTTTAATCAACTGATCAACACATTCATCCGTATCGTTAACACCCTTTAATAAAATATATTCAAAGCTCAAGCGACGGTTGTTCTTACTTGCGTAATACCTTAAGGCATCCATCAGTTCGCTTAAAGGATAGGCCTTATTGACCGGCATTATCCTGCTTCTTAATTCATCGTTAGGAGCGTGTAATGAAATTGCCAGATTATACTGGACCTGTTCATCCGCAAATCTTCTGATTCCCGGAACTACCCCACAGGTTGAAATCGTAATGTGTCTTGCTCCGATTCCCAAGCCAAGATCATGATTGACTGTCCTACAGAAATTCAGAACATTGTCATAGTTATCAAACGGTTCACCGATTCCCATTACGACGATATGGGAAACTCTGATGCCGTCTTCTTCAACGTCTTTCTGAACTTCCAGTACCTGCAATGCCATTTCCCCGCTGGTCAGATTTCTCTTCTTCTTCAATAATCCGGAAGCACAGAATGTACAGCCCATGTTACAGCCAACCTGGGAAGTAACACAGATGCAGTCGCCATAATCATAATGCATCAGTACTGATTCAATGTTTGAGCCGTCAGAAAGCTGGAACAGATACTTTCTGGTTCCGTCTCTGGAAACCTGTTTCTGTAACATAGTTAAGCCTTCGCAACTGTAATTCTCATTCAGCCAGGCTCTTAAGTTTTTGCTCAGATTGGTCATTTCATCAAATGATGAAACCTTCTGGCGGTAAAGCCATTGGAAAACCTGAGTTGAGTTGAACTTCTTAAAGCCATTAGAAATCATCAGATCAGTTAACTGATCAAAGCTAAAATCATATATCGACGTCATAGTTTCTCCGTTGATTATTCTAGCACATTTTTATGCATCTTGGCGATATAAAAGCCGTCCGAGTGATGGTCGTATGGGAAGATGGTCTCCTCATGAACCAGTTCAAATTCCGGATGCTGGGAAAGGAACATGCTTATCTGCCTGTCATTTTCCTTCTTGTTCAAGGTGCAGGTCGAATAGATCAGATAACCGTTATTTCTGACCATCAGGCATGCTGAATCAAGTAACTGTGACTGTAATCTGACAATGTCATCCAGATCACCGGCCGTAATGTTCATCTTGATTTCAGGCTTGTGCTTTAATGTACCAAGACCTGAACAAGGTGCATCCAATAATACCTTGTCAAAATAGTACAACGGAAGCTTAACCGGCAGGTTACGGCCGTCCTCACACATTGTCTTAATGCTCTTGAGGTTATAATTGCTTACGGCCTTGTTAATGAGTTCTACTCTCTTTTCATAGATGTCAACGGCATAAATGTCACATTCATCACCGGTTTTCATGGCCATCTGAATGCTCTTGGTGCCAGGAGCGGCACACATGTCAAGGATCCTGTCCTTCTTTTTAGGATCAACTACTTCAACTACTTTCTGGCTTGATTCAGACTGAATGATAACCAGGTTATCATGGAAATAATCCGTTGCCAGAATGTTTCCTTTAAAGTAGAGACTGTCTTCAGTATAACCCTCACTGAATCTTTCATCTCTTAATAATTCTTCTTTTGAGGTTAATAATGTATTAACTCTTAGGGCAATGCGGCCTTCACTGAGGTTTTCAAAACAGATCTTCTCAGCTGTTTCCATGCCATAGTGAGCTACCCACATCTTAACCAGCCAGTCAGGATGAGAGGTTTCAATGCCTAACTTATTGTATTCATCAGTGCCATTGACCTTCTGCGGTCCGTTATTGGCTAACTTTCTTAATACGGCATTAACCAGTGTCGTATATCTTCCGCCATTCAGTTTCTTGGCAATTTCCACTGCCTCATTGACGCAGGCGTATGACGGTACCTTATCCAGTAGTAAGATCTGATAGGCACTCATGTCCAATAGTACAGACAGCTTACGGTCATCGACCTTATCAACATAAAGCATCCACTGATAGCGGACATAACGGTAATTTCTCAAGGTTCCGTAAACGATCTGGGTCAGTAAGCCCTGATCAGCTTCATTAAGACCATAGTCAAAATTACGCATGTTCAGATTTGCGTAGTCTTTCTTTATCATTACATCACACAGTGTCTTATAGGCTATTTCTCTGACATTCATAACTAATCAAGGACATAAGGGTCCACGTCAACCTGAATCTTTAACTGATTCTTGTTGAAGTTCTGTTCCCTGTACCAGTCCCATACCCTTTCTATTAACTCAGCGCGCTTGGAACCCTTTAATACGATCCTGCGGCGGTATTCACTTATCTGTTTTGGTAACTGCGATGGTCCCAGTGTTCTGAAATCATCAAACTGCCGGAAATGTTCACTTGCCGAATAGGCAACATCATCTACCAGCTCTTCATTACGGCTGTTGAAGCTGATGGCGATCATGTAACAGTATGGCGGATAGTTACCGATATGACGGTAATTCATTTCCTCATTGAAGAAGGAAATGTAATCCTGATTGACGGCCATCTTAATGCCATAGTGCTTACAGTCGTAAGCCTGTACATATACTTCACCTGAATCATACCCTCGCCCGCTTCGGCCGCTGGCCTGTACGATCAGATCAAAGGTTACTTCCACGCTCCTATAATCAGTACGCCCTAACAAGGCGTCCGCATTGAATATGCCTACTAATGTAACATTCGGATAGTCCAGACCCTTGGCGATCATCTGGGTACCTAACAAGATATCAGCCTCACCTCTGCCAAAGGCCTCCAAGATATCCTGATGGGAACCTTTGTTTCTGGTCGTATCGGCATCCATTCGTAATATTCTGGCTTGCGGGAACTTGTTCTGAATGGTTTCAAACAGACGCTGGGTACCTAAGCCATAGTTGTTCCAGTTCTTGGCTCCGCAATTAGGACAGTTCATGTCAGCGCTCTGTTCGTAGCCGCAGACATGACACATTAACTTATTAGTATCCTTATGGTAGCTCATCGCTATGTCGCAGTTTGGACACTGCACGACCTTACCACACTGGCGGCATTTCATTATCGTCGTATAGCCTCTTCTGTTTAGTAACAGAATGGCCTGTTGTTTCTTGGCCAGTCTTTCCCCTAAGGCCTTTTCCAACTGTGAGGAAATGATGGTATTACCCTTTCTTATTTCCTTCTGCATGTCGATCAGATGACTGGTCGGTAACTGCTGGTGAATTCTGTTCTTTAACTCAACCAGTTCATAGACATTCTTAATGGCTCTGGCATAGCTTTCCAGGGTTGGGGTAGCTGAGCCCAGTACCACCTTACAGCCATGTGTCTGCGCTCTTTTAATGGCAACGTCACGGCAATGATACTTTGGCGTTGTATCCTGCTTATAGGAATGATCATGTTCCTCATCAAGAACGATGAGTCCCAGATCATCAAAAGGCATGAAAACGGCACTTCTGGTACCGACAACGATCTTTACCTTATGGTTTCTGACCAGCTGATACTGCTCATAGCGCTGCTGGTCATTCAGCTTGGAATGATAAATGGCAATGTTATTGCCAAAGCGGTCGGTCATTCGCTTGACCATCTGCGGGGTCAGTGAAATTTCTGGAACCAATATCAGTACCTGCTTGTTTTCCCGGCATTTCTGAGCTGCCAGCTGCATGTATACTTCGGTCTTACCGCTGCCGGTGAGTCCATGAAGCAGTATGACATTCTTCTTACTGTTATTTATCTTATCAATGGCCTGTTTCTGTTCATCAGTTAACGGGTAGTCAGCTTCCTTGATGTCCAAAGCTTCATAGCTGGCTTCCTGTTCCTTTTCATAGATGGTACATATTCCCTTTTTGACTAAGGCATTAGAATAATTACCGCCAAAGAGCTTATTGAATTCACTTCTTAACATGTCACCGTTTCTTAAAGTTTCGACGGCCTTCTTTTCCTTCTCAGTCTTAGCTAAGGTTTCATCAGAAAGACTTACAAAGTAATTAAGTACGGCTGCCTTGCGGTTGCTCTTAGGTTTGATCTTGTTAGGCAACATGCATTGGAAACAGGCAATGTTTGGTGAAACGGTCTCATGAGCCATCCATAAACCTAACTCATATAACTCATCATTTAAGACCGGCTCCTCATCAAGAACTTCAACTACTTCCTTGATCTCATAGCCCTGCTTAAGAGAGTATTCTTCTAGTGAATCCACAGTAAAAATACTGTCTACTATACCCGTGACAGTCTGATTTGCCAGAGGAACTCTTACTCTTACACCACGGGAAACACTTACCTCATCACTTAAGGCATAAGAAAAGGTTCGATTCAGATTCATTACCGGATGTTCTAACCAAACATTTACTATCTGCATAATATCACATCTAAATTATACACAAAATAAGCCAGGAAAAAAGCTTTCCATCTCTGAAAAGCCTTTAATCAATATTCTCCTGTTGAGCCATGTGGTGCTTGATTATGACCTTGATCAAATCAGTTGCTTCCTGGGCGTCATCGTTACAGACGATGTACTTGTACTGATTAACCATGCCCATTTCTCTGGCTGCCTTGGCCAGTCTCTGCTGAACGATTTCCTCAGGTTCAGTTCTGCGGCCTCTGATTCTTCTTTCAAGTTCCTCCATGCTAGGTGGAGTGATGAAAATCGTGACAGCGTCAGGGCATTTTTCCTTAACGTTCATTGCCCCTTCAACTTCAATTTCCAGTAAGACATTCTTACCTTCATTGCGCAGTTTTTCAACATTGGCAAGCGGTGTGCCGTAGTAGTTGCCGACAAATTCTGTCCATTCCAGTAATTCGCCGTTTCTGACAGCTTCTTCAAACTGTTCTCTGGTAACAAAGTAGTAATCAATGCCTTCCTTTTCGCTCGCGCGCATCTTACGGCTGGTCATTGAAATAGAGTAAGCGATATTGAGCTCAGGATCATTCATGAACTTGTCACGTACTGTGCCCTTGCCAACACCAGATGGTCCTGAAATGACAATTAAAAGACCTCTTTTCATACGCCATCACCTCCATTGATTACTATATTTATATTACTAAAACTGAATAAAAGCAATAAAAAACTAATTAACAGTATGCTAAAATAATCAGGTAGAGGTGTTTTATGGCATTTGACGGGATGTTTCTTAGACAAATAGTAAGACAGTTACAGCCATTAGTTTCAGCCAGAGTAAATAAGATCTATCTTATTTCCGATACTGAAGTGCTTTTCGTATTGAAAGGTCACCAGCGTTACCAGTTAATGGTATCCTGCCATTCCAGTTATAACCGCATCCATCTTACTGACCGTCAATACCCTACCAGAACCACGCCAAGTAACTTCATCATGGTCCTGCGCAAGTACATTGAAGGCGGAACGATCATGTCAATTGAACAGGCTGGGCTGGACCGTTATCTGATCATTACCGTGGGTAACCGTAATGAGATCGGTGACAGAATAAAGCTTGAACTGTACGTTGAATTAATGGGTAAGTACGCAAACCTGATCTTAGTTCATAACGGTAAGATCCTGGAAGCCTTAAAGCACATTCCACCATTTGAAAATACCAGAAGAACGATTCAGCCGGGAGCTGTCTTCAAGGTAACGGAAAGTCAGGACAATAAGCTTGATCCTTTCAGCATCACTGATGTAAAACTGGAAGAAAACCTCTTTGAAAAACTGGTTGGCTTCTCGCCATTACTTTCAACTGAATTCCATTACCGCATGAGCAATGGTGAGTCTTATTCAAGCATCTTGAACAAGCTTGCTTCTTCAGATAAGATCTACATTTCCCGTACTAAAAATGAGGAACTGTTTCATTGCATACCTCTGACACACTTAGGCGTTAAGCCGGTGGAAATGGACATTTGCGAAGGCTTGGATCACATTTACTTCACCAAGGAAGAGCGCGAAAGAATAAGACAACAGACCGGTGACCTCTTCAAGTTCACCAGACGTGAAATAAAGAAGTGCAAGGGCAAGATTGAAAAGCTGAACGTGGCCTACCAGGAAGCTCTTAACTGTGACATCTGGCGCCAGTATGGCGATGCCCTGTATGCCAACATGGATAAGGTGACCAAGGGTATGGAAAAGGTAACTTTGGAAGACTATGATGGCAACATCCTGGTCATCCCGTTAGATGCAAAACTGGATGTTAAAGGCAATGCCCGCAAGTGCTTCCAGAAATATAAGAAAGGTTCCGTCGGTCAGAAATACATTGAGGAACAGCTTGATCAGACCAGAGAAAACCTCAATTACTTCACTGTCTTACAGGAACAGTTGGAACAGGCTGACTTCCTAAGTGCCACGGAAATCAGACAGGAGCTGGAAAATCAGGGCTATCTGAAAGCGAAACGAACCAATCAGAAAAAGAAAAAGGAAAGCGAACCGCATTTCCTTAAGCTTGAGTTCAATGAAAAGTTCATCTATGTTGGTAAAAACAACATTCAGAATGATTACATAACCTTTAAGAAGGCCGGCAGAGCAGACACCTGGTTCCATGTTAAGGACATGCATGGGGCTCATGTCGTAATTACTACTTCTCATCCAAATGAGGAGGAAATCAGACTGTGTGCCCAATTGGCTGCCTATTATTCAAAGGCCAGAGAGTCAAGTTCCATCCCGGTTAACTACACCCTGGTAAAGAATCTGAGAAAGATCCCTGGTTCAAAGACCGGCATGGTTACCATGAAGGAATACAATACCATTTACATTGACATCGACGAAGAAAAAATGACCGAAGTGTTAGACCTGTAACACTTCGGCTTTTCTTAGAATTCCTTATTTACGTCACGGTTTACCGTAATGATGCGGTAATTGGTGTCCTTCAGTTTTTCCTTCAGATATCTGACGAAGGCCACACTGCGGTGATGACCGGAGGTACAGCCTAGGGCAATTACCAGTTCATTCTTGCCTTCCTGTTCATAATATGGCAGGAAGTACTTAATGAAATCCAGGATCTTTTCACCCATGACGTTTGACTGTTCAAATGAGAAGACATAGTCATATACGCAATCTTCCCCGCCATCATGATCTCTTAACTCAGGGACATAGAATGGGTTAGGCAGACATCTGACGTCAAATACCAGGTCTGCTTCATTTGGAATGCCGTTACGGTAACCAAAGGAAACCAGCTTGATGGTTAAGCCTTCATATGAACCTTCTTTGAACATGTCGATGACATTTTCCCTTAACTGACTGATCTTCAGGTAAGTTGTATCAATTTCAATGTCGGCCTTTTCCTGAATTGGCTTACATAACTTATATTCTGCGGCGATGGCTTCTTCCAAAGTTGGATAACTGTCGCTTAACGGGTGTCTTCTTCTGGTCTGCTTGAAACGGGTCAGGATGACTTCAGGTTCTGTATAGATGAATACCAGACGGTAATCAATACCCTGTTCATCCAGGGCATTAAGCTCACTGGCAAAAGTGTCAAACATGTAATTGGCACGGCTGTCAATGACAACGGCCATGTTCTTGGTTGCCTGACCGTCATTCATTAATCTGGCAACCGGCAATAACAGCTTTGGCGGTAAGTTATCGATGCAGAAATATCCCAGATCTTCCAGGGTATTACAGATGGTAGACTTTCCTGATCCGGAAATACCGGAAATGATTAACAGACTCATCTCTATTCCTCTTTTCTTATTTGTTCTTTACCAGACGGTTTTCAAGATTGATCATCTTAGCAAACTGCTTGCGTTCTTCTTCATTATTGAATACTCTTACAGGTACAGCCAAACGGCACTTACGGCCATCAATGATGTACATGTCCTTATGTTCACGAATGGTTAATTCTTCCGTTAACCTTACTACTCCCTTATCACTGCCGCTGGCCCAGTTCATGTTACGGCTGTCAATTTCAATTGTGGTCTCAGCCATCTTGACGTCCTTAACGGCTTTTCTGATGTCATACTTTAACAAAGCCTTACGGATAAGTACACCAAGCGGTGTAAATAATAAGGTCAATATGGCTACTATTAATGTAGAAAGAGCCCCGGCCAGCTTACCTGGATCCTGAGTATTAAAGTATGAAACAAGCTGAATTATGCCCCATAAGCCAAATAAGGCAGCCAATATTCTGTACATGTTTCTTAAGGACTTTGTTTCATCAATAAAAGCCTTACTGTTGATTCTTTCAAAAAGTGTATATTCCAATACCTCTTCAGGTGTATTTGTATAAGTCAGTTTCATTTTTCGTACCTCTCGATGATCTCTCTGCACATTTTAACATATTCTTCCTTAACAGATGAAGGTGAAATGATCTCTATTTCATTTTGATACTTGAACAGCCAGGAATAAAAGACCGGTGACAGTTCAACCTTAACGCTTATCACGAAGTATTCAGGCGTATTTTCCGTCACGATCATGTTTCTTGAAAACTGATCAAGTACCTCAGAAGCCAGCTTCTGATTACAGCGTAACTTAACCGTTGTACTTGTTCCTGAATACATCTGAAAGACCTTCTGTACATAGCTGTTGACGTCAAATTCAACCCTTTTAATTTCCGTATCTTCCAATAGTATTGATTCCATTCTGTCTACCCTGTAATGGGTAAAGTCATGGTATTTCTCGGAATAACCGATCATGTAATAGCGGTCATCATTCCAGATTAAGGCATAGGGAATGCTACTGTAGCGCTCCTTATGTTTACGGTAGTTTTTACCTCGCTTGATGTCTCTGTCAAAATAATAGAATGTTACGGCCTTCCTTTCATACAATGCCTTCTGCAGGGCATCAATGTTATAAAGGATCTGTTCATTGCCGGCCTTATCATGACGGTAAGACAATGAGTTGCTTATTATTTTTCTGTCATGCTCATTAGTTAAGCCAAAAAGCTTTTCCAGTAATTCATCCGTCTTCTTATCGGTTATGAAGTTATTTGAGCTTACGGCATCAGCCAGTATTCTTAATTCAGCCGCAGAAAAGACACTGTCATCATAATAATATCCGGCATCCCTTCCCCCTTTCAGACTTTCAATCTGATAGCCCGCTTTCTGAAGGTTCTTAATGTCATCATAGACAGTCTTTCTTTCAACCTTCTCATCCTGAAGTGAAAGTAATTCGATCAGCTGTTCACTGTTTAAGGGATGAGAGGCATCGGTCTTATCCTGCAATATCTTTAACAGTTTCAATACCCTTGATTTACTCATAATCAAATTATATTTCAAATTTAATTCAGTGTCCATATTCTTGGACACTTCTTTTTCTGTGCTGCGTTATCATAACAGTGTCAGAAGGAGATGTGAACATGAACAAGCAACAGATTCTTACATTATCATACGGGTTAACCTACTTAGCCTTGGCATGCGCCATTAACAATATGCCTTATTCCTCTCTATTGGTAAGCCTTGCGGCAATCGGAATACTGATCAGGGAAATAATGAATTCCAGCCTTACCGGGAAGTTAAAACCTTTGCTCATTAACGGAATATTCCAGATAGTTGTTCTGGTAATTGACTTAAATTCATTATTGGAAACATCAGTAATGACCGTCATTTCCACCGGCTTACTTGTAACATATAACATTCTGTTTACCTACGTGCTGACTCTTGAAGAGTTGGAAGTCAGAACAAGAACAATGATCTATACTGCCGTTACCTTCATCTTATATGCCCTGTTAATGGTGGCCAGTGACATTGTCTTAAAATACTATCTGCCTTTCATTCATTCAGCCATCTTACCGGCTTACTGGATCATTACCTTATTAATGGCAACCAGTTTATTAGTTACCGTGATTCTGGTAAAGCCGGTAAAAAACAGAATAATCATTCAGACTACCTACACAACTGATTTGTCCTGATATTCATTTGTTAGTATAATAGTCATAGAAAAGGACTGGCTGTTATACATGAAGATATTTATAGAAAACTACAAGAACATAAGTAATCTGGAACTGAACGTTCCTGACAGTAACCGTTTCATTCTGTTGGGCGCAAACGGGGTTGGAAAGACCAATACCCTGGAAGCCATTTACTATGGGAAATGTAGTTTTTCTGATGTTAAGAACAATTTTGCGGACCGCTTCCTGTTAACGATGGATTTCCATCCTGAGGCAGATTATTACTACCCTAACAAGGACCTCATCAGAGAACTTTTCCCAATGGATGATGAAAACAATCTTAATGAAATGCTGATGCAGTTCTTACAGGAATCATATGATGAAATGAAGATGCCTTTAATGAAGAAACTCATTTCAGATGCCTTAGCCAGCATGAACTATGCCCGCATCAACAAGCGCTTTGATGCCAGCCCGTTAGCCATTACCAGACTAGTCATTTTAAACAGGATCTATCAGAGAGCCAAGCAGCGTAATGAGCGTTACATTGTCTTAATTGATGATCCGGAACTTTATGCTCACCCATTACTAATGGATGAGATCACTACCATCATTTTAAAGCTGGAAGAAACCGGCAGCCTGGTAGTTGTTTCAACTCATTCCAACCACATCATTTCAAGACTGTTTGTCAGCTTTGATGAGATCGTAAAACTGGAAAAGGATGAAAATGATGCTCTGGTTGCCAAGACAATTGACATTGACCTGGTAATGAAAAACATCAGAAGTTTCTATGAATCAGATGAAAACCTGACGCATAACTTCTCCAGGCCTACGCATCCTGATACCGGCATACAGAAATTACTGGAACATGATCTGGAAGGCTATTTAATAACCGCCTTCCGTGACCACATCATTCAGGCTTTATTCTATAAGGTAATGATCTTAGGAGAAGGAGCAAGTGAAGATGTTTTATTTGATTACATTGAAAACATGGTTCACCCTAACTGGGTATCAGAATACCGTGTCGGCTTCATAAGCTGTCTAGGCAAGTCAACGTTGCCTTTATACTTCATTTTCCTTAATACCATCGGTGTTAAGACTTTCGTCATCTATGACTATGACAATGACAATAACCCTGTTCATGTTGCCTACAGAGAAGGTTTTGACCGTTACTATAAGGAAAACAGGAAACTATTCCACAGCTACTATCTGAAGCCAAATCTGGAAGGCTATCTGAACATCAACCAGAAGGTTGAATCGATCATGAAGCCGATAAACATTTATAACTACACTTACATACAGCGTGATAAGAATAAGGCCTTAGGTGACCTTATCGACATCATGAAAGAAAATGTCATTTCTCTTTGTGGAGGCAATAAATGAACATCATAGATTATCTGAGATGGAGAGGAGAAATACCTTTCAGGATATCACCTTTTAATGACGTAGATAACGTAATTCTTTCCCAGATATCATACGTAAACTGGGAAGGGATTTTAAATTACAATTCGATCATGACTCTTCCAGAGGCCTGGCAAAGATACCAGGATCTTGAAGAAACCAGAAAAATGAATCCAAATCTGATCCTGATGGTTGATGAAGCAGCCAACAGTGAGCGTTTTAAGAAAGTCAGATTAATGTACTATGTCAGAGAAATAGACGCAGCCAAGGAAATGCAGTTCAGTGCATTGACCATGTATCTTCCTGACAACACTTACTACGTGGCCTTTGAAGGCACCGAATCAAGTGTCATTGGCTGGAAGGAAGACTTCAACATGACTTACATGTTCCCTATTCCTTCTCAGAAAATGGCCTACGACTATCTGGCAAATCTGAAATTCAGACCATTCTCCAAAGTCAGAGTTGGCGGTCACTCCAAGGGCGGTAACTTAGCCATTTATGCTTCAGTAATGCTGGAAAACTCAGACAGGATTATAAACGTATACAACAACGACGGACCAGGCTTTTCCAAGGAATTTCTGGACAGCAAGAAATACAAGAAGATCAAGCCAAAAATCGTTTCATTGATTCCTCATTCTTCCGTAATCGGACAGTTAATGAATAATGACATTGATGAAAAAATCGTTCTGTGCAGCACCAACGACCTGGCCTGGCAGCACATCGTTTATTCCTGGGAAGTAGATGTCACCAAGTTTGCGGAAGCCGATAAGACTTCCAAGGAAAGCAAGTTCTTCCAGGAGGCCTTGAATCACTGGAATAATGACATGTCTACCGAACAGAAACAGATATTCATGAACACCTTCTATGAAACCATTACAGACCTTGGAATTACGGAAGCTAACCAGATATTCAAGTACAAGCTGACCCTTTTCAAGGCCTTAATGAATAAGTTGAAGAACTATGATGAACGGACCAGAAAAATCGTAATAGATGTTATCAAGGCCCTGTTGCAAAGCAACGTCAATGCCTTTTATAATACCTATGTCGAAAACAGACTGAAGAAATATGAAAGGACATTGCTGAATGAGAATACTAGTAGCGAACGATGACGGAATCGATGCACCAGGTATAAAGGCCCTGGTAAATGCCCTCTATCAGTTAGGCGACATCTATGTCGCAGCCCCAGCCGAAGAACAGACTGCCAAAGGTCATAGCATGACTTTTGCCAATACGATCAGAGCCAAGGAAGTTAACTTTCCTCATACCGTAAAGGCCTATAAGATCTGGGGAACACCTAAGGACTGCGTTGATGTAGCCCTGGATGCCATCCTGGACTTTACCCCTGATCTCATCGTAACAGGAATCAACCGCGGTCCAAACGTTTGTAACGACTGCGTTTCAAGTGGCACAGTTGGTGCAGCTACTGCCGGTTTCCTAAAGGGCGTAGCTTCAATAGCCACTTCATTAGACTACGGTCCTGAATTCAACTATGACTACTATGGTGAATATATCAGAGAAATCGTTACCTGGTTTGCCAGGCAGGACTTCAATAAGCGTTTCATGTTAAACGTTAACCTGCCTAACACAGGTGAAGTAAACGGCATCGTTGTTGCGACGACCGGCGGTAAGAGAACTTATCCAGGCAGTTATCATAAGGAAGAAAGAGATGGCTACATCTATTTCAAATATCCATTTGATCAGCCGGTGTTAACCGAAATGATCAAGGATCTTAACCATGATCTGTATGCCCTGCAGAATGGCTACATTACCATTCAGCCAATGGACTACGATCTGGTTCAGCAGACAAGTGTTGAGTTCCTAAGAGAACAGTGGAACAAGAGGTAAAACCATGAAACAGGATCTGTACAGCTACATTGATGCTCACCGTGAAGAAACATTTGAGCTTGGTGACAGGTTATTTCATAACCCAGAACTTGGCTTCAAGGAATTTAAGACCGGCAAGATAATCAGAGAATATCTTGAAAAGCATGACCTGAAGGTTGATAAGGAATATGCCTTAACCGGCTTTTCCGTTTCAATCGGTTCAGGCAAGCCACACATTGGCATAATTGCGGAACTGGATGCCATACCTACCCAGGGACATCCATGTGCTGATCCTGAAACTACAGCTGCCCACGCTTGCGGCCACAGTACCCAGCAGGCCATAACCTTAGCTGCCTTAACGGCTGTTAATGAACAGATAAAGGACTTCAAGGGAACAGTTACCCTGTTCTTTACCCCTGCTGAGGAATTTACTGACTTGGAATACCGTAAGCAGTTAGTAAGAGACGGCAAGATAAAATATTTATCAGGCAAGGAAAACATGCTGGCAGACAAGCTGTTTGATGATATTGACTGCATCATTCATCTGCACGCCATGGGCGACAAGCGTTATCACTTCTCAGTTGATTCCGTATTGTCAGGTTTCATTCATAAGAAGATCACCTTCATCGGCAAGGCCTCACACGCTGCCGTATTACCGCAATATGGCATTAATGCACTACATGAGGCAACACTGTTCATCAATGCCATAAACATGTTAAGAGAAACCTTTGTGGATGAAGACATGACCAGAATACACGGCATCATTGATGATGGCGGTAATACCGTTAACTCCATTCCTGATAAGGTAGTATATGAATGTTATGTCAGAACCGTTAATCCACAGGTTCTGCACGAATTAAATGAAAAGGTAACCAAGGCCGCTGAACATTGCGCAGCCGCAATTGGCGGAAGCTGCATTGTTGAAGATACACCTGGCTATTTGCCACTACATCAGAATGATAAACTTAATGAAGTCATTTATGAGAACATTCTGAACTTCGCAGATGCTAAGGAAGTTAAGTGGCACGAATACAGCGCTGCGGCCGGTGATGTCGGTGACATCTGTGTATTCAAGCCAATCATTCAGTATGGATATAATGGCATTTCAGGCAGAATACATGGCGCAGACATGGCAATTGAAGATCCTGAAGAAGTATATATTACTCAGGCAAAAGTCATCGCAGGAGCTGTATATGACCTTCTGAAAGATCCAAATAAGGTTGAAGAAATCAAGGACAGTTTCACCCCGACAATGACCTACGAAGAATATATTAATTACTTAAACAAAAAATAACGGCGATTCTAATCGCCGATTTTTTCTTATTATGTCCTGTTTAAAAAGCACAAAAAAACCGGCAACGTGCTATTTTCACAGGGGCAAGCCCAACTATCTTCGCCGCGGAAGTGCTTAACTTCTGTGTTCGGCATGGGAACAGGTGTTTCCACTTCGCTATCATCACCGGATTTTAATATTTAGAGA
>JAFRLB010000059.1 GCA_017431405.1 Erysipelotrichaceae bacterium | reverse complement strand
GTAATTGAAGCTAACAAGGCTTACTTAGAAGCCATAAGGGAAGAAGCCATGAAGCAGCATAAGAATGCTATGATGCTGGCCATGGGTGCTGTCAGACTTGAACATGACTATGAACTGCCGATGAATGGCGAAGGTGATGTTGCCATTTACGTACTTTCAAGAATAAGCGGTGAAGGAAATGACCGTAAGAATGAAAAAGGTGACTATAAGCTGACAGACAGTGAAACCAGAGACATTCTTGATCTCAATAACCGTTACAAGAAGTTCATGCTCATAATCAATGCCGGCGGTCCGGTTGACTTAAGCAATGTCAATGTTGTTGATAATATCATGGTAATGTCTCAGCTTGGTGCTGAAACAGGTAACATCATAGCTGACCTGTTGTTAGGAAAGAGCTATCCTAGCGGCAAATTATCTACTACCTGGGCAAAATATGAAGATTATCCTCACATGGGAGACTTTGGCGATCCAAAGGAAACTCTGTACAAGGAAGGCATTTATGTAGGCTATAAGTATTTTGATTCCGTTAAAAAGGATCCTTTATACAGATTTGGCTATGGCTTGGGCTATACGGACTTCTTATTAAGCTACAAGCACATGGAAGTTACCAATGATTTGGTAGAAATAGAAACTGATGTCAAGAACATTGGTAAATATGATGGTAAGGAAGTAGTTCAGATATATGTCAGTGAACCGGAGGGTAAGCTTGATAAGGTTTACCAGAAACTGGCAGCGTTTAATAAGACCGATGAATTAAAGAGTGGAGAAACAATGGTCGTACGTTCTTGTTTCCATTTGTCAGATCTGGCAAGTTACGACAGTGAAAAACAGGCCTATGTATTGGAAAGAGGCGACTACATCATCAGAGTAGGCAACTGCAGCACCAATACCGAAGTCTATGGCAAAATCAACCTGCTGGATGACATTGTTGTCAGAAATGTCAGAAATGTCATGGGCAATGCCGGCTTTAAGGACTTCAAGTGTGAATGTAATAACAGAGAAGGAAATGAAACCGCAAACGTATTTACTCTGACACAAGATTGCCTTGCAAGTGAAACAGTGAAATACGACCTTGATGAAAAGATTGAATTCTTCACCCAGGATCTTTCTGATGAACAGCTGGCTATGGCTAATGTCGGTCAGTTTTCCAGCGGTTTAGGCGCCTTAAGTATCGTTGGCAACGCAGCCAAGGAAGTTGCCGGGGCAGCCGGTCAGTCAACTGATATCCTTAAGGAAAAGGGCTTGCCATCGATCATAATGGCAGACGGCCCGGCAGGAATCAGATTGAACAGAGAATATGTCATGACTTCTAAGGGAGCCAAGGGTTTATCAGGAGCATTGCCTGAAAGCATGATGGAAATGTTACCGAAGACTGTCAGAACCTTAATGACACCAAGAGTAAGTAAGAAACAGAAGATATACTATCAGTACGCCAGTGCCTTACCAATCGGCACCGCAATAGCTCAGAGCTGGAATGTTGACTTAGCTGAAAGATGCGGTGATATCGTTGGAACGGAAATGAAGATGTTCAAGGTTGACCTGTGGCTGGCACCGGCATTGAACATTCACAGAGACGTACTATGCGGACGTAACTTTGAATATTATTCTGAAGATCCGTTATTAAGCGGTTTAATTGCGGCAGCAGTTACCAATGGCGTTCAGAAGCACAAGGGCTGTGGCGTAACCATCAAGCACTTCGCAGCCAATAACCAGGAAACAAACCGTTATGACAGTGACAGCCGTGTATCTGAAAGAGCGTTAAGAGAACTCTATCTCAGAACATTTGAAATATGCATTAAGAACAGTGATCCTGTTGCCTTAATGACTTCCTATAACCTCATTAATGGTGAGCATACCTGTCAGTCTTTTGGCCTGATCCATGACATTCTGAGAGCTGAATGGGGTTATGACGGTTTGGTCATGACTGACTGGCTGGTCAGAATAATGTTCAGAAATCCAAAGAATCAGATGATCAATGCTGGCTTAATTGCTAAAGCCAGCGGTGATCTGGTAATGCCTGGTTCAAAAACAGACTATAAGGAAATACTTAACATGATGAAGAAAGGCAGCTTGCCAAGAAGCCGAGTACGCATGAATGTATCAAGGCTTTACAGAACGGCAAAACGTCTGGAAAAGTGCTAGAAATGTAATCCCCGCAAGGGGATTTCTTTGTTGAAAAGAAAGAACATAAAGATGTATAATTTAAGAGGAATCTACGGGAGGATACTTTAATGGCGGACAAGATGTTATTATTGGATATTGATGCAATTTTAAATAAGCAGTTTAACATTGATTTCAAAGGCTATTCTCCAGTAGAAGTAGATCAGTTTCTGGATTCCGTTGTCAGAGATTACGATACCTACCAGCAGATCGTTTCAGAATTAAAGGAGCAGCTTGAAAGATCTGAAAATGAAAAGGAAAATCTCAGAAACAAGATAACCGAATTAGAAACCAAGGTCAGAAAACTTGAGGAAGCAGGCACAAATGCCAGCGCTCAGGTTACCAGCAGCCTTTCTCAGGTCGACATCTTACGCAGAATTGCCAGACTTGAGCAGGAAGTATTCAACAAGAAATAAATTGACTGGGCAACTGCTGCGGATCATTCCGTAGAGGAAAGTCCATGCTCACACTGTCTGTGATGACAGTAGTGTTTGTGTCGGTATAATAAATAAAGCCGAGCATAGACGGCGATGTCAACTCCTAAAGGAAACCATGGACAAGACATCCTAAGGTGCCACAGTGACGTAGCCTATAGGGAAACCTGTAGGGTGGAACGAGGTAAACCCCGCAAGTGAGAAACCCAAATTTGGTAGGGGAATCCGAAGTCTCGAATAAGAAGAGATCAGGGACGAGCAATCGTAGATAAATAGTTGCCCCTGGAAACAGGACAGAACATGGCTTACAAGTCAATTTAATAATAGCGATGAACGTCGCTATTTTATTTTTTCAACATACTAGAAATAATTTCAAGTATGTGATAAAATAACAATGTGCTTATGTTACTTGCCGCTCTTAATATGTTATAATAACAAAAGTGAGAGGTGATATTATGAATTTACCTAACAAGCTTTCTTTATTAAGACTGGTATTGATTCCGATTATCGTAATCGTCTGGATTTTTCCATATGCACAGGCAGGGATTGAAATGCCTGTATACCACGTTGGCTTTGTTTCATTGCCATTACTGAACATCATTGTTCTTGGCTTATTTGCCTTTGCTTCATTCACGGATTTCCTGGATGGCTATCTGGCAAGAAAGAACAATCAGGTTACCACATTTGGTAAGTTCATCGACCCGATCGCTGATAAGTGCTTAACAACAACCATGTTCATCTTATTGGCTGTAAAGGGTGAGATTCCAGCCATTCCGGTAGTTGTCATGATCTGGAGAGACATCGTTGTTGACGGTGCCAGAATGATGGCTTCAAGCAAGGGTGTTGTAATGTCAGCCGGTATCTTAGGCAAGATCAAGACCGTATCTCAGATGTTCTGTATCATTCTGGTAATGCTGAATAACATTCCATTTGAATCAATCAACTTACCGATGAGCGACATTCTCTTATGGTTCTCAACAATAATCAGTGTCTTAGGCGGCATCGATTATTACAATCAGGCTAAGGCATTTATCTGGGAGTCAAAGTAATATGAAGGAATTGTATGAATTACTGCTGGAAAAAGGCTATACCATTGCCAGCTGTGAAAGTCTGACCGGCGGCTTATTTGCGGCCAGGATGACTGAAATACCACATGTTTCCCAAGTCTTAAAAGGCGGTATCGTCTCATACTGGAACGAGATCAAGGAGCATGTAGTAGGAGTTAAAAAGGAAACAATTGATGCCTATGGTGTTGTCAGTAAACAGACAGCCTATGAAATGGCATTGAATGTCCAGCAGAAATTTGAAGTAAACGTTGCGGTATCATTTACCGGTAACGCCGGACCTTCAACCTTGGAAGATAAGCCGGCAGGACTGGTATATACCTGCATCATGATAAACGGTGAAGCACATCCATTCTGTGATCTGATCGAAATGCCGCGTAATGAACTGCGTCAGGAGATCATCAACAGAACGGTTAACAGATTAAAGGATATTTTAAGGAACAGTTAATTTACAAAACTATAGTTAAATAGGAGGTCAGGGTTATGGCTGAAAAGGATGCAAACAAGATTTTGGATGAAACGATCAAGGAAATAGAAAAACAGTACGGTAAAGGCTCAATCATGCGTCTGGGCGATCAGGCTGCATTGGAAGTTGATGCCATTCCTACAGGTTCCTTATTGCTTGATAAGGCAATCGGTATCGGTGGATATCCAAGAGGACGTATCATTGAAATATACGGACCTGAAAGCAGTGGTAAGACAACACTTGCCTTACATGCCGTTTCAGAAGTTCAGAAGATGGGTGGCAAGGCCGCATACATTGATGCTGAAAATGCCATTGATCCTGTATATGCCAAGAACCTTGGTGTAAACATTGATGAACTGATCTTATCTCAGCCAGACAGTGGCGAACAGGCTTTGGAAATTGCTGAACTGTTGATCAACAGTGGCGCCATCGACATCATCGTCGTTGACTCAGTAGCTGCTCTTGTTCCACAGCAGGAACTTGACGGCGTAATCGGCGACAACAGCATCGGTTTACGTGCCAGATTAATGTCCAGAGCACTTGGCCGTCTGTCCAGAGCAATCAACCGTTCAAAGTGTACGGTAATCTTCATCAACCAGATCCGTCAGAAGATCGGTGTTGTATATGGTAACCCTGAAACCACAACCGGTGGTCTGGCTCTTAAGTTCTATGCTTCATTAAGAATTGAAATCAGAAAGAGTGAAGCAATCAAGCAGGGCAGTGACATCATCGGTAATAAGACCAACATCAAGATTGTCAAGAACAAGGTCGCTCCGCCATTCAAGAGCTGTCAGGTTGAAATCAGATATGGTGAAGGCATTTCTCGCTTAAGTGAGATCATTGACTTGGCTGTAGATTATAATCTGCTGGAAAAATCTGGAACATGGTTCTCATACCAGGGTGAAAAACTTGGCCAGGGCAAGGAAAATGTCAGAGCCTTCATGAATGAACATCCTGAGATCGTAGCTGATCTGGAAAAGAAGATCAGGGCAGAATTATCAAAGAAAACTGAAGAATAACGAGACAGGCGCAAGCCTGTTTTCTTATGCTAACTTACTATTTTATTTTGTGAATATTGTGTTAAAATATAATAGTATTTTTGTGAGTAAAAAATGGAGGTATATATGGAATTTCATATTTTAGACTTCATTTTATACTGTTCTTTGGGAATTATTTTGGGAGTACTCATCATGGTAGTCCTCTCAAAAATGGGTTTAAACAAAAATCAACAGAAAGCAGATTTAATTATAAAGGAAGCAAACATTGAAGCAGAAAATGTCAAGAGACAGGCTGTTTTAGATGGCAAAAACTCTGCCTATGAATTAAAACTGCAGGCTGAAAAGGAAATCAAAAAACATCGTCAGGAAGTAACAGAACTCGAAAACAAGCTGTTACGCAGAGATGATTCACTGAATTTCCGTGAAGAGAAGATTCAAAATCGTGAAAAACAGTTAGATGATAAAGAAGAATCTATTAAATCCAAAACCTCAGAATTAGATAGAATGAGGACAGATTTACAGAAGAAGATCGACATTCAGGTTACTGAACTTGAACGTGTAGCTAATCTTTCAGCTGCTGATGCCAAGAGCGAACTGTTCGCCATCGTTGAACAGCAGTCAGCTAATGAAATGGCCGCCTACATGAAGGAGAAGGAAGAGGAAACCAAATCCGCTGCTTCAGAAATGGCCAGAAACATTATCGGCATTGCCATTCAGAGATATGCTCAGGAAGAAACCATCGACCGCACAGTTTCAGTCGTAGGTTTACCATCTGAAGAAATGAAGGGCAGAATCATCGGTCGTGAAGGCCGTAACATCAGAGCCATTGAACAGGCTACCGGTGTTGACCTGATCATTGAAGACACACCTGAAACAATCACAATTTCCTGCTTCAATCCGATCAGAAGAGAAATTGCCAGACAGACTCTGGAATATCTGATCAAGGACGGCAGAATCCAGCCGGGAAGAATTGAAGAAGTTGTAAACAAGAAGACTGCTGAACTTGATGAAGTAATCATGAAGGCAGGCGAAAACGCTGTATTCTCACTTGGCTTAGGCAAGATGGACAGAGAACTGATCAGACTTGTCGGTACTCTTAAGTACCGTTACAGCTATGGTCAGAACGTCTTACAGCACAGCCTTGAAGTCGCTCATCTGGCAGGTATCATGGCTGCTGAATTAGGCATGAATCAGAATCTGGCTAAGCGTGCCGGCCTGTTACATGACATTGGCAAGGCCATTGACTTTGAACAGGAAGGTTCACATGTTGAACTGGGCGTTAAGGTATGTAAGAAACATGGGGAAAACCCAGTTGTTCTTAACGCAATCGCATCTCACCATGGCGATACGGAAGCAACCAGTGTCATCGCTAACCTGGTAGCCGCTGCTGATGCATTGTCAGCTGCCAGACCTGGCGCAAGATACGAATCACTTGAAAACTATGTTAACAGATTGGAAGAACTGGAAAAGATCGCCAACAGCTTTGATGGCATCGATAAGAGTTACGCAATCCAGGCCGGACGTGAAGTTCGTGTAATGGTAATGCCTGATAAGATCGATGACGTTAACTGTTACAGACTTGCCAGAGAGATCAAGGATAAGATCGAAAGTGAACTTACTTATCCTGGTCAGATCAAGGTAACTGTCATCAGGGAAACCAGAGCCAGTGAAACTGCTAAGTAGTATGAGAGTATTATTTATAGGTGATATAGTTGGTAAATCAGGAAGAAATGCTCTTTTTGAGCATCTTCCTTTTTTAAAAGAAAAATACAGTTACGATCTGTTAATAGTTAATGGTGAAAACAGTGCCCACGGTAAGGGCATAACAAAGAAGATATACGAAAGTTTCATAAAGGCAGGGGTTGACTGTGTTACATTGGGCAATCATGCCTTTTCCAAGGATACTATCTACAGCTTCATAGAAGACGCTGACAAGCTGATAAGACCAGCCAACATGAATCCTCAGGACATTGGCAAACCGGTCTTACTGCTTGAATATGAAGGCTGTAAGGTAGGCATATTCAATATTTACGGTTCTGTGTTCATGGATAATGTTTCAGCCAATCCATTCAAGACGATGGAGGAACTCATCAGCAAGTATCCTTGCGACATCCGCATCGTTGACTTCCATGGTGAAGCAACAAGCGAGAAGTACGCCTTCATGCATTATTTCAAGAAGGACGTTCAGATGATCGTCGGTACTCACACCCACATTCAGACCGCTGATGAGGCAATTCATGGCAACTGTGCCTTCATATGTGATGTAGGCATGACGGGTGCATATGAGTCTGTTTTGGGCCGTGATACCTATGAAGTCATCAACATGTTCTACAACGAAACCACCAGCAGATACACCGTTTCCGAGAACGCGGGAATGCTGTGCGGGGTAGTGGTTGACATCGATTTACAGAACAGAAAAGCAGTCAGAATAGAGCGAATTCAAATAAAACCATAATTATTGAAAAATAACTTCATTATGCTATAATGGTTTCGACAAGAAAAGGAGTGTTGATAAAAAATGCCAGTAGAAGTAAATAAGGAAGTCTGCGTAGGCTGTGGCGCTTGCGTAGGTGTATGCCCAGTAGGAGCTATCCAATTAGGTGAAGACGGCTTAGCTGAAAGCGATCCAGAATTATGTGTTGATTGTGGTGCATGCATGGGCACATGTCCAATGAGCGCAATTAGCGAAAAATAACCAAGCCTCAACCGCTTGGTTTTTTGTGGGATAAGATAGATGAATAACATCAGTTTACCGGATTTAAATAAGGCACGCTTCAGAAGTGCAGGTTATAAAGCAGAAATTATCAGAAACGCTCTTGATCTTAATGATGTTCAACGCAATCTCGGCAGCGGTTTGAACTATCATGTAATAACATATGGCTGCCAGGCCAACGTCAGAGATGGCGAAGTCATCTCCGGCATTCTCGAGGAAATGGGCTACGCTCATACAGAATTACTGGAAGAAGCTGACATCATAATTCTGAATACCTGCGCTATCAGAGAAAACGCTGAAAAGAGAGTAATAGGAGAAATAGGTTTCCTGCAGAATTACAAACGCATCAAACCTTCTTTGATTTTGGGCTTGTGTGGCTGCATGGCTCAGGAAGACGTAATAGTAAAGCAGATAATGGAAATGTTCCCAAGTGTCCAGCTGATCTTTGGCACACATAACATTTTCGAATTACCAAAGTTGATTGAAAACATTCTCGTTAACAACGAAAAGAGTGTTAAGGTATATTCCAGACAGGGCAACATCTATGAAGGCTTGCCATCTGTCAGAACTTCACCATTCAAGGCCAGCATCAACATCATGGATGGCTGTGACAAGTTCTGTACATACTGCATCGTTCCATATACCCGTGGCCAGCAGAGAAGCCGTTTAAGAGAAGATGTCTTAAGCGAAGCCAGGCAACTGGTTAGTGCCGGCTATAAGGAGATCATGTTATTAGGTCAGAACGTCAATGCCTATGGTAAGGACTTATCAAGTGATAACGGTGATTTTGCCAGATTACTGGCAGAAGTAGCCGAAACAGGTATCCCAAGGATCCGTTTCATGACTTCTCATCCATGGGATTTCACTGATGAAATGGTAGATGCCATAGCTAAATATGACAACATCATGCCATTTGTACACTTACCACTTCAGTCCGGCAGTAACAGCGTATTAAAGAGAATGGGCAGAAGATATACCAATGATGAATACATTGCCTTGTTTGACAAACTTAAGAGCAAGGTCAATGAACTGGCTGTTTCAACAGACATCATCGTCGGTTTCCCTGATGAAACTGATGAGGATTTCGAAGATACACTGAAGATAGTTGAATATTGCAAGTACGACAATGCATATTCATTCATCTTCTCACCAAGACCGGGAACACCAGCCGCCAAAATGACTGACAGTATTCCAATGGAAGTTAAGAAGGAAAGACTGCAACGCTTAAACGGCAGACTGGCATATTACTCCAAGATGAACAATCTCAAGTGGGAGGGCAGGACTGTTGAAGTTCTGATTGACGGCCCATCTAAGAATAATCCAACTGTTTACAGCGGTTATACGCCTCAGTCAAAGCTTATCAATTTCACGCTAAAAGAAGGACAGATTGGTGATATAATTAATGTAAAGGTCACAGAAGGAAGAAAGAATTCACTTAACGGTGAGCAGGAATAATGTGTTTTTACAGTATTAAAAAGAAAGGACAATAATGAGTAAGATTAGAATCGTAGCACTCGGCGGGCTTGATGAAAGCGGCAAGAATCTCTACTGCATCGAAATCGGTGATAAGATCATCGTTGTTAATGCTGGTCTGAAATTCCCTGACGAAAATCAGTTTGGCATTGAATATATCGTCCCTGATTACAGCTACCTTGTTGAAAACAAGGACAGGATCCTGGGTGTTGTAATTACTCATGCCCATGATGACATGATGAACGGCTTACCGCAGTTATTACGTCAGATCGACCTGGATGTCTACGGACCGGAAATGTGTTACCGTGTTCTCAAGCACAACATGACAGCGGAAGAATACAGCAAGGTTAAGTTTCACGTCATGCCTCGTTATGGCGAAACAGACATTCATGGCATAATGATCACTTCATTTGGTCTTACTCATGCGACAGCTGATGCCATTGGAATTTCCATTGATACACCAGATGGCCAGATCGTCATCTGCGAACAGTTCGTAATAGACTTTGACATGAATGACAAGGGCTTTGACTGCGACATCAGTGCCATCGCTGAAATCGGCAAGAAGGGCGTATTGGCCTTGTTGATGGAATCTTCATATGCCGATAAGGATACCTTTACGGCTCCAAAGCATCGCATCAGTAACCTTATAAGATCTTCATTTGAAGATGCCAAGGGCAGGATCATCATTACCGTTTACAGTCAGAACTACTTCCGTGTAAAGGAAATAATTGCCCTGGCCAAGGAATTCAAGCGTTCAGTATTCTTCTATAATGAACATTTAAGACAGAGAATTACCGATTTGGAAAACATGGGGTACTATACCATGCCACGCGGTTTGGAAATAAGCAGAGAAAACTTCTCTAATGACATTGAGAATGTCGTTGTCATCGTTAATGGCAGCGGCCAGAACATCTTCACCTTAATGAACAGAATCGCTACCGGTGAAGATACGATTATTGAATTAAACGAAAATGATACAGTCATCATTGCTTCTCCTGTTGTTAACGGTCTGGAAAAGAAGGCCAGCAAGATGGAAGATGAACTGTACAGAGACAATGTCAACATCGTTAAGCTTGATTCAAAGGAAGTACTGTCAATGCACCCGGGTGCTGAAGACATGAAGATGATACTTAATCTGGTAAAGCCAAAGTACTTTGTACCTGTAATGGGTGAATACCTTAACTTTGTACAGGCCGGTAACCTGGCCTTACAGTTAGGCCTGACCCCAGACAGGGTAATCATTCTTGACAATGGCCAGGTCGCCAGCATTAATGACGGAACTTTGGTATCATGTTCAGATTTCGTTGATGTAGGTGATACAATGGTAGGTGATGACAATGACAAGAGCATTACCAGCTTTGTATTGCGTGACAGAGAAACATTGTCTACTGATGGCGTAATCATCATTGGTTTAGCCATCAATTACAAGACAAAGGAAATAATTGCCGGACCGGACATTCAGTCTCGTGGCGTGATTTACGTAAAGGACTCTGAGTATGTCATTAAGAATGTCGGTAAGATGGCAGTTGATTTAATTGAAGAAAGAGTTGCGGAAGGCAACTATGAGAATATGGCCGTAAGAAGCGAATTAAGAGAGATGGTTTCCAGATATGTATTGAGGGAGACTGGAAAGCGTCCAATGATTCTTCCGGCTCTGATAGAGATTAACCTGCCAGGCTGATAAGGAGGCATAAATGGCTAGTAAGAAGCGTCGAAAGACAAGAGCAAAAAAGGAATCCACTGTACAGATATATGGTGGAATTCTGTTTGTATTAAGTTTAATTGTGCTGTTGCATGAAAACACAGGTTTTTTAGGTGAATTCCTGCATAAATGCAGCAGATTTGCTCTTGGTAATTTTTATTTCATATTTTATTTCATTCTGATCATTGCCGGTTTATCACTGTTTATTGGCAAGGAGCTTCCACGCATTGGAAACAAGAAACTTGTCGGCGGAATAGTGCTTTTACTGGGAGTGATCCTTTTAACATCCTTAATTGGACAGGAGCTTACCGGTAAGGAAGCAATGGATGACTTTTTTGCCAGAACTACTGAGATCTATGCAGAAGAGGAAAGTGCTGGCGGTGGAGTTCTCGGTATCCTTTTATACTCACTGGTCAGCGGTTTGATTTCCAAGATCGGAACCATCATCTTAACAGTTGTACTGTTTGTCTTTGGCATTTACATGTTGCTGGAAGATGACTTCCTGATATCTGCCTATAACGCAGTTAAGAAGTACATTGCCGATAACAAGAACAAGCCAAAGCCTGTTAAAAAACAGACCCCACTTATTACCAAGAAACAGAAACCTATCAATGTTGAAGATACCATCGTTACAAAGGAACCTGTTTATCCAGCCTATAATGAACCGGAAACTGAACCGGTTACAGTTGAACCATTCAAGCCGGCTGTAAAGGAAACGGTTAAGGAACCTGTAGTACAGAATACCAGTGAGAAAAAGCCGGAAACTGCTGAGAAAACAACTAATTCCGTTGGCTTCTCACAGTTCAAGGATTACCGTCTGCCTAGACTTTCATTATTGGAGAACTCACCAACCAGCAAGGGTAATGAGAACAGAAACAATGCGAAAATCAAGGGTCAGCAGTTAATTGACATTCTGGAACAGTTTGATGTTCCTTGTACCTTACAGGAGACCCACATCGGACCTAGTGTAACAAAGTTTGAAGTCAAGCCTCAGCCTGGCATCAAAGTCAGCAAGATCACTTCCTTACAGGAAAACATCAAGATGGAACTGGCTGTAAAGGATGTCAGAATTGAAGCTCCTGTTCCTGGCAAGAATGCCGTCGGAATAGAAATACCTAATATTGAAAGATCCGGCGTAAAGATGAAGGAACTGTTAAGCAATGTTCCTGAAAAGTACGCTGATAAGAAGTTAACCATCGCTCTTGGCAAGGACTTGTCTGGCGAGAATGTCTATGCCGAAATCGACAGGATGCCGCACTTATTAATTGCTGGAAGTACCGGTTCAGGTAAGTCTGTCTGCATCAACAGCATCATTACCACATTATTGTTAAGAACAACACCTAATGATGTCAAACTGCTTCTGATCGACCCTAAGAAGGTTGAATTTACGCCTTATACGGATATTCCTAACCTGATCGGTCCGGTTATTTCCGATACCTCAGAAGCTGCCAACGCTCTTAAGACGATCGTTTCCATCATGGATAACAGATATAACAAGTTCCATGATGTCGGGGTAAGAGACATTAAGGAATACAATAAGAAAGCGAAAAATGATGAAAAGCTCAAACCAATGGTTCAGATCGTTGTCATCATCGATGAGTTAGCTGACTTGATGATCACTCATGGCAAGGATGTTGAAGCCAGCATTCAGCGTATCACACAGTTAGCCAGAGCCAGCGGCATTCATCTGATCGTAGCTACTCAGCGGCCAAGTACCGATGTCATTACCGGTACCATTAAGACCAACATTCCAAGCCGTATTGCCTTCGCAGTAGCCAGTGCCATCGACTCAAGAATCGTTCTTGACCAGGTCGGTGCCGAAAGACTGTTAGGTAATGGTGACATGTTATACATTCCAATGGGTGAATCTTCACCGCAGCGTATCCAGGGTGTTTACGTCAGCGATGAAGAAATCCATAAGATCACTGACTTTGTAAAGAGCCAGGGCAAGCCTGAATATGATGATGCCTTTGTCGTAGGCGAAGGGGCAGAAGCTCAGATGTTAGGTCAGACCAGTGCTGACCCGTTATATGAAGACGTCAAGAAGTTCGTAGCCACAACCGGCAAGGCTTCAACATCTTCAATTCAGCGTTATTTCGGTTTCGGTTATAACAGAGCTGCCCGTATCATTGACTTCCTGGAACAGGAAGGGGCAATTGGCCCGGCCAATGGTTCAAAACCAAGAGAAGTATTCATTACTGCAGATGATTTCAAATAGACTGCAGTCAATATAGTTAGGTTAGGTGAATTATTATGTACAAGCGTGTATTATTAAAATTAAGCGGTGAAGCTTTAGCCAGCAAGGAAAGCACATTTGACTCAAAGATGCTGCAGCAGTTGGCTGAAGAATTAAAGAAGATCACGGAAATGGGTGTTCAGGTCGGCATCGTTGTCGGTGGCGGAAACATCATCAGAGGCAAGTTTGCCAAGGAGTTGAACTTACCTAGAGTACAGGCTGATAAGATGGGCATGTTAGGCACACTTATCAATGCATTGGCTGTTCAGGGCGCACTTGATCAGGCTGGAGTACCATCATATGTACAGTCAGCGGTAGAAGTTCCTAGAGCTGCTGATGTAGCTGATGCCAGAAAGGCCATGGAACATCTTAATGCCGGTGAGATCGTCATTTATGGCGGCGGTACCGGTAACCCATATTTCTCAACAGACAGTGCAGCTGCCTTGAGAGCTTCTGAAATTGAAGCAGAAGTCATCTTAATGGCTAAGAATGGCGTTGATGGCGTATATACCGCTGATCCTGACAAGGATCCTACCGCTACAAAATATGACAGTTTAACTTATCTGGAAATGCTGGATAAGCAGCTTGGTGTCATGGACCTTACCGCTGCTTCAATGTGCCAGGATAATAACATTGGAGCAATCGTGTTCAATATGAATGACATCACAAACATTTCCAGAGTAATAAATGGTGAAAAAATTGGCACCGTAATCACAGGAGGAAGATAATATGTCAGAATATGATATCGTTAAGGAAAGAATGGCTTTGTCATTAGCAAGCTTTGAACAGTCTTTAACCCAGATCAGAACATCAGGAGCTAACCCAAATCTGGTTTCAAACATTGAAATCGATTACTATGGCATGGCTACCCCAATTAACCAGATCTCTTCTATCTCAGTAGTAGAAGGCAAGCAGATCCTTATCAAGCCTTACGAAATGAAGTGCGTAAAGGACATTGAAAAGGCTATCTTCGCAGCTAACATCGGCTTAACACCTCAGAACGAAGGAACACAGTTAAGAATCGTTGTTCCACCTCTGACAGAAGAACGCCGTAAGGAATATACCGTAAAGGTAAAGAACATGGCTGAAGAAGCTAAGGTAGCTGTCAGAAACATCAGAAGAGACGCTAACGACAACGTTAAGAAGGATAAGACCATTCCTGAAGATGTTCAGAAGGACATGCTGGAAAAGATCCAGAAGGCTACAGATGAATCAATTAAGGAAATTGATGCCATCGCTGCTAAGAAGAATAAGGAAATAATGACAATCTAATTATGAGCATTAAAGTACCAGAGCATATCGCCATCATCATGGATGGTAACGGCAGGTGGGCTAAGGAAAGAAACCTGCCTCGTTCAGCCGGCCACTATCAGGGCACCGATAATGTCAGAAACATCGCAATTAAAGCCAATGAAATGGGAGTTAAGGTGCTGACATTATATGCCTTTTCTACGGAAAACTGGAAAAGACCAATTGAGGAAGTCAATTACCTCATGGGCTTACCGGCCATTTTCATCAATAAGTTCCTTAAGGAATTAATGGAAAAGGGCATTAAAATCGAATCAATAGGTGACCTTTCAGCTTTCCCTGATTCAACAAGGAAAGTCCTTTTGGAGGCCATGGAAAAAACTAAGAATAACAATAACATGACTCTGGTATTTGCCATGAACTATGGCGGCAGAAAAGACATAGTTGATGGTATTAACAGATATTTAGAAGACTATACCAGCGGAAAGGTAACTGAAAAGATGACGGAAGAAATGTTTAACGGTTATCTTTCCACTGCGAAGTATCCGGAAATAGACCTGATGATCAGAACCAGTCTGGACTACCGTCTGTCTAATTTCCTGTTATGGCAGTTGTCATATGCCGAATTATACTTCACTGCGACTCATTGGCCTGATTTTACTCCGGAAGAGTTTGAAAAAGCCGTTACCGACTTTGCGAGCCGTTCCCGGAGATTTGGAGGACTGAATGAAAACTAGAATCATTACCGCACTCATACTGTTACTTATCGTAGTACCGCCGCTGTATTTTGGTGGCATACCTTTTACCATCCTTGCCTTTGTGGCAAATATACTGGGTACAAGAGAAATGCTGAATCCTGTCAATAAGGAATGGAGTCCTGTATTGACTTATTCAGTACATTTACTGTCACTTCTAATGATGTTCAGTAATTATCTCGGCTTAAACTACTTCATCTTAATGGAAGTAGTAACAATCATTTACCTGGGATTCTGGCTGGTAAAAGATGAAAAGGTAACGTTTGATCAGATCGGAATGACCTTCATGTGTTTAAACATTTTCTCAATGATGATGTCAGGCATCGTCAAGATGTATGGCTATGGAAACCTGTTCGTGTTTTACATGGTCATCGGTACGACTATCCCTGACATGTTCGCATATTTCGTAGGCAGGGCAATCGGCAAGCATAAGCTCAATGAACGCATCTCGCCAAACAAGACAATTGAAGGAAGCATAGGCGGCTTTGTGTGCGGTACGATCGCAGACATCATCTATGGCATCCTGGTATTACAGAGGTTCTATGACATACCTCTGTCATTCATCATCATTTCAGCACTGGCCATGTCCTTTGTCGGACAGATCGGTGACCTGTTTTATTCCGCAATCAAACGTCATTACGGCATTAAGGACTTCAGTAATCTGTTCCCGGGCCATGGTGGCGTATTAGACAGGCTTGACAGTATTTCATTTAACTCAATGTTACTGTTTGCCTTAATAGTGGTATTGTTATGAGAAAGAAAATAGTATTATTAGGTGCCAGTGGTTCAATTGGCACTCAGACTGTTGATATTGTTTCCCAGCATCCGGATCTTTTTGAAGTAAAAGGCCTGAGCGTTGGCAACAATATCAGTTTTTTAAGAGAATATCTGAAGAATAACAAGGCAGAATGCATCTGTGTCAGAAATGAAGCTGACAGGGATGAACTGGCTAAGGAATATCCTGACATACAGTTTTTTTATGGCGATGAAGGCCTAATGAAACTAAGTGAATTAGAAGGACTGGACCTGGTCGTAAATGCCTTGCAGGGCTTTGTTGGATTATTACCAACTTTAAACGCGATGGAACACGGCTATGATGTAGCTTTGGCCAATAAGGAAACATTAGTCGCAGCCGGTTCAATAGTTACTGCCAAGGCTAAGGAAAAGGGCGTCAGATTAATTCCTATTGATTCTGAACACTCAGCCATATTCCAGTGCTTGCAGGGCAGTAAGCATTCCGAAATAAAGAAGATAATCATTACGGCCTCTGGCGGAAGCTTCCGTGATCTGAGCCGTGAGGAATTAAAGAACGTTACCTTGAAACAGGCTTTAAGTCATCCAAACTGGTCAATGGGCAAGAAGATAACCATTGATTCCGCAACCATGATGAACAAGGGCTTTGAAGTATTGGAAGCCAAGTGGTTATTTGACCTGGACTATGAAAACATTGAAACGGTATTACACGCGGAAAGTGTTGTTCACTCATTAGTTGAGTTTAAGGATCATTCGATCTTAGCTCAGTTAGGTGTTTCAGACATGCGTGTTCCGATTCAGTATGCCTTGTGTTATCCTGACAGACTGGATAATACAACCAAGTCTCTTGATCTGGGATCATTAGGCTTACTGCATTTCAAGACCATGGATTATGAAAGATATCCATTACTCAAAGTGGCTTTTGAGGTTGGCAAGAAGGGCGGTAACCTAGCCGCTGTCATGAATGGCGCCAATGAAAAGGCCGTCCATCTGTTCCTGGAAGAAAAAATAAGTTTCCTGGACATTGAAAGACTGATTTTTGAAGCAGTAGAAAAGTGTGAATTCATCGCCAAGCCTACTGTTGAAGACATCATCAGAAGTGACAGATGGGCACAGAACTATGTTGAAGGAGTTGTTAACGGACAATGACGATCATTTATTTCATATTAATGTTAGGCATCATCATCTTTGTTCACGAATTTGGACATCTGATCGTTGCCAAACTGTTTAATGT
>JAFRLB010000058.1 GCA_017431405.1 Erysipelotrichaceae bacterium | reverse complement strand
TCATCATCAAACTCATCCTGAATGTCACCAACGATTGACTCTAATAAGTCTTCCATTGAAACAATGCCGTATGTGCCACCATATTCATCCAGGACAATGGCAACCTGAACCTTAGTCTTCTGGAATTCAGAGAACAAGTCATCACATTTCAGATTTTCATAAACAAACATAGGTTCACGCATGTACTTCTTGATGGTGAACTTCTCGCGTTTCTTTTCATCGATCAGCAGTTCCATTAAGTCCTTGATGTATAACATGCCGACGATGTCATCAATGTCTTCGTTATAAACAGGTATACGTGAGTGACCAGAATCAGAGAAAAGCTTTAATACTGTATGCAGATCAGAATCAACCTGTAAGGAATCCATGTCCGTACGGTGTGTCATGATCTCACCAACGGTACGGTCATTGAATTCAAATACGTTATTGATCATTTCCTTCTGTTCGGTTTCGATGAAGCCCTTTTCATTACCTGCATCAACCAAGATACGGATCTCTTCTTCAGTGTATTCCTGCTGACCATCAGTTTCCTTTATGCCCAGCATTTTGGCAAAAGCATTAACAGTATTAGAGACTAACCAGACGATTGGCTTAAAGATAACATAAACGACATGCAAGGAATTAACTACACCAAAAGCTACCTTTTCCGGATCCTTCATGGCAATTCTCTTAGGTAACAGTTCACCAAAGACAAGTGTTATGAATGACAGTAAAAGTGTAATTACAAAGATTGAGATGATTCTTAATACTGATAAGTCAATTGGTGCATTTCTTAACCAATATACAACATAATCAGCGAATGTATCGGCAGCGACGGCACTAGACAAAAAGCCAGATATGGTTACACCAATCTGGATGGTTGCCAAGAATGTCGTTGGCGTTTTAGTCATGTTATATAGTAAAACAGCTTTCTTATCGCCTTCAGTTGCCATCTTCTCCAATTTTGCATCATTGAGAGATACAATGGCCAATTCACTGGATGCGAAATAAGCGTTGATCATGATAAGTACAAATAATAATACAATATATCCAAATATATTGCCTTCTGGGAATTTAATTCCCGTTGTTGCTGTTGATAATTCTAATGCCCACGAAAGCGGATCCATAAAAAAACAATCATCTCCTTAATCAATGATAATATAGTATTCTTAAATAACAAATATGTCAAGAAATACAAAAAATAGCCATTTTCATGGCTATATTGTCTTAAAATATACTTTTATCTTAATGTCTGGGTTACTGACTAATGGATATTCATCTTCAGTATCTCTGAAACCCATGTTTTCATAGAATGAAATGGTGTTATCCTGATTAGACAGACATTTAACAACTACGAAGTTGTATTCTTCACGGCCTAAGATTCGTAATGCTTCATGTAACAGTCTGCGGCCATCCCCTTTTAAGCGATAGTCACTTTTTACATATAACTGATAAACTTCACCACAATTAGCGATTGCGGCCTTATCATTACATGGACCAAATGAACAGAAACCGACGATCTCATCATCGAACAGTCCGACGATTGTATCTCTGCATTTGATTTCCTTAAAGCGGTCAATGCACTGCTCTACGCTCAGTTCATCAAATGAATCATCATCTACGAAGCCCTTATACATGTCCTTGCAATATTCATAGTATAATTTGCCAAGGCTTTCGGCATCATTTGGTAAAGCTTTGCGTAAATATATCATAAGAAAATTTCCTCATTTCCAGAGTTTATTATACTATCTAAACAGAGATTTAACAACTATAACAAGTCAAAGAAAAAGGAGGATTTCTCCTCCTTAAATAGTTATTCTTTTGTCTCTTCCTTAGACAATCCAGCCAGACGTCTCTATTCCTTGTAGGTCTTGTAAATTGAGTAAACAACAACACCTACGATCGTAGCAACATATGGCCACATCTTGATCAGGTTATCTGAGATACCTGTCGTTCTGGCAAAGTTACTAAGTGCGTAGAAGAAACCGAACAATAAGCTGGTTAAGGCTGTAGGAATTGGGTTAGCTTCACCCATGCTACATGCAGCCAGACCAATGAAGCCTCTACCGGCAGTAATACCGTTTGAGAAGTATGATAAGTATACACTGCTCATGAATACGCCACCGATACCGCCTAAGCATCCAGAGATGACTAAGGCAATGGTCTTGATCTTATCTGAAGAAATACCTACTGATTCAGCAGCGTTAGAGTTTTCACCAACGGCTCTGATTCTCAAACCTAACTTTGTCTTGAACATTAAGAATGCCATGACAGCGATCAGGATGTAAGAAATGTAGGTCAGAACATTCTGGTTAAAGAAGATGTTACCGATAACTGGAATGTCTGATAATCCAGGAATCTTAATGTTAGGTAAGATACCTGACTGTAATGAGTTAGTAGAGCTTCTGTCGTGGTTTGGTGTTACAAGTGGCAGGAAGAATGCGGTAATACCGCTCCCCATCAAGTTCATTGCAATACCAACCAATACAATGTCTACCTTCAGTTTTAAGTTAAAGAATGCTACCAGATAGCCTAATACGCCACCGACAATGATACCGACTAATAAGCCTAACCATGGATTTGGTCCACCGATATAGGCAGCAGCCAAGGTACCCATGAATGATGAAAGTAACATGATGCCTTCCATACCCATCTGTACTTCGCCTGATTTCTGAGCAATGCTACAGCCTAAGGCAGCGAGTAAGATTGGTGGAGTAACTGCTAATACGTTAGCATAGAAGTTAGGGTTACTGAATACATCTAAGAATGCCTGTAAAATACTATTCATACTTTATTTACCCTCCGCTTCTAACTGCTGCTTCATAGCACGTTCCTTTTCAGCTTCAGCAATGATCATCTTACGATATGTCTTCTGTAAGAACTTTTCAGCTAATAAGAACAGAATGATAACAGCTTCAACGATCTTTGTCAGGTCAACCTGAATACCGGTCTTGATACTCATAACGTATGCCCCTGCTCTTAAGTAAGCTATGAACAGGGCTGCGATAGGAACATTCTTTGGATTGTTCTTGGCAAATACTGCCATGGTTACACCATCCCATCCAAAGCCGGTCAATTCAACCCAACGGTAGTTAGTATATAAGCTCATGATTTCAGCAGCACCGCCTACACCGCCAATGAAGCCACCAAGTAACTGAGCCAATACAGCGATTGCTGGTACTGAGATACCGACATATCTTGCGAAGTTGGCATTTTCACCAACCTGACGCAGCTTGAAGCCTACCTTGGTACGGTATAAGAAGAACCATGCGATGACAACGATCAGTAATGCAACAAACAGTGAATAGAAGATTACTAGCTTTTCATTGCCGATTTTGATCTTTGTTACCATTATTTCATTTGAACTTGATGTCCATGAATATGTACTCTTACTTGTTTTTGGATCCTTGAATACTGAGAACAGTAAGTAGTTAGAATACCATAAACAAATGTAGTTCATCATTAATGAGGTAACCATGATTGATGCATTGAACAGTCTTTCCAGAATAGCTGGAACAGCTGTGATGAGTGCACCAATGATACCACCGATCAAACAGCCTAAGATACAACCAACAACTGGCTGACCAGGAACGATGTAGATGTTTGTTAAGGCACCACCTACAAAGCCACCAAACAGGAATGCACCTTCCAAGCCTAAGTTGAACTGGTTAGCGCTGAACATGATAGATACAGCGACACCGGTAAACATAAGTGGAATGGCCTTCTGCATCCAGAAGTTAAAGTAACTGATGCTCTGTAATGGAGCAAAGAAGAAGTAACTGAGTGAAGTCATAGGTCTGTCACTGGTTGCGATGATTAATACAGTAGCCAATGCCAAGCCAATGAGGATACTCATGGTCATTCTTAAGATCTGATGCTTGCTCTGAACTGACATGTTAAATCTTGTCTGACTTTTATTCATGTAAAGCACCTCCGATCTCTTCTGGTGTCATCTTCTTAACACCGAGCATGTAATAACCTAATTCGTCTTCTGTTAATTTCTTGACGTCTGGGAAGTATCCTACGATTTCGCCACCGTACATTACTAACAATGTATCTGACAGGTTCATGATTTCACCTAAGTCAGCACTTGTTAATAAGATGGCTCTTCCTGAATCTCTCATTTCAACAGTTCTACGACGGATGAATTCAGCAGCACCTACGTCGATACCACGAGTTGGCTGGTCAAGAACAACGAGCTTGTTATAGCTTGTAAACTCTCTGGCAACAACAACCTTCTGAATGTTACCACCAGACAAGCCGTTGATATTCTGTTCACCATTCTTACATAATACCAGGTATTCCTGGATCCACTTATCAGTCTGTTCCTTGATTGCCTTTGGTTTGATGAATACCTTACCGGCAAATTCAGGATTATCCATTTTGTCAGCTACCATGTTTTCCTTAATGCTCATGGCACCGGCAATACCTAATGTCATTCTGTCTTCAGGAACGTGTACTAAACCTTCCTGACGTAACTGTTTGATTGATAAATCCTTAACTTCCTTTCCAAGAAGTTTGATATTACCTTCTGCATAGCTGTGTAAGCCTGTAATGGCATCGATAAGTTCTCTCTGACCATTACCTTCTACACCAGCTATACCGACGATTTCACCTTCTCTGACTGAGAAGGAAATATTCTTAACAACTTTCTTACCGATTTCATTGTAGATGCCTAAGTCTTTGACAACCAAAACATTTTCCTTTGGCTGAGCTTCAGCTTTGTCAACTTCTAACTGAACATCGACACCAACCATTGCTCTGGAGATGTCTGCCTCTGTAACGTCCTTGGTATCGAAAGTAGCGATTGTACGGCCCTTTCTGATAACTGTAACACGGTCACAGAGTTCCTTAACTTCATTCAGCTTATGAGAAATGAAGATGATCGTGTGTCCATTTTCTCTCAACTGTTTTAACTGAACGAACAGTTCTGCAGTTTCCTGTGGAGTTAAAACGGCAGTTGGTTCGTCAAGGATCAGTATTTCACATCCTTTAACAAGAGCTTTGACGATTTCTACCTTCTGTTTTACACCTACCGTAATGTCCATTACCTTAGCTCTTGGATCAATGTCGAAGCCATATTTTTCGCAACATTCTTCAGTCATCTGAATGGCCTTAGCCATGTCAAACTGAAGTCCTTTGGTTGGTTCAACACCAAGAATGACATTTTCAGCAACTGTCAGTGATGGTACGAGCATGAAGTGCTGATGCACCATACCGATACCTACTTCAATTGCCTTAGTAGGAGAAGTCAGACTTACAGGTTCGCCTTTAATTATTATCTGGCCCTCATCTGGTTGTTCAATACCGAATAACATTTTCATCAAGGTCGTTTTGCCGGCACCGTTTTCACCGCAGATGGCATGAATCTCACCTTTACGGGCAGAGAAGTTAACCTTATCATTGGCGATAATACCGTTGTCATAAACCCTGGTGATGTCTTTCATGACAAGATAGTTATCCATATTTAATTCCCTTTCTACTTATAAAACATAAGCCTCTGATACTCCAGGCATCAGAGGCTAAAGTACAAATTTTAGTCTATTTAGCTCTTATCTCTTTGTGCTGTCGTGAGCTGGTACGAATTCGTTGTAGAACCAGCCATCAGCCTGACCGAATGCAGACTGTGGATCGATCTTACCAGAAATGATGTCTTCAACGATTGTATTAACCTGAGCGATCTGATCAGCTGTTAATACCTTGTTAGTTGTATCAGTAACTGCGAATGAAACGAAGCCACCGTCTAAACCTAACTTCTTATTCTGGCCGTATTCCAATGTTCCAGCTAAATGCTTCTGCATTGCATCATAGAAGCCTTCGTTAACGTTCTTCTTCATAGAAGTGATTGTTCTAGCAGCCTTCTGATCACCTTCGGTAGTTCCTAAAGAAGCGAAGTAAGCGCCCTGGTCACCATCAACACCGATGATCCAGTTGCCTTCTGGCTTTGTGATAACAGCGTCGAATCCGCCTAAGCCAGCCTGGCCGCCACATGCGAATACTACGTCATAACCAGCTTCGTATAAACCTGTAGCAACGTCCTTACCTGCTGATGAATCGTTGAATGAGTTCATCCAAGAAAGGTTAACGTCTGCCTGTGGGTTAACGTACTGAGCACCGTTAGCGAAACCAACATAGAAGTCATCAAGAACAGTATTGTCCATACCACCCATGAATGCAACCTTGTTTGTCTTTGTAACTAAACCAGCGATAGCACCAACTGCGAATGAGCCTTCGTTCTGAGCAAATAACATTGCATACAGATTTGGAGCTGGGCAGTACTGCCAACCATCAGCCTGGTCAAAGTTCCATTCTTCATCATAGAACCAAATCTTCTGGTCTGG
>JAFRLB010000057.1 GCA_017431405.1 Erysipelotrichaceae bacterium | reverse complement strand
TCCGATAACTATGGGATGATTTTTACTTTGATGATGGATTTTGATTTGCCATCAGAATGGGAGTATCTTGAGCATATTAAGGGATTTTTTGAACCTTATGGAACAGAATTCTACTATGTTGAATTGATTGCCCCGCAGGAAATCAGACTGAAGCGAAACGTCTCTGAAAACAGACTGAAACACAAAGCATCCAAAAGAGACATAGAGACTTCAAACCAGCGCTTGATCAATGATGATAATAATCACAGATGCGTCAGTCATGAAGGTGAGATCACTTTTGATAACTACCTCAGGATTGATAATTCAAATAAAGAGCCTGACGAGGTTGCAAGATTGATTAAAGATACCTTTGATCTCTAAATTCCAGTTTGCCGATATCTTCCTTCTTGAGCAACTATTGAGTGTGTGGTGTTGTTGACAAACGTGAATTCCTGAAAGATTTACTGGAATTCATTTATGCTGAACTGCCTGCTGAAATATAATGATAGATCATATTATGTTGATTTACGAAAGGAATGATAAACATGAAGTTATACCATTATTCTGTTGATTCCTATAAAGGTGCAAAGCATCTGACAAATGACTTTAAGAATAACTATCAGTTTGCTGAGCCATATATTCTTGCGCTCAGAGAATCCAGAGAAGTTTTTAAAACAGTATATTATTCTACAATGTACATGAGTCGTGAAGTAAAGGCACTGGGATTGAGAAAATATGAAAATTATCAGAAAGATGGCGTTGAAGGCATTTTTGAGTATGTAAGGGAGACAGAATTCTCGGATAAAACTTCCAGATTACGTTGTATCTATTATTGTGAAAGTGAACAGGAAGCAATCGCTTATGCCAATGATGATTGCCTGGCTGACGGCCTGTTTTCAAAAGATCAGGTTGTTCTGCTGGAGGTTGAGGTTGAAGACAGCAGTATCTGCCGCTATGACCAGACATATTTCAATAAGGCTTTGGAAGTAATAAAGAATAATGACATAGAATCTGTGTTTAATTATGCAAGGCAGTATTTTTCCGGTCAGAAAAGCGAAACTCCTCTGATAGAAGTTGTTGCTGATGGTAATAATACTGTTATCAGGTCCATATGTTACTGATTCATATCAAGGTGTTTCTTGATGAATTAAATATTACTGATTTTACAACGAAAAAACAGGCGGACATATTGTCCGCCTTAATCATTACTTCTCTTCTTTTTTCTTTCTGCCTCTTTTAGGCTTTTCTTCTTTCTTTGCTTCACCAAACATCTTTTTCATTTCATCCATTCTCTTCTGTACCTTTTCAGCGAATTTACGTGGAATAGGATTTACTGAAGCGTTGGCCAGCTGGTCGGCGAACTTACTGACAAAGTTCAATGTGATCATGAATGAGTCTGGATCAAGGTGGTCCAGGTTGTCATGATGGTTATGAATCTGGGCACCGCCTCTTGGCTGTAATCTGGCAAATGTACAGCTTGGTACACCGGCATTTGCGAAACTGCTTGAGTCAGAAGAATACATGCCTAATTCCGTAGAAAGAGGGTAGTCTTCAATGTTAGCCAGATATTCAATGGCGTGTAATGTATCTTCACTGCATGAGCAGCATACGAATTCATAACCTAAAGTAACACCTGTCATGTCAAAGTTAATGTTGAATATATAATCCTTTAATTCATCTTTATGAGCTTCACAATACTTCTTGGAGCCAACCAAGCCTATTTCTTCTGAACCGCACCAGATGAATTTCATTGTTCTTCTTGGCTGATGTTCCTTAAAGTAATGCATGAGTTCCATGATAGTTACTGAGCCTGTACCGTTATCCCAGCTTCCCTTTGAATAAGGGACTGAATCATAGTGAGCACTGAAGGCCAGAACTTCATTTTTCAAGTCTGTACCTGGTATGGTAGCTACTACGTTATGTGAAGTACCCTTGGTATTTCTGGCTTTTAAAACCATTTTTACTTTGGTTGGCTTACTGCGGACAAGCTTTTCAGCATCATCAATGTGAATCTTGACGCCAGGTAATTTATTGTCTTTCCCAAAGGCATTTGTTGGTCTTAATTCATGCTTGATGCTGTCTTCTTCGTAGAAGTCACCGGCAATCATGATATATCCTAAAGCACCTTTTTCAACGATTTTCTTCATCATGTCAGGCATTACTCTGCCCTGTAATAAGACAATCTTGTCCTTGATATCTATTAAGTTGGCTTCCTTAACATTTTCGATGTATTTGAATCCACCGGTTAAACCATCCTTTGGTGTGCTAGGTGTCTTACCTATTCCTATAACAGGATAACTGCAGTATTCGGGTTCCAGAACTTCCAGGGTTGCTTCAGAGATTTTTGCTCCTTCAATTTCAAAGTCCTCAATAATTGCTTCAACGCCAGCTTTTTCTGCTTCTTTCTTTAAGATGTTGGCTGCTTTCAGTTCTTCCTTTGTACCGGCAACACGTACAAAGCTGATATCTTCTAATAACTTCCATGCACGTTTCTTATCCATAATTATTTACCTCTGCTATTTGTTGATAATTATATCATTAGTAATTCTGCTTTTTCAAAACATTGACCTAACAAATGCATTGAATATTAGACAATAACATTGTACAATATATTCACCGAATGGGGCATTAGCGCAGCTGGGAGCGCGTATCGCTGGCAGCGATGAGGTCACGGGTTCGAGCCCCGTATGCTCCACCATAGAAACCACAGAGGCCGTAAGGCCTCTTTTGTGTGTGGGTGTCATATGTTATAATGAACTCGATAAATCGAGATTTGTGAGGAACAGATATGAAAACAATATATCTGATCGGCGGTACAATGGGCGTCGGTAAAACGACGGTAAGTCAGCAGCTGAAAAAGGAGTTGCCGAACAGTGTTTTTCTTGTC
>JAFRLB010000007.1 GCA_017431405.1 Erysipelotrichaceae bacterium | reverse complement strand
TAAATTCATGAGATAGTTCAATAGTTTGGTGATGGGGTTATTGATATTGCACAGCTTCACGTAAGCGAAAGTGAAGACTACAGGTTTACCTGGCCGACATATTCTCTAAATGATGACGGTCTTAAGCTGGCCTCTTCATCACTCATTGATTTTGTGGCATCCATTAAACGATCCATTTTAACTAACCTCCCTTACGCTGCAGAAGCAGTTTCAGGCCTTCCTTCAGATATTCGTCTACAGACAAATCATTCATCTTACGTAACTCAGGTAATACACCGTTGATCTCGTAAGTCTTATAGCCCAGGGCCTTTAAGCCCAATACAGCTTCATCAAGCTTTTCATTATTCTTCCCACTATTACTATTGTCTTCAACCACAAGTTTTCCTTTCAGATCAAGAATGATCTGCTTGCTGGTCTTGGCACCTAATGAAGGAATCTTAGTCAGGAAGTCAATTTCACCATTTTCAATGGCATTAACAAGGTCATTGTAATTTCTGTGTCCCAGCATGGTCATGGCTGTCTTTGGCCCTAATCCCTTAACGGAGATCAGCTTTTCAAACAGGTCTAGTTCCTTCTGATCAAGGAAACCATATAACAGCTGGGCATCTTCTCTGAACTGCTGATAAGTAAATACCGTAATATTCTGGCCTAAAGTGATCTGATCCTGATGCATGAAGTTAATGTAGTAACCTACCCCATTACAGTCAATGATCACATAGTCAATTCCAAATGAATATACTGTGCCTCGAATAAAACGTATCATATCTACTCACCATCCTAGTTATAATTATATGTTATTCACTGAATTCAGTAAACTCAAAGACATAGTCGCCAATTAAGACACTGTCATTAGGCTGAACGCCCTTTTCTCTCATTGCATCATCAACGCCCATTCTCTTTAAGGCCAAGGCAAATGCCAGAGCCTGCTGTTCATCTTCAAAATCAGTACGCTTGAACAGCTTGTTGATTTCATCGCCTTCCAAAGACCACTGACCGTTTCCAAGATTACGGATCGTAAATGGATCTGGCTCAGGAGTGTATTTGTAAAGTACACCGACGTTATCTTCTTCCGTAAGCGGGAATTCAGCTGTTACATCAAGTAAGTCAGCTACCTTGTAGATAACTTCCTTTAAGCCTTCAGCGATCAATGCCGTTGTTGGATATACCAGCAGATCAGGATACTTTTCCTTAAAGGCTTTCAGGTTTTCTTCGGCATTATCGCCATCCATCTTATTGGCAACGATTACCTGCGGTCTCTGCATTAAGCCGAACTTATAAGATGCAAGTTCGTTATTGATGATTTCATAGTCTTCTACCGGGTTTCTGCCGCTTTCTCCTGACATGTCAATTACATGAATGAGAACTCTGGTTCTTTCAATGTGCTTCAAGAATTCATGGCCTAAGCCCTTACCCTGACTTGCTCCTTCAATTAAACCAGGCATGTCAGCTAAGACAAAGCTTCTGCCATCACCAACACTTACTACCCCTAAGTTTGGTACTAAGGTAGTAAATGGGTAGTCAGCTATCTGCGGTCTGGCTGCAGATACAACGGAAAGAATTGTGCTCTTGCCTACTGATGGGAAGCCTACCAAGCCAACATCAGCCAGTAATTTCAGTTCTACTTCTACTTCAAGAGTCTGACCTTCTTCACCAGGTTCGGCAAAGTCAGGGGCTGGGTTGCGTGGGGTCTTGAAACGGAAGTTTCCTCTTCCCCCATTGCCGCCTTTCGCAATTACTGCTCTTTGACCTGGATGAGTCAAATCCGCAATGATGCGGCCATCAGAAAGATCCTTGACGATCGTTCCAAGTGGAACCTTAACGATCTTGTCAAGACCATCTGCCCCATGCATCTTCTTTGTCTTACCGTTTTCACCGTTCTGTGCCGCAATAAGACGCTGATAGCGCAGGTCTAATAATGTACTCTTATGAGTATCAACTTCAAAGATAACACTGCCGCCCTTACCGCCATCGCCGCCAAACGGTCCGCCTAACGGTACATGAGCTTCTCTTCTGAAGGCTACGATGCCATCGCCGCCCTTACCAGCTTTTAAAGTCAATGTTGTCTGATCTATAAATTGCATAATTACCTCTTCATACAAAAAATCCCCATTTTCAGGGGATTGTCTTTATTAAGCTACTGGATATACAGAAACCTGTTTCTTATCCTTGCCAAGTCTTTCGTACTTAACGATACCGGCACACAAAGCAAACAGTGTATCATCACCGCCACGTCCAACATTTACGCCTGGATGAATCTTTGTTCCTCTCTGACGATAAATGATTGAGCCAGCATTGGTAAATTGTCCATCAGCAAGTTTAGCCCCTAAACGCTTTGAATGTGAGTCACGACCGTTCTTGGTTGAACCTACACCTTTTTTAGAAGCAAACATTTGGATATCTAATCTGAATTTCATAGTTTTACCTCCGTTTTCTTAACCCTGATGTATTTCCTGAATTCTTCAGCTAATGTCTTATACTGAATAATTGCTACATTCAGAGCTGTCTGAAGTCTCTCATCATTTTCTTTGACTTCAACATAAATACGATTCTCTTCCTGAAGCAGTTCACACTGTCCATTGAACATTTCATCAATAGCATTCAATAATCCGATGCTTACCAATGAACATGCTGCACACACGATATCCTGACCGTGTTCGCCGAACTCTGCGTGCCCTGTAACTTCAAGGGTTTTGACCATACTGTCTTGGGTTTTTATTTTAACCCAGATCATAACATTAAGCCTCGATAGACTTGATTGTTAACTTAGTATATGGCTGACGATGACCCTGACGTCTGTGTGTTGATCCCTTTTTAGGCTTGTACTTGAAAATTAAGACTTTCTTTCCCTTGCCCTGCTTGTTCACAACAGCTGTAACCTTAGCGCCCTTAACATATGGAGCACCAACCTTACAGGTCTTGTCAGAAACTAAGATAACCTTGTCAAAGACAACTTCTTCTTCTGGTTCAACATCAAGCTTTTCAACGAAGATTTCCTGACCTTCTTCAACTCTTAACTGTTTTCCACCAGTTTCGATTACTGCGTACATGCATTACACCTCCTAATCTTTCTTTTTACTTAGACTCGCCTAATAAGGTGACTTTCGTACTTGCAGACCTTATGAAGTGCGGTTGAAGCCCACTTGGAGCTGCAACGTAACATATTTTAGCATATAAAAAATAGGCTTTCAATCTTTATTTTTTATATAAATAACATTTATTTACAAATCTTTTTGCTTCACGATTTTAAGGCCAAGCTCAAAGGCCAAAAACATGATTTTGACCTTGTCATCAAGCCTTACCTCACCGGAAATGCTTCTTGGCTGCCACTCAGAATGGTCAAGGTTGTCCCCGGCATAGAAGAACTGAAAGAATTCCGTATTTCTGAAATCACTTACCGCCTGCATGCCTGCGCATTCCATTTCAACGCAGATGGCTCCCTGGCTTTTTCTGCGTTCTACCTTATCTCTTGTTTCTCTGTAAGCGGCATCAGTTGTCCAGGTGATACCTTCCACATATGAATAACCGCATTCACTTAAAACTTTCTTAAACTCTTCCCTGTACTTTTTATTAACTGAGATCCTGTCACTGGCTGGAGCATAGTGGTAACTTGTACCCTCATCTCTGATTGCTTCAGTTGGAATGATTATGCCGCAGTCCTCAATTGACGTATCAAGTACACCGCAGTTTCCCAACATGATCAGTCTCTTACTGCCCATGGCAATGACATCTTCATATTGCGCTACACATAACGGTTCACCAACCATTGACTGATAGAACGCAAACCTTAAGCCCTTATATTCAACTGCATATACTGGATTAAGGCCTACTGCACTATGTATCTCGGCAATCTTCACAGCCCTGAATAATTTCAGAGTTTCATCAAAAAGATGTTTTGAGAAGCATGAAACAGTTACTTCCGGGAAATCATCAATCCTTTCAACCAGCATGTCAGGATCAATTACAGCTTTCTTACAGCTGTCAAATTCTTCCAGTAACACAGTCTCACCTCCCTGAGGTCATATTATTTCAAAATGTTTCAGGGCATTGTAAATGCCATCTTCATAACATGGATCGGTAACATAAGTGGAGATGGCTTTTACCTCATCTCTGCCATTACCCATGCAGATGGAAAAGTCTACATATCTCATCATGTCCAGATCGTTATTTGAATCCCCGAATGCAATGACTTCTTCTTTCTTAATGCCGAAATGATCAAGCATTTTCTGAATTCCATCAGCCTTGCCTCCGCCATTGATAATGAGATCTATGGCATCATCACGCCACCACAGTGTTTTTATCTGACTGAATCGGCCAAAATACTTTTCCACTTTTTCCTTTATGTGGCCATAGAGTGATACCTGATATACGTCTCCCTCAATGTGTTCCCTGACCGGGAAGATTGCCGTATGGATCTCATTCTGGATCCTGACGAATTCATCGTCAACAACATTGACGTAGCAGCCATCATTCTGAACGATTGAGATGGTGAATTCCTTTGCTTCATATAGCTTTTTCAGCTCTTCAAGATCAGTACCACTGATTGGTGAAGCATGAATCACATTTCCCTTACCATCAAGACAAAGCTGTCCGCTTAACAGTACCTGACCGTCAAAAGGTATATCTGAAAGTCCCATCTGTTCAAGTTCGATTGGGCTTCTTCCGGTACAGCTCATGACTAGAATACCTTTCTTCTTTAGAAGCTCTATTGCCTTAAGTGCACTTTCAGGAACGGCCTTCATTTCATGAGAATAAAGTGTTCCATCTATGTCAAAGAATACAGCCTTTATCATACGATACCCTGCGCTTCCATGGCTTCGGCTACCTTTTCAAAGCCGGCAATATTTGCTCCTACCACAAAGTTCCCCTTATAGCCGTACTTTTCAGCTGAAGCAGAAACCTTGTTGTAGATGTTCTTCATGATTTCCTTTAATCTGGCATCAACTTCTTCAAATGTCCATGAAAGTCTCTGTGAGTTCTGGGACATTTCCAAAGCTGAAACACTTACGCCACCGGCATTGGCTGCCTTGGCTGGCATGTAGAGAATGCCGCTGTTGACGAACTGTTCAATTGCCTCCAGATCACTAGGCATGTTGGCTCCTTCAGCCACGCACCAGCAGCCATTTCCCAACAGTGTCCTGGCACTTTCGCCATTAATTTCATTCTGAGTAGCACATGGTAAGGCGATGTCGCACTTTACATTCCATGGCTTTTCATTTTCATGATATTCAGCTGCAGGAACATAGTTCAGATATTCCTTTATTCTGGCTCTGTCCTGCAGTTTGATTTTCTTTAATACATCCAGGTTAATGCCGTTGGCATCATATATATATCCATTTGAATCTGAAGCCGTAACGACCTTGCCGCCTAACTGATAGGCCTTTTCAATGGCGAAGATAGCTACGTTGCCGCTTCCTGAAACAACGATCGTCTTGCCTTCAATTGACTTACCTGCTCTTCTGATCATTTCATCGGTAATGTATAACAGACCGTAACCAGTAGCTTCTGTTCTGGTTAAGGAGCCGCCATAACTTAAACCCTTACCGGTTAAGACGCCTTCATATAAGCCGGTAAGACGCTTGTACTGGCCATAGAGGTAACCTATTTCTCTGGCACCAACGCCAATGTCACCAGCCGGTACGTCTTCATCAGCCCCAATGTGACGGTATAATTCATTCATGAAGCTCTGACAGAATGCCATCACTTCCCTGTCACTCTTGCCATGAGGGTCAAAATCACTTCCGCCCTTGCCGCCGCCGATCGGTAAACCGGTGAGTGAGTTCTTGAAGATCTGTTCAAAACCCAGGAACTTCAGGATGCCCTGATTAACTGACGGATGGAATCTCAAACCACCCTTGTAAGGTCCGATTGCACTGTTGAACTGAACCCTGTAACCTCTGTTGACCTGCACTTTACCATTATCATCGACCCATGGAACTCTGAAGGAAATGATTCTTTCCGGTTCTACAAGTCTTTCCAGAAGAGATATCCTGCGGTATCTTTCCTCATTGGCTTCTATGACAGGTGCAAGAGAATCCAGTACTTCCTTAACTGCCTGTAAGAACTCCTTTTCATGAGGATATTTAACTGTTAGCGTTTCATAAACCTCGCTGATATATGACATAAAGTGCGCCTCCTTAATAATTTCTTAAATTATAATCATTTTTCCCATATTTCTTCAATAATGCGGTATTATTTTGGCAAGGAATGATGAATATTGTGTGAACATTCCTGACAAGTCGGTAGGATTTGTAATATAATATTTAATTGTTTATAATAACTTGGGTGATTACATGATAGGATATCCGAACAAAAAGGCAACGTATACAGTTGAAAATGAAGTGTCATATTCCCGCAGAGGCATGTCCCTGGAAGATGACATCAACGATACTAACAAGTATTATCTTGAGGCTGACATCGCTGCCGTTCACAAGAAACCTACTCCTATCACGATCGTAAACGTTGACTACAAGTCACGTTCTACCGCCAAGATCACGGAAGCCTATTTCCAGGTCCCTTCAACTACGGACTACAATGGGGTCTACAGAGGACAGTATCTGGATTTCGAGGCCAAGGAAACCCATTCCAAGACAGCCTTCCGCTTGGCAATCATACACCCGCATCAGTTACAGCATCTGGCAAGAGTAATCAAGTATGGCGGCATCGCCTTCCTGATCGTCCGCTTCGTAGCTCATGATGAAACCTACTTCGTCATGGCCAAGGATCTGCTGGATGAAATTGATAGGACAACGGCTAAATCAATCAAGTACAGCTGGTTCAAGGAAAACTGTACTTTGATTCCATATAACTACGTTATCAAAATTGACTATCTGAAAGTAATTGACAGATTATTGGATGGAGGAAAATAAAATGGCTCTTTTTAAGAAAAAAAGTGACAACAACCGCAAGGCTATTGAAGCCAAGGGCGAAGTAGCCAGCGTTACCCCTAAGAAAACGAAAATTGAAAAGAAACGCGGCAGAAGAAAGATCTATAACGGCATCATGGGATTCATCATCTTCTGTGCCCTGCTCGGTGTAGTATCAGGTGTCAGTGTCATCAAGCTCATTCTTGACAAATCTGACGTCGTACTGGACTTAGCCCAGTTAGGCAACTCAGAAGTATCATTCATCTATGATGATCAGGGTAATGAAATTGCCCGTCTGGGTATGGAAGACAGAATCAATATTACCTATGCTGACATGCCTCAGAGTTTGATCGATGCATTCGTCTCAATTGAAGACTCACGTTTCTTTGAGCATCCTGGCTTCGACCTTCCTCGTTTCGCCAAGGCTTTCTTGGAAAACATCAGAACCATGAGTTTTGGTCAGGGTGGTTCTACGATCACCATGCAGGTAATTAAGAACAGTTACTTTGCGGTAGATACGATTGCCGTCAGAGAAGGTGGCGAAGGTATTGCCCGTAAGGTTCAGGAAATTTACTACTCATTAAAGATCAATAACCTGATTTCCAAGGGCAAGGTCATCGAGTTATACATCAACAAGGTAAACTATGGTGCCAATACCCGTGGCGTTGAAGTAGCAGCTGACTATTACTTCGATAAGAGTGCCAAGGATCTGACCCTGGTTGAATCAGCAATGCTGGCAGGACTGGTTAATGCTCCTAACAGCTACAACCCATATTACAATCCGTTATTATGTCAGGAAAGAACCTGGGAAGTTCTCTATCAGATGAATTACCATGGCTACATTACTGACGAAGAATATGAACTGGCTAAGAAAGTTGACGTTACCAACCTGTTATGCGGTGTCAAGAGCAATACATACGGTGACGGTACCACAATCAAAAATCAGGCCTACATTGACGTAGTAATCAAGGAACTGGAAGACATTTATGACATTGATGTCTATACCGATTCAGTAAAGGTTTACACAGCCATGAATCAGACTGTTCAGGAAACATGTGACGCTTTGGCAGATGGTGATATCGTAGAATTCGCTGACCAGTACATGAACGCTGCAGCTGCCTGTGTACAGAATAAGACAGGCCTGATCGTCGGTATCTTTGGCGGACGTAATTATGACAGAGCCAGAAAGTTCAACTACGCTACTGACTCAAGACTGAATCCTGGTTCAACCATCAAGGCAGTATTCTCTTACCCACTGGCATTTGAATACGGCGGCTTATCAACAGGCTCAACCTTAACCAGTGAACCTGTATATTACGAAGGTACAAATGTCCGTGTAACAGAACACAGTTTGTATTATCCAGGTGATGTATCAGCCGAATGCGGTGTTGCATCATCATATAACATCTGTTCATTAAAGGCCTTGAGAATGGCCAGACAGAATGCCAGTGACGATGTCATTAAGACTTACTTACGTGGCATTGGCTTCGACCCTGAAGTTGTAGAAGCATTTAACGAACAGTTCGCAGTAGGAGGAATGGGTTGTTACATTTCACCATTACAGCTGACAGCTGCCGGCGCTATGATTCTGAACTCAGGTAAGTACATTACACCTCATACAATTACCAGAATTGAGTACATTTCAAGCAATAAGGAACCAATCGTTCCTCAATATACAGCTAATCAGGTAATTTCTCCTGGTGCAGCATGGTTAACAAGCCATCTTATGAGAGTTGCATGTAACCAGCAGTATCAGACTCAGGGTGACGTAACAGTCGGCTTCCGTCTTGGTTATTTCTCAAGATATAACGGCTGGGGTTATGACTTCTATGGCAAGAGCGGTACCAACCAGTTACCTGATGCCTTATATGAACAGTATGGCTTTACCTGGAACGCTTCAAAAGACCAGTTACTGTTAGTTTCCAACGGTGACTACACTACAGCCTGCTGGGTAGGCTATGACTTAAGTAACTACTTCGATTCAACGACATACGTATCACAGTATGACGTTAACCTGAAGAGAGACTCAAGAATTGATGGCGCAATCATGGAAGCCGTTGAAGAAGCATACGGCTATCCGACAAATGAAAACCCAAGACCTGCTGAAGTAACAAGCATCAGATTCATCAGAGGTCTTACACCTTATACTTCCCTGCCTTCATACGCTGATTCACAGTATGAGACATGGGGCTGGATCTTAAGTAAGTTCGCAACTGTTGAAGCTTACAAGGAACCAACAATTGAATCAATCACTACAGCTACAGCCAGTGTAAAGGATCAGACAATTACAGTTAACTATACCGTCTACCCTGACGAAGCCAAGCTGAAGAAAGATGATACGACTCAGACCTTTACCTTAGGTGGCAGAAGCTGGAGCGGCAGAAGAGTATACAGTCCAACCTGGATCGATGGCGTAATTCAGTACAACATCGTCATATCAGATGAACAGGGCAATGTACTGGTACATGAAAAGACTGACCAGACTTCATTCACATACACCTTACCGGAAGTACCAACTGAAGATACAAAGCTGAAAGTTGAAGTATACTATGCATATTCAATTGCCCCGGTACAGTCAAATACGATTACCAATGAAGTCATAATCAAGGGTGTCAAACCGGTTGAACCTGAGCCACAGCCTCAACCAACCCCTACCCCTCAACCACAGCCTCAGCCAACTCCTGACAATCAGCAGAACGCATAAAAAATAACCTGAAGCATTTGCTTCAGGTTTTCTTATGGTTTAATCCTTAACGTTGAACATGAATCGGTTAATGAGCTGAACGGTCGGCTCTCTGCCAATCATCTTTACTAAGCTGTCAACCGCTGCCCCACCATTTTCAATCAGCTTACTGACATAATCATTTGTAAGCTGCTGCTTCTCACTGTAGTCGCAATAAGGAGCCTTCTTTAACAGGTCAATGTAAATGTTAATGTATTGCTTCGTTAATTCCTGATGAATTCTCTTGGCTCTTACACCCTTCTTGGCGATGCAGCTGGAACGCTTGTAACTGTCATACCAGCGTGGCGCACTTTCATAGTCGGTAAGATTCTTTACCTTGTTTCTTAATTCATCAAATTCAGACAAGTCACAGCTCTGATTGCTTGAGCGATACATTTCCAGCATCAGAGTATCGTTTGATAAGGCATGAATGGCATCGACATTGCAGAAATCTAATTCCTTGTACTGTGGCGAAATGACAATTGTCTGCATCTTCATCAAACCTAACATCGCTCTCATTTCCATGGTAAAGAAAGAGCCTACGCCAATGATGGAATAACTGTGATTGTAAAAGTGATACATGCCCTTATGTATCTCCTGTAAATCTCCCATGTCCCTTTCTTTTAATACATAATCCTTTTCAATTATCTGCTTAATGGTGTTGATCACTATTCACACCCCCTTTGCTCATTATCCATATTTAATCACAAAACAACAAAGCTTAAAAGATAAATCATAATAAAAAAGGGGTTAATTTTACCCCTTATATCTGCACTGCCCGTAAAATGGGCATTTATCGCACTCCGGACGCTTGCTGTGGCATGTATAACGGCCAAAGAAGATCATCAGATGATGCAGTTTGCTCCAGTATTCTTCAGGAAACTTCTTTCTGAGTTTCTGTTCTGTCTGATCAGGAGTATCTGTTTCCTTAGCCAGGTATAAGCGTGCTGCAACTCTGTGAACATGAGTATCTACAGCTATGGCCGGATGCCTGTAACCTTCTGAGAGGATCACATTGGCACTTTTACGGCCGATTCCCGGTAACTTCAGCAAATCCTCCATGTTATCAGGAATGATGCCTGAGAACTCTTCTATCAGCTTCCTAGACATGTTAACTACGTTAGTAGCCTTATTACGGTACAGTCCTATACTCTTGATGATTTCCTCTATTTCCCTGTAACTGGCCTTAGCCATTGCTTCGGCATCCGGATACTTCTCAAATAATACCGGTGTGACTTTATTTACGGAAACATCAGTGGTCTGCGCCGATAACATGACCGCAACCGCCAGCTGATATACGCTTTTATAATTTAGCTCACAATGAGCTTCAGGATACATTTCTTCCAGTTTCTGGTAAATGTAAAGCGGTTCGATCTTCTTATTTGCCATTGTTACTGTTCACCAGGATCCTGTCGATGTAATTAAAGCTTAATTTATTTAACTTGAGAGCTTCTCTCAACGCCTTGATTACTTCCTTCTTGTTATACTTGTTGATCCATTCTGCCAGCATGACGGTCTCAGGCTGAGACAATGGACGACCAAATTCATTTTCAAATGTCGCAAACAGGTCATCAGGCAGCCCGATCTTTGGCTTTTCTTCAAATATGCCGGAAATGTCATAGACGATCTTGCGGTTTCTTGAAACGATCTGTAAGTATTCCTTCTGACACAGGTCCATGACGATCTTATCGATCTGTTCTGTTTTCAAATTTGTCTGCTGAGACAAGGTCTCTATTGTAATTGGAATTCTGAACTCGTTATCATAATCTATCATCAAAAGGATCATTAACTGATTGCCTGTAAGCTTGAGATTCTTCAGGTTCTCCATGATCCAGTTTCTGTGTGAAAAATAATTTTCCTGATACCACTTCTTCATAATGCCATCTCCTGTAAATTTTACTTATTTTCATGCTTATGCTAGAATTCTAATGAGGTGTATATTAATGCTAAAACGCGGATTATTCTATACAATAATTATCGCTTTGATAACTGTAGCCACATATGTGGTTTATAAGGACAATGAAGTTACCACCACGGTAGTGCCAATGGAAAACATTGAATTCGATACTACCCCTAACTTCACTGATAAGACCATTGATGATTACATTCTTTCTTCTGAACATACCGTTTACGTCATTTTCTACGACAGTTACGATTCCAACAGCATCTACCTGTTCAATACCATCTTACCACAGTTAATGGAGAAACATGGCCTTGAGCACCTGGATAATTTCGTCTACTGTGATTTGACTGATTACGCAAGTCAGAGTGACATCACCAAGAATCACTGGGGTTTCTATGATACCCCTGCCCTAGCTGCCCTAAGCAACGATAACGGTGCCATAAACGTATTGTCCATCCACTATTGCGATTCAACCTTCAACATGACGGTTGACACGGTAGAAAACTGGATGATCAACAACGATCTCTTACCTAACGGCTAGATCTTCTTAAGAAAGCTTTCCGTGAATCTGGCTGCTCTGTCAGCTGCCAGGTAAACGTACTGTTCGTAGTCTAATTCATTGCCTTCCTTGATGACAATGTCACTGAGGCTTCTGATGATGACAAACGGTACGTCATATAAGGAACATGCATGACCTACAGACGCACTTTCCATGTCGCAGGCAACTGCTTCAGGAAAGTTTTTTTGTATCATTGAGACTACTGCATCCTGCTGTACGAAGGTATCGCCTGATACGATGTGACCAACAAAGGTCTGAGCACCAAACTGTTCTACTGTTTCCTTAGCCTTTTCAACTAATGTCTTGTCTGAATCAAAGACATATCCGTTCTGTGTTTCATAACTTCTTGGTTCGCCATTTACCGTTTCATTGTCCCAGTCATGATATGTACTCTTATCAACAACAACAATGTCCAGAACGTTTTCATATTCCTTTAAACCACCGGCTGTACCGATGTTGATTATCTTATCACAGCCGAAGTGTTCAATTAATCTGGTTGTGGTAATTGCGGCCGCTACCTTGCCGACACCGCTTTCAGACAAGACAACATCCTTACCGCTGATATTGCCTAAGTAATAGTTCTGATGGCCATAGCTGACCTCTTTTACATCGTTAAGCAACTTCTGAATGGCGTCTCTTTCCTTAGCCATCGCAACAATAATTCCTATCATTTTACGCCCTCTTTTCTAAGGTATTCGTCCTGTTCTTCATGAACCAGTCTGAAACCGGCCTTTATGTCTCTCTTGCAGAGTTCGATCTGTTTGCTTGAATCATAGTCTCTGGATGGATCAAGCTTGTCAGCGCAATATACGATCATGCTTAATAAGCTGTTATCATCGCCCAGGCAATGATGTTCTACGGCCTTTAAGATCTCCTTGTCTCTGAGCTTGAAGTACTTCTTTAAATAAGCAGCTCCAACATACTGATGCCAGATGTGATGATTGAGTTCCTTCTTGTCCGGATAATACAAGTCCATGTACATTTCCATCAGATCCTTATCCATGTCCTTGGCACAATCATGCAGCAAGCCCGCCCTGTACGCCTTATCAGGATCTGCACCAACACATTCGGCGATTTCCTTGCATAGCTTGGCAACTGACTGCACATGGATCCAGCGTCTTTCCGAAACAGTTGACCTGGCAATTGATTCCACATACAGACCGTTTTCCATTATGAAGCTTCTGATGTTTTTAGGCAGATAACTGAAATTACCGTTACGTACGGCAGTTGAGCTTGCCGGGTGTCTTTCGGCTTCAATCATGATTACATCATCACGGCGTTTTTCATCGCCTCTGGCTACGCAGATGAAGGTAACCAGTTTCTTCAGTTCATCAATGTCCTTCCAGCTGTCCAGCTGGTCTAAGACGTCTGAACCGATCAGCCAGTAGAATTTATCGTCCGGATACATTTTGTGCAGCAGACGGGCTGTATTTATGCTATAGGAAGGAATCGTGTTCTTTTCTTCGATCATGCTTAACTTGAAATGTCTGTATGGCTTGATGATCCTCTTTATCATGGCGGCTCTGTACCTGATATCTGTTAAGCCTCTGTCCTTTAAAGGTGTCTTAACTGTTGGCAAAAACCATACTTCATCAAGATTCAGAGCAGCATAGACAATTAAAGCCACATGAATGTGGCCATTGTGAATAGGATCAAAGCTGCCGCCTAATAATCCTATCTTTTTCATCGCGGCAATGTGATAGTACTCTTCTTGAGATTGCGGCGGTAAAGTACTATTTTCCTTCCTAACTGTGAAACAATGTCACTGCCGGTGGCGCTGGATAAGTCGAGTGCAATTTCCTCTGTTTCCTGCGGACAGGTATTGAGGATGTTGATCTTGCAAAGTTCATGAGCTTCAAGCACTTCATCTACACTTGTGATGATGTTGCTGTTGAGGCCGCCCTTGCCGATCTGTACCAGCGGTTTCAAGGTATTTGCCAGTCCCTTCAGGTACTGTTTCTGAGCTTTTGTTAACATCAGATCATCGCCTTTCTATTTCTAATTCTGATTCTTTCATCGGCATATACACTTACATGAGAATAGTTTCCGCTTAAGCATACCCAGCCGAGTCCTTCAATGCAGATGTCCCTCTTTTCCTTATAGGATGGGAAATCTGTAATCTTGTATTCTTCAAATGACTTACTGTTCTTTAATATCGGCCGTAAGTCCCTGCCGAAATGATTCTGCCACAGCTTGTCAGCGTTCTTCTGATTGTTACGCTGAACCGGGCATAAGGTTGATACGTAAACAACGACTGTCGCCTTTTCGCAATCGTGAATGTCGATTCTTACCAGACCGCCAATGGAAATGGTCTGTGACTCCCTTAACTGATAAATGGCCGGTCTTACCGTCTTATAAGGAATTACCTTCTTCAGATCACTGTTATTCAGATATGCCTGGACACTGTTACCATCAACCAGGCCGACAGTATCAATGATCTTACCGTAATCTGAATTGATCTCATTAAAGGTAAGTGTCGTACTGGGATGACGGTTTACCGTTAATACATCCTTACCTAACAGTTCATTTATGACCGTACTCTTACCGACATTTGAAACACCAACCATGACGATGCCGTTATCAACGTCTCTGGCGATTTTCTTTTCAAAGTTGATCCTAAAATCATTTTCAAAGCCACGGCAGATGATGTCGATGACCCTGATCTTCTGATTCTTTAATCTTCTGGCTACGTAGTCGGTTATCTTTCTTATGGTTACAGTTTCAGGCAACAGGTCGCATTTATTCAGTATTACATGACAATAATGCTCTCTGAAGAAATCCATGAATTTGGAATTTAATGAAGTTTCCAGATCCATGATGTCCATGATCCAGACAAAAGTGCCTTTGACCTTCTTCAATTTGTCAAGATTGTCTAACGGCTTAATTTCCGTGTCAGTATGTTTATCGTAATGAATCATGCGGAAGCAGCGCTGACAATAATCCATCTCCAGTTTCGGTGTATAACCGATGGCACTTGGATCTTCATTCTGCAAGGTTGCTCCACAGCCAAGGCATTTCTTTTCGCTCATCTTAACCCAGATACTTTGTGTAGACAAAATAGATTCCAGCCAGTAAGGCAGCGATCAGGATGAAGGTTAAGATCTTATTGAGAGTGCTGGCCATTCTGGCTCTTCTTTCAGCCTGAACATCATAGCCAACGAAGTTCTTCTTCTTTTCTTCTTCAGGTACATCTCTGATGGTCTCCATGTTCTGAGTAATGACAAACTGAGGCTTGCCTTCTTCATCAATGTAGGAAACTTTTGACTCACCGATGAAGTTTTCCTGAGTTTCAGACATGATTATCGGCTGAGCAACAGGCTCTTCTGCCTTAACTTCTTCATGTACAGATTCTTCGGTGTTGACTTCTTCTTCAACAGGTTGCTCTTCAACAGTTTCATTTATTTCTTCAACTGGAGCTTCAGCAGGTGTTTCTTCCTTAACTTCTGCCGGCTCAGGATCACTGTAATCAGCCAGTTCTTCATCAGAAACAACTTCCTCGATTACTTCATCCTTCTTGGTGTTACGAGGTCCTAAAGGTGAAACAATTACAGTCGGAACAGGATTGTTCAGAGGTTCAACAGGTTCAACGACAGGCGCAAAGGCCTTGGTAATGTCATCAGGTTCGATCTTCTCTTCTTCTGATATTTCTTCCATCTGTTCTTCAACAGGAGCTATTTCTTCAATTGTTTCTTCAACAGGAGTTTCAGTTTCTTCAGGAACGTCAATGCTGACTTCTTCCTCTTCGTCGCTTAATTCCTCTGCTGCTTCAACAGGCTGAACTTCTTCAACTACAGGTGTTTCAACTGCTGCTTCCTCAGGAGCTTCTTCAACCGGTTTTACTTCTTCTGTCTTTTCAGTTTCTTCCCTTGTTTCTACAGGAGCTTCAGCTGCCTTTACAACTTCCTTAGCTGCCTTAGCCTTCTTGCCCTTGGCAAATGCGGCCACAAAACCCAGGATAAGACCCAATACACCGGCGCCGATGCCACCATATAACTGATAGTTGATGTCATTGATGTAAGGAACCGGTACCTGGTAAATATAGGTAACTACTCCGAATGTACATACGGCGATCAGCACGTATGTCAGTAATAACAGGAATATCTTAAGACTATTCTTCATACTCTAAACCCTCCAAGCTAATCTCTTCAAAGCTCTTTCTGGTCGGTACGTTTTCCGGTACGTCAACCAGTTTTACTTCTTCAATGCCGACGATCCTGTACCAGTCACGGTTAGTGAGTGGGTTTGAGAATCTGGCATCCTTATTCATTAACGATACATCCTTGGCCTTAACTTCCATTAAGCCGTCTGTATTGTTTAATAATAAATCATCATTCAGGTTACATGCAATAGCGTATCTGATTGCGTGTGGATTTGTCTTGTTCTTCTTGGCAATCAATAAGCCCTTTGTGGCTCTGGTGGTAACCAGAATGTCAGAAAGCTTAATGCGCTTTGCCCCACACTTGTCAGTAATGATGACTAATTCAGTGTTCATCTTATTTAAGACGCACATGCTGGCAAGTTCGTCATCCCCTGTCAGTTTGACGGCCTTGACACCTTTTGCCTTGACACCGGTCTGCGGTATTTCGTCAATGCTGTATCTTAAGGCATAACCTTCCTTGGTCAGAATTACGACTTCATCATTTTCATAGGCCAACTGCACGCTTACAACCTTGTCGTCATCATCGATCTTCATGGCGGTAGATGCCTTTGAATTTCTCTGTAACTGCCAGCTTTCAACCGGTGAACGCTTGATCATGCCGGATTTACTTGCGGTAACGATCCAGGCATAGGTATGGAAGTCCTTGACTAAGGCAGCCGCAATGAATTTTTCAGCGTTATTGACCTTGACGTAACTTGATACGTGCTGGCCAATGTCCTTCCACTTGGCTTCCTGAATCTGGTAGACAGGCAGGCAGACATATTCGCCTGATTCACTGAAAGCCAGTATCGTATCAACGGTATCAGCTTCAGTAATACCGACCAGCTGATCCATATCCTTCAGGCCGGTTGGAGTTTCTCCAACGGACTTATATGAACGCATTGAAACACGTTTTACATAACCGTCTCTTGATAATGTAACCACGACATGTTCATTGGCAATCATTGAAACCTTGTCGATCTGTAAATCAGATATCTCATCTTCAACCTGAGTAAGTCTGTCATGACCGTATTTTTTGCTTGTCTCCTTTAATTCAGTACACAGTACTTCATTAAGCTTCTTCTCGTTTTCAATGATTTCCTTTAATTCCTTACATTCGGCAACCAGTCTGGCGTATTCTTCTCTTAACTCAAATACATCGGTATTGGTCAGGCGGTATAAACGCAGGTTGACGATTGCCTCAGCCTGAACATCCGTAAAGCCGAATCTTTCAATGAGTCGGTTCTTGGCATCCTTCTTGTCTTTGGAAGAACGGATGATCTTGATCACTTCATCAAGAACGGATACAGCTTTTATCAAGCCCTGTAAGATGTGATTTCTTTCAATTCTCTTCTTATATTCGTATTCAGAACGTAATCTGATTACTTCCTTCATGAAGCCGATGTAGGCATCCAATGAATCTAATAATCCCAATAACATAGGTCTCTGATTAACGATTGAGATCATGTTATATGAGTAGTAGACCTGTAAGTCGGTATTCTTATACAGATAGTTCAGAATGTTATTGGCATCAACGTCCTTATGCACGTCAATGGCAATTTTCAAACCGTTTCTGTCAGATTCATCACGTACGTCAAGAATGCCGTCAATGTCCTTATTGAATCTGATGTCATCGATCTTCTTCACCAAAGTAGCCTTGATTACTTCATATGGTATTTCGGTAACGATGATCTGCTGGTTGGTCTTGGTCTTTTCAATGGTGACCTTACTTCTGACTACGATCCTGCCCTTACCTGTTTCAAAGGCCTCTCTGATTCCATCCTTACCCTGGACAATGCCGCCGGTAGGAAAATCAGGTCCCTTGACGATCTGCATCATTTCATCAAGTGAACAGTGTGGATGACGGATCCTGTAAATTGTACCTTCAACTATTTCATTCAGGTTGTGAGGCGGGATGTTTGTGGCATAGCCTGCCGCAATGCCCGTTGCCCCATTTACCAGCAAATTAGGATACTTGGCCGGTAGTACCGTAGGTTCATTTTCGGTATCGTCAAAGTTTGGTGCCCAGACTACCGTATCCTTATCGATGTCTTCCAGTAAGCTTTCGGATATGGCAGATAATCTGGCTTCGGTATAACGCATGGCAGCGGCCGGGTCATCATCGATGGAACCGTTATTACCGTGCATTTCAACTAACGGGTAATTCTGTTTCCAGGACTGAGACATTCTGACCATGGCTTCATAGATTGAAGAGTCACCGTGTGGATGGTAATTACCGATTACCAGACCTACGGTCTTTGCGCTCTTTCTGAAGCCCTTATCAGCTGTATTGCCATCCTTGTACATGGCATACAGAATTCTTCTCTGTACAGGCTTTAAACCGTCCCTGGCATCAGGTAAGGCTCTGTCCTGAATGATATCCTTGGCATATTCGCCATAACGCTCGGAAATAAGATCATTCAGAGGCGTTCTTAAGATGTTGTCGTTCTGTTTCTTCATTATTCAGCCTCCAGTTGATACTTGTCTTCCAAGGTAAATGTAACAAAGCTTTCGATCCAGTCTCTTCTGATATCTGCCCTATCGCCCATCAGAATGCTGAACTTCTTGTCAGTTGCCATGTTATCGTCAATGGCAACCTGGATCAATGTTCTGGTCTCCGGGTTCATGGTTGTATCCCATAACTGATCAGCGTTCATTTCACCTAAGCCCTTATAACGCTGGATGTCTACTTTTCCCAGCTGCTGTTTCAGTTCATCAAGCTCATCATCGTTATAGGCATAGTGAACTTCCTTGCCCTTCTGAACTTTATACAGAGGTGGCAAGGCAACATAAACCTTACCGGCATCGATCAATGGTTTCATGTAACGGTAGAAGAATGTCAGTAAGAGAACCTGGATGTGGGAGCCGTCAACGTCGGCATCAGTCATGATGATGACCTTGTCATAGTTACTTGAGTCAACATCAAAGTCTTCGCCAAAACCGGCTCCGATCGTATATATGAGTGTACTGAGCTCTTCATTCTTCAAGATCTCAGCAGTAGTAGCCTTTTCAGTATTTAATACCTTACCTCTTAATGGTAAGATGGCCTGATACTTGGAATCTCTGCCCTGCTTGGCACTACCGCCTGCTGAATCACCCTCAACCAGAAACAGTTCCTTGCGTCTTGAATCCTTGGACTGGGCAACGGCTAATTTTCCTGATAACAGTCTTTCCTGCTTAGGATTCTTCTTGCCCTTTCTGGCTTCGTCTCTGGCCTTTCTGGCAGCTTCCCTGGCCTGATAAGCTCTGAGCATCTTTCTGACTAAGTTATCGGCGGTTTCCTTATTTTCCTGTAGCCAGTATGTCAGCTTTTCACTAACGACACTGTCAACCAGATTACGTGCTTCAGGAGTACCTAACTTACCCTTTGTCTGACCTTCAAATTCCAGTAGTGATTCGGTTACGGAAAGTGAGATTACGGCAGTAAGGCCTTCACGGATGTCTCGTCCGTCAAGGTTATTGTCCTTTTCCTTTAGCAGCCCGGCCTTTCTGGCATAGTCATTGAAGACCTTGGTAAAAGCCGACTTAAAGCCAATGTCATGAGTACCGCCATCGACAGTTCTGACATGGTTAACGAAGGAATAAATGTTTTCCTGATATGAATCGATGTACTGGAAGGAACAGTCCACCTGGATTTTCTCATTACCGCCACTGAAGGTAGCGATCTGACTGATCGGTTCCTTATCTTCATGCAGATACTTTATGAAAGCTTCCAGACCATTGTCAAAACAGAATTCATCTTTGGTGTTGGTTCTTTCATCAACCAGTACCATCTTTAGGCCATTGGTTAAGAAAGCAGCTTCTCTTACTCTTTCCAGGATCGTTGCATGGTTATATTCAACTCTGCCGAAGATCTTCTTATCGGCTAAGAATCTTACCTTGGTACCGGTCTTGTTGGTTGGGCCAAGCTTAACAAGTTTTCCTATCTTTGAGCCGCCCTTTTCAAAGCGCATCTGATAGGTAAAGCCATTGTAATTAGTCGTAACTTCGAGCCATTCACTTAAGGCGTTGACAACTGAGGCGCCAACACCATGTAAACCACCGGCGATCTTATAACCGGTGTCACTTGAAAACTTACCGCCGGCATGCAGTTCAGTAAAGATGACCTGAATGGTTGGGACACCTGACTCATGCTTGCCCGTAGGCATGCCTCTGCCCTCATCTTCAACACAGATGACATTGCCTTTTTCAATGGTTACCTTAATGACCTTGCCATAGCCATTAAGAGCTTCATCCATTGCGTTATCCATTATTTCCCATACTAAATGATGAAGGCCATGATAGTCGGTAGAGCCAATGTACATGCCTGGTCTCTTCCTGACAGCCTCCAATCCCTTTAATATCTGAATACTTTTCTCATCATATTTAATTTCGGCCACAATAAAACACCTCAACTCAGAAATATTATAGCAAATTTCCTCTGCTTTTTTAATATTTGTGCTATATTAATACAGGTGATTAGCATGGATTTCAAGATTATTCTTTACACATTTTTAGGCTATTTGGTAGGCTCGATTCCCTGGGCATTAGTTATCGGAAAACTGTTCTATAACACCGATATCAGAAACTACGGTTCAGGTAACTTAGGCGCCACAAATGCCGGCAGAGTATTAGGCAAGAAGAACTTCTACATCGTATCAGTTCTAGATGCTTCAAAAAGCTTATTAGTATACTTCCTGTTACTGTCACAGGGTTATCACACTGCCTTGTTTGCGGCAGCCGCTGTAGTCATCGGACACTGTTTCCCGATATTCTCACACTTCAAGGGCGGCAAGGGTGTAGCCACCTGCGCAGGCTTATTATTAGCCGTATCAGTAGGAAGCCTTAAGACATTCTTACTTCAGTTCTTATTACCGGCAATCATCTTCTTCGCCATTGCGGCCATCACCAAATACATTTCCCTGGCATCCATGACAGCCTTCACAAGCGCAGTCATCATAATGTGGATATTCAATGGTGATCTGGCAACAAAGATAGTATTTACCTTACTGTGTCTGTTTGTCATTTACCGCCACAGAGAAAACATTCAGCGCTTGCTAAATCACAAGGAAAACAAAGTAAATATCTTCTAGACATAAAAATGCAGAGAGTTGGAACAGCGATTTGTTCCTCTCCCTGCATTTTTATTTACCATTCATACTTTTCAAACAAGTCATCATCAAGTACTTCTTTTATGAAAACTGTTATAGTTGCGACAGTATTATTATCAAGTTTCTCTTCAATCCAGTAGCCCTTTGGTGAATTCCAATCTTCTTCCCAGTCGTTATATTGTATTTCCGCGTCCAGGTTTAGTACCTCAGACATCGGTGTTCCGATTGAAATGCCCGATTCAAGTGAGCCTTCAAAACCATTTTCCACATATATTTTAAACAGTTTATCTTTCGCAAAGAAGAAATTCATTTTACTATTGGTCCTTATTATTTTCCAAGGGACTGGATCATTACCGTTTTCGTTACCCCACTCCTCTTCAACAAATACTTCTCCTTCTTTTTGAAGCAGCTTCTTTATCTGTTCAAATGAACTGTACAAACTATAATTTCCAATTCCCTTATATGGTACAATCATTCGTTTCATAATCTTTCCCTCCTGAAGAAATCCAAAACACTAATATTCATAGCCCATCTTCACAATGCAAAGATGGGCTATTTTTCATTTTAGTATCCGTTAAGATGATTTGCCTTCATGTAGCTTGGGTAGTCAAAGTAACTGAGATTCATGTCTACGTTACCGTTTATTCCCCAGACATGACCGGTACTGGTATACTGCCAGATCGTATAGTCACCTTCATACAGATTTGGTTCAGTAACATTCCAATGAGCCTGCCAGATGTCATATTTCTTCTGATTCATCGGGCTTAACTTCGTCAACATTGAGGCATTACTGTAAATGGCGACCTTATAGCCGGCATCTGTCAGTATTGAACAGTAGGTATCAATGACACTGTTGAATGTCTCATAATCCAAAGCTCTCTGTTCAGGTTCCTCAAAGTCCATTACGATCGGGTATTCAAACTGCTTGCCTTCAAGATAGCCAAGCATTGCTTCGGCTTCTTCTACTGCTTCTTCTTCCGTTAAGGCTATTACGTAGTGGTACGCGCCTAACGGCATGCCAACCTTCTTGCCTCTTTCATAATAATCTTCGTACTCCTCATCCTTGAAGTCAGGACCGTATCCTGCTCTGATGATTGCAAATTCAATGCCATAGTTTCTGATGTTTTCCCAGTCATTGTTAGAAAGACTGTCATTCCAGTTTGAAATGTCAATGCCATAGGCAAACGGTTCATTGCTTACCTTAATGTCACAGAATGTCAGTAATGACTTGTCTTCCAGATAGAGAATGATGTAACACTCTCCTTCTCTTAAGGCCTTTAATTCACCGTCTTCGCTTATCGTAACGATGCTCTCATCTGATGAGTAGTATTTGAAGTCGTAATCATAGTCAAAGTTGAATCTGGTGCCGGTCTTCATCGGCATTGCCCAGATGGCCAAGTCAACGCCATCGTTCATGACCTTGACATTGACACTGGTGCCGTTCTGTGAGCCATCACGCGGTTGTACTAATACCGTAGCTTCACCTACTTCAACAGCCGTAACCGTACCTGTATAGTCAACCTTTACGACACTGTTATCTAAAGAAGTGAATTCCAGATTCAGATCATCAGCGCTGGCTGGGTAGACACTGGTCTGTAAGTGATAATCTCTGTCCTTCAACATCACCATGTCAGGCATTTTGACGGTTACCTGGGTTACCGGGTTATAGGTTTCAATGATGTATTCACCCTTGCGGTTACCATCACCTGAAACAATTAACAGCCCCTTGCCCTTCTTAACAGCCGTAAGCTTGCCCTTGTTAGAGATCCGGAAGTCATTACCAAGGTAACTGTATTCAATTTCCCCGGCGTAATCTTTGAAACATTCAAAGTCTTCGGCTGGATCAAGGTCAACGCTGTCGGCAACAGCTACTCTTCTGTAGCGCACATCGTATCTGGCTAATGGGTTATCATAAACCTTAAGAGGTGTTGCTATTTCAGCTGTTTCGGTATGGGCAGTGATCGTTACTTCGCCTTCTTTGTAGGCTGTTATCATGCCATCACCGCTGACTCTGGCAATTGATTCATCTGAAGATTCATATTTGGTCTGTAACAGAATGAACTCAGGAGCTTCCCTGAACTGTAACTGGGAAGTCTGGCCAACTCTGATCTTGTAGTTTTCTTCGGTAAATGAATAATCTATTTCCGTATAGGCAATGTGATGAGCAGCTAGATTACTGGCACCATCACTGTCCTTATATGCGTAGTAAGTTCTGTCTGGACTGAACGCCATGTCCCCTATTTCCTCAACGTATTTTGGAACGATGACTGATATGCTTCTTGATTCCAGCGGATCATTGAAGAAGGCTCTTTCCTCAATTACCTTTACTGAATTAGGTATTTCCAGTCTTCTTAATGACAGGAAGTTGGTAAAGGCAGCTTCCCCGATACTTTCAACAGTATGAGGAATGGAGAGATAACGAACTGACATGAAACCGGAAAAACTGTTATCGCCAATGTGGGTAATTCCATCGGCCAGGTTAAGAGTAGTTATGTTATAGAAGCTGTCATGCCAAGGAGCATCAAATGATAGCTCATAGTCATGCATGGCTCCTGTGCCTTTTAAGATGGTCAGAGTCTTCAGCTTTTCCATGTTTTCAAAGCCTCTGGCTGCGCTGGTGGAGCCGGCAATGGAAAGATCAAGAAGCTCCTCACAGTTTCTGAAGGCATTCTCTTCAATCAGTTCCAAAGATTCCGGAAGAATGATTTCTACGACATCGGTACAGTCATAGGCATCAGTTAATATGCCAACTACCGGATAACCGTCAATCTCTTCAGGCACGATCAAAGTGTCAGTTTCACACTGTCCACTGACAATAGTAGCGTTGCCTTTATATAACTGGTAAACGAACTCGCCGTTATTGACCAGTTCCTTTTCATTTTTCCGATCGCTGCAGCCATTAAGCATTAACAGCACTACTAACAATAAGAGCCCCAATTTTCTCATGATTCAATTATATATTTTTGTGCGCGATGATGCTAGTTTTAAGGCTAAACCTTAACCCAATATTTTTCTTTATGCTAAAATATAAACAAGAGGAAACAAAAATGAAAGAAATAACAATTAAAAACGAGTTCGTGACTGCCACGATCAGTGAGCAGGCTGCTGAAGTAATCAGTTTCAAGCGCTTGGACAACAACATTGAAACCATCTGGTGCCGTGATCCAAAATACTGGTTTAACTGTAACCCAATATTATTCCCATATACCGGACCGTTAATCGATGGCAAATATGAATATGAAGGAAAGACATATGAACTTGGTCAGCATGGCTTTGCCAGAAGAGCAAAGTTCACATTTGAAAGTTACGATGAAACAAGTGCCACCCTTTCACTTACCTATGATGAAGAAACCCTGAAAGTATATCCTTTCAAGTTCAAAATCACCGTTAACTACCGCTTAGAAGGCTATAAACTGATTCTGAGCTACAAAGTCAACAATCTTGATACAGTGAACCTGCCATTTGAAATCGGCTTCCATCCGGCTTTTAACTGCCCTCTTACACCTGACAAAAAATACAGTGATTACCGCATTGAATTTGAATGCGTTGAAAATCTCAGTACTGAGGGCAAGGTAATTCCTGACGGTAACAGCTTCCCTGTAGACAAGTATCTGGTAAGAGGTTCATTCTTCTATCATGACAACCAGATCACCTCACGCTGGGCTCAGATGACTGACGGTACTCATACCATCAGAGTCGGCAAGGAAGGCTTTACTACCATCGGTTTCTGGAAGAAACAGGAAGACTGCCCGTTCATCTGCATTGAACCATGGTCACCGGAAAACGATCTGGAAAAGGCATGCTTCTTCCGTCCTGACACACCAGTAAATCTCTTGCCGCCACAGGAAGAATTTGACTGCTGCTACTATTTCGAATTAGTAAAGTAAACAAAAGGCGCTGATATTCAGCGCCTTTATTCATTTACAGATTTCTGATCCGATAGAAATACTTGTCTACCAGCTTGTCATTATGGTCCGCACAGCTTTCATCCATGAAGGCCAAGTGCCCATTATAGTAAACATCCGGTTCTTTGCCCTTTTCAACTAACAGTTCCACCATCTGCGTCAGTATGGCATTCTGCAGGAAGACATTGGCTATGGTACTTACTGAACCTACCTTCATTGGAAAGCCCTCTATTTCAACAGCCGCATCACCAATCGTGCAGCAATTATCAAGAACAACGTCGGCTACATCCTTCAGCTTTACCCCATCCTTATGCTTGGTGGTCAGATAGTCAGAATAGTCAACGGCCGTTATCGCAATTACCGGTATGCCCTTTTCCTTGGCTCTTAAGGCCGCATCGACCGGGGCAATGTTATTGCCGGAATTGGAAATGATGATCATGCAGTCATTTGGGGTAATGCGATGATAATCTACAACCAGCTTACCGATGCCATAGGTATTTTCAACATAATATGACTTGGTTATTTCCTGATTACCGGTGGCACTTGGTTCCAACAAGGCACAGTAATTGGCAGGTGTTGCGGCACGCCAGAAAGCGTCATCAACGACCAGGTGTGAGTGTCCGGTGCCAAAGCCATAAATGATACCGTCATTTTCGGTAGTTTTAGCTAATATTTCAGCTGCCTTCATGATGTTATCGGCATTTCTCTTCTGTACTTCTTCTATTATTCCCTTTTCAACTTCAAAATACTTTTCCCAGGCTTTCATGATGTCTCCTTCTACAAATGCTTGATTCTGCCCTTATATTTGTTATGAGCCGCATTATTATCAGCGCCGTCAACATTCTGTGACTGATATACATATGGTCTGAAGCCCTTTTCAACGCATTTCTCAATGGCCGTAGTCATGATGGTATCAGCCAGATACATGGAACTTATCGTACTTACCGGTCCGGTCACTATGCCCCCGACATTAAGGCAGCCATCACCATCAGGGGTACAGTTATCCAATACGACATCACATAGTTCATAAAGCTTCTTGCCGCTAGGATGTCTGGAGGTCATTTTCTCAGATGCCTTCAAGGATGTTATGCATATGGTAAAGATGCCTTCCTTCCTGCATCTCATGGCCATTTCAATCGGCACGGCATTTCTACCGGAATTGGAAACGATGATCATGATGTCATCCTTATCAATGTCATAATTATCAAAGATGATGTCTGCCAAACCAGGCAGTCTTTCTACCTGTCCGCTTCTGTTGGTACCAAACATTGTCAATTGATCTGGGTCAAGAATGGCATTTACATTAGCTAAACCACCCGCTCTGGCAAATACCTCAATGCCGGTCATATGAGAATGTCCCGTTCCGAATACATGAATGATATGATCATTCATAATGTTATCGACGACCTTATCAACGCATGTGTTGATCTTTTCTTCATTTTGCTTAAAAGCCTCTTCCAGTATGCCTAAAAGAGCTGAAGCATAATTATTATTTACTGTCATTTTTCTTACCTCTAAGACCATTATACTCCCAGACAAAAGAAAAACACAGCCAGGCTGTGTTACTGATATTGATTCATGCTCTTCATGACCTGCTTGATCTGAGCTTCAGATGGCTTACGCCCCATCTGCATGAACATTGCTCTGATCATCTTTTCGTTAACAGGAGGATTTTCCTTTAACTGTTTCTGGATAGCCTTACGGGTGAAATACCAACCTAATGCTGCTCCGATAACCCCACCTAATAACATCCATAATAATGTCTTCAATGCTTCTGGCATGAAATCACCGCCTTTTCACTTACCATAATATTTTACTTAAAAACAATATGCATTTCAAGAAAAAAGGGATTACATTGTGAATCCCTTAC
>JAFRLB010000056.1 GCA_017431405.1 Erysipelotrichaceae bacterium | reverse complement strand
TATAACGAGAAGTTCATGTTCAGAGCTCACAAGGGATTCGTAAACACCAGTGAACAATGGACAAATGGCTCACAACACTAACTCAATGATGTTCTATATCTAACTATGGGAGTAATTTACACAAAACTATTGATGCTAGCATCTTCATCGGTAATTGTAACAATTGCCTCATTTGTCAGGCTTGAAAGATCCAGTTTATTAATTCTTTCATTATGTCTGGCAATAACCTTGTCAGCGATGTTTCTGATGCCTCTGGCATTGCCAAAATCCTTCCTGTTCATTTCACCGGCTATGACATTTTTAACTGTCTCATCGCTGTATTTGAGCTCATAGCCGCGCTTGCTCATGTCAAAGCGGAATATCTGAACAAGTTCATCAAGACTGTAGTCAGGGAACTCTATGACCTTGGAAAGACGGCTTCTCAAGCCCGGATTGCTGTCCAGGAATTCTTCCATTTCCTTAGTATAACCGGCTAATATTACCGCCAGATTATCTCTGTTGTTTTCGATTTCACTGACTAAGGTATTGACTGCTTCAATACCGAAACTGTCCTGTTCATTCATTACTAATGAATAAGCCTCATCAATAAACAGAATTCCACCTAATGATTTTCTGATTACTTCCTTTACCTTTAAGGCTGTTTCACCCTGATATCTGCCTACCAGATCTGCCCTGACACATTCTACAAAGACATCAGGACGCTTTAATAAGCCAAGATGGAAGTAGATCTGGCTTAACAGCCTGGCAACGGTGGTCTTACCGGTACCAGGATTACCGGTGAATACCAGATTCATCGGTATCTGATTATTGGCTATTGCCAAGCCTCTCTTACGGCTTTCATTCTGAATTTTTATGGCTCTGACAAGAGAGTTTACCTCTTCCTTTACACTTCCCAAGCCAATGAGATTGTTTAGTTTTTCCAAGGTTGTATCCAAGGTAGATAAGTCGGTTTCCAATTTACCGAAGTCCCTGCCTTCCAATACTTGCAAGTCATCCATGTTTATGTTATCGATGTCTTCCGATAGCCTTACTGCCTGCTTCTCGATTGCCTCATCAAGTAATCTTCTGGCAAAGCGGGCATTATCGAATGTGTCATCAATTTTTTCCTTATTAATTCTGGCCAGGATGATGTCTCTGGCTTCCTTCTTGATACGGAAGTGTCTGCCTTCAGCCATGGAAACCAGAATGTCAACCAGTTCATCAGCTGAATAGTCTTCAATGTTTATCTTATGATCAAATCGGGAAGCCAAACCAGGATTGGCATTTCTGATCATGTCATTCATCTGTTCTTCATAACCGGCCATGATGACACAGTATTCACCACGGTGATCTTCCATGTCCTTTAATAAGGTGTCAATGGCCTCTGTGCCAAAGTCTCTCTCATTATCCTTTTTATATAGCGTATAAGCCTCATCAATGAACAAGGTACCGCCTCTGGCACTGTTAATTACTTCCGTAGTTAACTGGGCAGTCTGACCTATGTACTGACCTACCAGCTTACTTCTGTCTACTTCAACAAATGTGTTGCTAGGTAACAAGCTCATGTTATATAACATCTTGCCGATGATTCTGGCAACGGTAGTCTTACCTGTGCCCGGGTTACCGGTAATGATGAAGTAATAGCCCTGTTTGCTGGCAGATAAGCCAAGAGTTACCTGACGCATTGAATCGATTTTGAAACGCTTGTACATCGTATCCAGTTGCTTCTTGACATTATGCATGCCGATAACGGATTTGAAGTCTTCCATTAAGGCTGAAGAATACATTGAATTATCATTACGGCTGACGTGCAGGAAACCATCATTGGCAATTACCTGCTCATCTTCCTTCACCTGTTCAGTATCCTGCTTTTCTGTTTTTATCTCATTACCGAATTTATCCCTGTGGAATATCACGGAAACAATTTCATCATCCTTGATGTCCACAACCTTCTGTGAACCATCCGGATATGAAATCTTAAAGACGCCATTACGCTTATTATGAATGAAGCTGCCTTCGTATACAGTACCGTCAGCAGTGACATACTTGCCTTGACCATGGCGGTGATAAGCATTGTTCTCAAATACCATTGGCCCATCGTATACTGTGTTCTGCATGATCTCATTGTAATAATCAGGTCCATAAGAAGCATGGATCGTTCCTACAGGAACATTATTTTCAAACTGCCCGTTGAATTCAATTGGACCAATTATCCATTTTTTTACCAGGTAGCCATGCTGAACATCATCCCACCATTCTCCTTCATCAACCAGCGTTAACTCATTATTATTGTAGTAGGACTGAATAAAATGGCCGCATCTTTTATTGTTTTTCCATTCACCTTCACTGGAAGACATTTTGGTACCGTCATCGTTATACCAAATGGCTTTGCCATAACCGTCCCAGGTGTAATTATTAAAATAACCGTCATAAGTATACTGACCGCCCTTATAGCTCATAAAACCTTTCCCGGTTACCGTATTGCCGATGTACTGACCGTCATAAACAGTGCCGTTATCCCAGGTAATGTGTACTGTTCCATCATTATTGTATGTCATTGCCATAGATACTACCTCTTATCTAATTAATATTATTTTACCAACTATGGAAATAAGAATAAACAAAAAAGCTGTCATTTCTGACAGCTTTGCTATTTATGATCTAAACTAATTAGCCAAGGATTTCTGTAACAGATCCTGAACCTACTGTACGTCCACCTTCACGGATAGAGAACTTTGTTCCCTGTTCAACAGCGATTGGGTGAATCAGTTCAACAGTCATTTCAACGTTATCACCAGGCATAACCATTTCCTGTCCGCCTAAGTCTTCGATAACGCCTGTAACGTCAGTTGTACGGAAATAGAACTGAGGACGATAGTTAGCAACGAATGGTGTATGACGTCCACCTTCTTCTTTAGTTAAAACGTATACCTGTCCCTTGAACTTGTGATGAGGATGTACGCTACCTGGTTTTGCTAAAACCTGTCCACGTTCGATCTGGTCACGTGAGATACCACGTAATAATGCACCGATGTTGTCGCCAGCCTGTGCAAAGTCTAATGTCTTACGGAACATTTCAAGACCTGTAACAACTGACTTCTGAGTTTCTCTGATACCAACGATTTCAACTGGGTCGTTTAAGTTAATAACACCACGTTCAACACGTCCTGTAGCAACTGTACCACGGCCTGTGATTGTCATTGTATCTTCAACTGCCATTAAGAATGGCTTGTCATCTTCACGTGCTGGGTCT
>JAFRLB010000055.1 GCA_017431405.1 Erysipelotrichaceae bacterium | reverse complement strand
TGTATAGGAGGTGAACTTTAATGGATGAAAAGAGAAAAAACGGTTATGACAAGATAGAATTTGTCAATATTACCGGTGAAGTTAAGGATTCCTTCCTCGATTATGCCATGAGCGTAATCGTTCAGAGAGCATTACCTGATGCCAAAGACGGCTTAAAGCCTGTTCAGAGACGTATTTTATACGGTATGAACAACTTAGGTAACTACGCAAATGCACCATATAAGAAATCAGCACGTATTGTTGGTGAAGTTATGGGTAAATATCACCCACATGGTGACTCATCAATTTATGATGCTATGGTAAGAATGGCTCAGCCATTCTCATACCGTTATCCATTGGTAGACGGTCACGGTAACTTTGGTTCTATTGACGGTGACAGCCCAGCTGCACAGCGTTATACTGAAGCCAGAATGTCAAAGATTTCAATGGAAATGTTAAGAGACATTCAGAAAGATACGGTAGATTTCATCGATAACTATGATGGTGAAGAGCAGGAACCTGTAGTTTTACCGGCTCACATTCCAAATTTACTGGTAAACGGTACAACAGGTATTGCCGTAGGCATGGCCACAAACATTCCACCTCACAATTTAGGTGAAGTAATAGACGCAATTGACGCAGTAATTGATAATCCTGAGATTTCAGTTACTGAATTAATGACAAATTACCTTCCAGGACCTGATTTTCCTACCGGAGGCCTGATTTTAGGTCGTAGCGGTATCAGAAAAGCCTATGAAACAGGCCGTGGAATCATTTATAACCGTGCAAAAGTTGAAATCAATGAGATGGAAAACGGAAAGCATGAGATCATAGTGAAAGAAATTCCTTATGGTGTTAATAAGGAAAACATGGTAAAAAATATTGCGGATTTACACCGTGACAAGGTAATTGATGGAATTACAAGTCTGGTAGATGAATCTAACATGAGCGGTATTAGAATTGTCATGGAAGTAAGAAAAGACGTTCAGCCTGAGGTGTTATTGAATCATTTATACCAGAAAACAGCCTTACAGGTCACTTATGGTGTAAACATGCTGGCCTTAATTGACAATACACCTAGAGTACTAAGCATTAAGGAAGCCTTACAGGCATATATTGATCACCAGGTTAACCTTGTTGAAAGAAGAACAAGATATGATTTGAACAAGGCATTGGACAGAGCACACATCTTAGAAGGTTTAAAGATCGCTCTTGATCACATTGATGAGATCATTAACATCATCAGAACATCAGAAAATGATGAAGAAGCCATTAACAGAATGAAAAATGGCTTTGGATTATCAGATATTCAGGCAAAAGCCATTCTTGACATGCAGTTAAGAAGACTTACAGGTCTGCAAAGAAAGAAAATTGATGAAGAATATGACCAGTTAGTACTGGCAATAGCTGATTACCGTGACATTTTAGCTAAGCATGACAGAGTTTTGGCCATCATTAAGGATGAATTAGCTGAAATGAAGGCAAAATACAATGATAAGAGACGTACGGAAATCATTGAAGCAGCCAGCGACATTGATGATGCTGATCTGATTCCGGTTGAAAATGTCATGATTGCCATTACAACAAACGGTTATATCAAGCGTACAACTGTTGATACCTATAAGAAACAGAACCGTGGCGGTAAGGGTGTTAAGGGCATGAGCCTTAACAGTGATGACATCATTGACCAGGTATTAACCATGAGCAGCCATGATGACTTACTGTTATTTACGAGCTTAGGTAAGGTATACAGAATAAAGGGCTTCAATGTTCCTGCTGCATCAAGAATCTCAAAGGGTGTTCCGGTAGTCAATTTACTGAACATGCAGTCTAATGAGAAGGTCAGAGCAATGATTGATGTCATTCCAGGACCTGAACTTGATGATAAATTCATGTTCTTTGTTACTAAATTAGGTCTTGTTAAGAGAGTTCAGATGTCGGAATTCCTCTCAATCAGACAGTCTGGTAAGATTGCCATCTCAATGAGAGAGGATGATGAGCTGTTTGGAGCCATGATCACAAGCGGAAACGATGAAATCATCATTGCAGGCGATAATGGTAAAGCCATCAGATTCAATGAACAGGATGTAAGGCCAATGGGCCGTAACGCATCAGGTGTTATCGGATTTAACACAGATGGCAGTATGGTAGTTGGCTGTGCAACTAACAAGATGGGTGAATATATCCTGGCTGTAACTGAAAAAGGTTATGGTAAGAAGACACCTCTTGAAGACTACAGAATGACAAAACGTGGTGCCAAGGGTGTAAGCACCATCAATATTACTGATAAAAACGGTAAATTAATGGCCATGAGATCAGTAAGTGGTGATGAAGATGTTCTAATTATGACAGATAATGGTACAATGATTAGGATATCATTGGAAACTGTATCAACATACGGCAGAAATACCCAGGGTGTTAAGCTGATCAACGTTGATGAAGGATCCAGAGTCGCTACAGTTGCATTAATTGCTAAGGAAGATGAAAGTGAAGAAGAAGCTGTTGATGAAGAAAACAGTGAAGTAGAGGAGTAATTACCATGTTAGATATGAATTTTATCCGTAATAACCCTGATAAGGTTAAGGAAAACATCAAAAAGAAGTTTCAGGACAGCAAGCTGCCATTAGTTGATGAATTATTGGACTTAGATAAGGAATACCGTTCAATTAAGACCACTGATGATGACTTAAGAGGGAAGAGAAACCTCATCAGCAAGCAGATTGGTCAGTTAATGGCTCAGGGAAAGAGAGAAGAAGCTGAAAAGATCAAGGCAGAAGTTAAGGAAATTGGTGAAACAATTGCCAATAACGAAGTAAGAGAAGAAGAATTAGCTGCTCAGATCAAGAAAATTCAGATGACTCTTCCTAATATCATTGATGATGATGTACCAATTGGCAAGGATGACAGTGAAAACGTTGAAGTTAAAAGATTTGGTGAACCAGTTGTTCCTGATTTTGAAATCCCATATCACACTGATATCATGGAAAGCTTCAATGGCATTGATTTAGACAGTGCCAGAAGAGTTGCCGGTAATGGCTTCTACTATTTAATGGGTGACATTGCCAGATTGCATTCAGCTTGTTTAGCTTATGCCAGAGATTTTATGATCAACAGAGGCTTCACATACTGTGTTCCACCATTCATGATCAGAAGTGAAGTAGTATCAGGTGTTATGAGTTTCGCTGAAATGGAAAACATGATGTATAAAATTGAAGGTGAAGACTTGTATCTTATCGGCACAAGTGAACACTCAATGATTGGTAAGTTCATCAATAGCATTCTTGAAGAAAAGGATCTTCCATATACATTAACAAGCTATTCTCCATGTTTCCGTAAGGAAAAAGGTGCTCACGGCATCGAAGAAAGAGGCGTTTACCGTATTCACCAGTTCGAAAAGCAGGAAATGATCGTTGTTTGTAAGCCGGAAGAAAGCCATGAATGGTTCTGGAAGCTTGCTCAGAACACAGTAGATCTGTTCAGAACATTAGATGTTCCTGTAAGAATGCTGGAATGCTGCTCAGGAGACTTAGCTGACTTAAAGTGTAAGAGCGTTGATGTTGAAGCCTGGAGCCCAAGACAGAAGAAATACTTTGAAGTAGGAAGCTGTTCTAACTTAACTGATGCGCAGGCAAGAAGACTTGGAATCAGAGTTAACGGTGAAAACGGCAAGTACTTCGCTCATACATTGAATAATACTGTTGTTGCTCCACCAAGAATGCTCATTGCATTACTGGAAAATAACCTGAATGCTGACGGAAGTGTTAATGTTCCAGAAGTATTATGGCCATACATGGGCGGCACAAAGGTATTAGTTCCTAAGAAATAACAATTAAGGAATGTTTCACGTGAAACATTCCTTTTGTTTTACACTGACCCCATTAACAATGTTTCACGTGAAACAAAAGTATATTTGAAAAAAGGAATCATTCCATATATAATATCTATGGTACAACACAACTAACTTTAATTTGGTCAGGACAGGAATGTAGCAGCCACGTAAGCAAATTGTGTGTGTACCATTTATTTTGGTGAAACTATGGACGATATCTATTACATGAAGGAAGCAATTAAACAGGCTAAGAAGGCAGAACAGATCGATGATGTTCCTGTCGGGGCTGTTATTGCGCTTGATGGTAAGATAATTGCCAGAGGATATAATAAAAGAACCAGAAATGAGCAGACAGCAGATCATGCCGAGATGATTGCCATTAGAAAAGCCTGTAAGAAGGTTGGAAGCTGGCGATTGGAAGACTGCACCATGTATGTTACTCTGGAACCATGTCCGATGTGTGCCGGGGCAATCTTTCAATCCAGAATGAAAAGAGTGGTGTATGGCGCAAAGGATTTAAAAGCCGGTGCCTTAGGCTCAAAAATGGATCTGTTTTCCATTGAAAGACTCAATCATTACCCTGAAATAGAGGGCGGTATTCTTGAAGAAGAATGCAGCCAGTTACTCAAACAATTTTTCAAAAAACTACGCAATAAGCCCGCAAAATAGGGCTTATTATTGTATAATATAGGCAAGAGGTTACGTATGTCATATAAAGCACTATATAGAAAATATCGTCCTTCAACGTTTGAAGAAGTTGTTGGTCAGAAGCACGTAGTAATGACTTTACAGAATGCGGTTAAGAACAATAAGCTGGCACATGCTTATCTTTTTTGTGGTCCAAGAGGTACGGGAAAGACTTCCGTTGCCAAACTTTTAGCCAAAACCATTAACTGTACATCTGAAAATAAACCGTGCGGACACTGTGCCAACTGCATAGATATACAGGAATCAACCCATCCTGATGTAGTTGAACTCGACGCAGCTACCAATAATGGCGTTGATGAAGTCAGAGAACTGATTGAAAAAGTAAAATATGCCCCAATGCAGGGTAAATATAAGGTATATATCATCGATGAAGTACATATGATGACCCCAAGTGCTTTTAATGCATTACTTAAGACTCTTGAGGAACCTCCGGAGTATTGTGTATTCATCCTTGCAACCACAGAACCTCACAAGGTATTACCTACAATTGTTTCCAGATGTCAGAGATTTGACTTTAATAAGGTACCGGTTCCTGTCATGAAGGAAAGATTAAGATATATTGTTGATAAAGAAGGCATAAAATGTGATGACAGTGCTCTGCAGTTAATATCTGAATTGGCTGAAGGAGGCATGAGAGATGCCTTAAGTGTTCTTGATCAGTGTATTGCCTATGCTGAAAACAACATTACCGCTGAAGATGTCAGTGTGGTATATGGCATTGCCACAACAGCAGAGAAACTGGAACTGTTAAAGGCAGTTAAAGACAAGGATGTTCAGAAGACAATGAGCATGGTAAGTGATTTCTCAGGCAGAGGCATCGATTTACAGAGATTAACGCTTGATCTGATCAATCTGGCTAAGGAAGCAGTAATATACAGTTATTCAAAAAACAAGGATCTGCTGGAGAAGGCAACAGTAGATCAGGTAAGAGAACTGTTAAATGAATACAGCAGTGGTGAACTGCTTAAATGCATTGACTACCTGATGGATACATCAGGCAAATATAAGGATTCTTCAGACAGTATGTCTTATCTGGAAGTTTGTCTGTTAAAGATGATGAATGTTGCCGGCACTATGCCACAGCCAGAGCCAATTGTGAGAGTTGTTGCTGAAACTCAGCCTGTTAAGGAAGAAAAGGCTGAAATAGAAGTACAGGAAGAACCGGAAGAAGTTCCGGTACAGATAGAAACACCTGTTGTAGAAGAAAAGAAACCTGTAATAAGAGCAATCAAGAATCTCAGTGATGAAAACTTCTATGACATACTGACAAAGGCAACTAAAGCTATTAAGGAAGCTGACTATTCTAACTGGCAGAATGTTGTTAACTGCCGTGAAGGAAAGTTCATGGCTGTAACAAGCATGTTAAACGGTTCAAAGATCATGGCTGACAGTCCAAAGGACATTATCGTTACCGTTGAAGAAAGAGTAGTAGCCGATAACATAAACGAACTGAACAATCTGGCATTACTGGAAGAATTAGTTGAAAAGGAATTCGGCGTTCACAAGAATGTGGTAGCTGTCACAAGAGAACAGACTGAGTATTTAATTAATTATTTCAGAAGCAGAAAGAGCCAGCCGGTACAGCCAGTTATCAAGCAGGAAGAAACTGTTGTAGAGGAAAAACCTAGTACCGTAGACAATCTGGCTAAGATATTTGGCCAGAATGGATTTGACATAGTGGAGGATTAACATGGATTTTAATTCATTAATGAGAGAAGCTCAGAAGATACAAGAAGAAATGCAGAGAAAAGATGCTGAGCTTAAGAATAAGGAATATACATCAACTAAAAGCAAGAGCATCGTAGAAGTTACGATGAACGGTGATTATGAGTTAATATCAGTAAAGATCAATGATGACTTTGCTAAAAATTTCACAAGTGATGACAGGGAAATTCTTGAAGATGCACTCATGCTGGCAATCAATGAAGTTACAAATAAGGTAACAGAAGATAAGGAAGGATTAGTAGGAGATCTGGCCGGATCTCTTAACATACCTGGTTTGGGGTTATAAAATGTATCCTTCTTCACTGGAAAAACTGATTGAACAGTTCAGATCGTTACCATCAGTAGGTAGAAAGACAGCCGAAAGATATGCCATGGCTGTTCTTGAAATGCCTGAGGAAAAGGTGGAAAACTTCGCAGAACTGCTTCAGGATGTGTTACACAAGATAAAAAGATGCCCTGTATGTGGTAATCTGACCGAAAATGAGCAGTGTGAAGTCTGTTCAAGCAAGGAAAGAGACAGAACGACCATCTGTGTTGTTCAGCAGCCTAAGGATGTAATGGCTTTGGAAAAGCTGGGACAGTACAATGGCTTATATCATGTTCTTCATGGTGCAATTTCTACTGTTAAAGGAGTTTTACCGGAAGACATCAACATTGAATCTCTGTTTGAAAGAATAGACGAAAACACAAAGGAAATTATAATCGCAACAAATTCTACCTTGGAAGGAGACACAACGGCGTTGTATCTTACCAAGAGACTTAAGGAATATGAAAACATTTCAGTAACCAGATTAGCCAGCGGCTTACCAAGCGGCGGTAATCTTGATTACGCTGATGATGTTACCTTGATGAGGGCTTTCCAGGGCAGAATCAAACAATAGGAGGTACCTATGGCCGCAATTGCATATGTATCAGATGAGAAAATGCTGGAGTACCACCGTGTGAACGGCGGTCAGGACATTGTCTTCTGGCGTTTATCAACAAAAAGGTTTTCTTCTTTCCAGCCCGGTGATCTGCTCTTCTTCCTTTCAAAGGGAAATGAGAAGTCACGTAATAAGGAAAAGGGAATTGTTGGTTATGGCTGTTTTGTTGGCGAAAAACAGATGTCCATAAGAAACTTATGGCGTAAATACGGCAATAAGACAGGTTATATCGACAAGGGAGATTTAGTTGCGGCCATTCAGAAAACAAATAAGAATGCTGAACTCCCTGAAACCATCAGCTGTCTGATCTTAAAAGATGTAATTTTCTTCCAGGGACCAATATATCTGTCTGAATTAGGCATAAAACTTCCTGGTAACCTTGAAAGCTTTACCTATCTTGATGCTCATGAGGGTCATGTTACCCTGGAACTGTTACAGAAGGTAAAGGAAGTAGGCATTGACTCCTGGAGTGCAGCTCTTAATAACAGAGAAATAGATCTTAATGGCTTCAATAACGAGATATTAAGATATCAGATAGCTTCAATATATGAGAGCATGCATAACGAACTGACAGTTAAAGCTGATTCATTCCGTAAACACTGTTACAACCTTTATAAGGAAGAGAATGTTGAATGGATCAACAATGAACATGTAGGCTTCATATCATTTAAGGAACCTAAGACCTTATATTACATATATACAAGCAGCCAGAGAGACAATAAGGAAAACTTCATTAACATGTTGGGCGAGCTTGTTTTCATCAATAACAGCCTTAAAAACACCATCAACGAGGAAGTTAAGATCGTTGTACTGAGTAATGTTGATTTACTGGATATTCAGAAGGAAACATTACTTGACTGTAAGTACGAATACAGAAGAATAGATTAAAGAATATGAACAATAAAGAATCAAACAGGCGTTTTGATTCTTTTTGTTTGTCATGTTTTAAAAGTTTGTTATTATATTAATGAAGGGGTAAATAATGAAAAAGGACAGTAAATTTATTAAGTACCTGGAGAATCATGTCTGGGCATCATATACAGTAGCAATCTGCGCAGGAGTGCTGCTTTATTTTGCTCTTAATCACATTCCGGCTGTATTCAGACTCATTGGGAAGATTTATTCCTTATTTTCTTCGGTTGTAATAGGCTGTGTCATTGCGTATATTCTTAACCCAATGATGAAACTGTTTGAAAAACAGTTAAAAAAGATAAAACCTGATTTCAACTGGCGTTGGCTGGCAATACTCATAACATTATTTGTAATGTTTGTACTGTTGTTCGTATTATTAATATTACTGATACCTTCGTTAGTAGAAAGTTTCAGCAGTATATTCGCTAACGTTAATAAGTATCTGAATTCACAGGATAACATTATCTATCAGATGGAGATGCTGGCCATGAGGTTTGGCATTGATATTTCCCAGATTGGTGATTCAATCACTCAGCTGATCAAGGATTTTGCCAATAATCTTCCATCTTACATTGCAAAGCTGATTTCAACTTCATACCAGTTTGGAACAGGCATGATAAATCTTGTAATTGGCTTCATTTTGGCAATTTACTTCCTGAATGACAAGGAAAAGATCAAGAAAGAAATCATGAATGTCAGAAGAATTCTGTTCTATGATGAGAAATTTGACGAAAGAACACAGTTCTTCCGCAGATGTAATGATATTCTTACCAGATACATCTGGTGTACGCTGCTTGAAGCCATTGGTGTAGGTTTAATAAATGCGGTATTAATGTTAGTATTCAGAATGCCATATGTACCATTGATTTCAGTAGTTGTTGCCTTGACTAACATGTTACCGACATTTGGTCCTATCATTGGCGGTGTAATTGGCGCATTCATCCTCTTATCAGTAAAACCGATTCATGCTCTGATATTCGTCGCCATAACAGTAGTTCTGCAGATCATCGACGGCTACATTGTAAAGCCAAAGCTGTTTGGCAATACATTAGGCATACCTGCAGTAATAGTACTGATTGCCATTGTCGTTGGTGGAAAACTGTTTGGCGTAGTTGGTATCTTACTGGCAATTCCATTTGCCGGAATCGTTACACTTTTATACAACGAAGTATTATTACCGAGAATTGCCAAGAATTAAAAACAGCGCTAATAATTAACGCTGTTGGCAAATCTCTTATATTTTGAAATCTTATTAGGAACATACTTGATGTCTGCCTTATTCAATATGCTGATGAAGGCCGATTCATAGTCATGTTCCTTTTTTATTTCATATTCTACTTCATAATCAGTGATACCGTTATAGAGGTTAATGTCAAAACACAACTCAGCGAGTTCATCACAGTACATTGCTCTGTAAGTTACAAGAGTACCCAGTATTTCATACGGCTGATGTACATTGAAATCATTTAAGGTTCTTACAACGTCTTCATCTTCTTCAATCGGGCAGTTAAGGTACTTTTCGTATTCCATAACGCCATCATCAGTCTTCTGTTTCAGGGTAAAGAGCGTTCTTCCTTCCTTTTCTCTGATTCTGAAGGCGTAGTGGCTGGAATTGTTGTTCTTATAGTATGTGTTGACCTGTTTGACAAATCTTATTGGCTGATAAAAGCTTAACAGCTTATTGAACTGTTCACGGGTCAGTATCATCTTTAATTCAGTTTCAATGGCGTGTTGCATATATAAAACCTCTCATAATTATGATACAATAATCAAAACAGGAAGTGAAACAAATGAAAAAATTTGCCATTGTATCTAAGGATGATGCAGATTCCATAAAAATATCAAAAGAAGTACAGAAGTCTTTGTTTAACAGTGGTCTTTCATATGCTGACAGGGACCCTGATCTGGTTTGTGTAATTGGCGGAGACGGAACTTTTCTGTCGGCAATTCACAAATACATAAAGAAACTCGACACGACCATCTTTGCGGCTGTTAATACCGGAACCCTGGGCTTTTTTGCCGACTATACAGTCGATGAACTTGATCAGTATGTCAGTGACATTGTGAATAAGACTCCGAAAATTGAAAAGAAGAAAATGTTAAAGATAACTGTCAAGGGTGATGATGTTAAGAACTATCTGGCAGTTAACGAAATGAGAATAGAAAACGTCATAAAGACTCAGACCATTGATGTTATCATTAATGATAAGAAGCTTGAAACATACAGAGGAACAGGTGTATGTGTATGTACTCAGGTTGGCTCAACGGCTTATAACAGATCCTTAAGAGGAGCTGTTGTTGAATCAGGTCTTGATAACATTATGGAATTTACCGAAATCACAGGTATTCACCATGTTCATTACCGTTCATTAGGTGTACCGCTGATCATGGATGGCAGAAATGTCATTAAGCTGTACAGTGATTATGATGATACCGCATTACTGTGCTTTGACAGATATGCGATAAACTTAAAGGGCTCAACTTCAGTTGAAGTAACTCTTTCTGACAAGGAGTTCCAGGTAGCCAGATATAAAGATATAGAATACATTGAGCATCTGTACCACCTCTTTACCTGATTTGAATCAGCATTGAGTAAATGGTATGATAATAGTTGAGGTGAGCCGATGAAGAAGTTATGGTATTCTACTCATAATGGATTAAAAGCCCCTTTGATAATGTACTTTGTTGCGATTATTCTACTGGGGATAGGTAATACATTTACAAGCAATAATGAACTAGTGTCTTTGTTATTGGGAATCTGCCAATACGCAGGTGCCGTAATAAAGGCTTTTTTCCCTTTGTTTCTGGTCATTAATGTCATTGGCAAGAGACATGAGGATTCAGTACCTATCATTGGCGGGTTAATTTCATATTTTACAATTCAGATCATTACCATGTTTTTTGGTAATCAGACCTTACCGGTATACTATTATTCATTCTCCCCATTAGGGAATTTCTTTGGGGTAACGGTAAACAGATATCCTTATAACATGGGTATCATCTGCAGCATGATGGCGATCATTACGGTCGTACTTATCTATAAGATGTCCCGTCAGAGATTGAATTACGGCATCATGAGATTCATTGATAACGATGCCTGGTTCTTGATTCTGACCGTACTTGTAAGTGCCGCATTAGGCTTTGTTACGGCATATGTATATCCTTTCTATGTGAACATACTGGAAAGAGCAATGAACTTCTTAAGTGATAACTCAACAAATCCAGCCTGCATGTTCCTTTATGGAATAACGGAGAGAGTTCATGAAATAGTAGGGTTACAGGATATCATCCACCGTAATTTCTGGTTTGCCGGTTTTGGCGGCAGCTGGATGGACGCTACGGGAAACAGCTATGTCGGTGACGTAAACATCTGGACAGCACAGCTGGCACAGGGCAGCTTACAGCCGGGTGTAGGTAAGTACATTACACCATATTACATTATCAACATGTTATACATACCGGGACTGGTTATCGGTATATATACCCAGTATTCAAATAAGCTCGACAGAATGAGACAGCTTGGCTTACTTATCATTGTGATCATTACTTCAATGTTCTCAGGAACGATATTGCCGTTACAGTATTATCTGTTCATCATTTCTCCGGCATTACTGTTCAGTAACGTTGTAGTATCCAGTCTGATATACGGCTTATTCAGTGCCATCAAGGTGTGCATCGGTTATAACTTTACCGGACCATTACTATATGCAACGCCGGGCACATTACCGGGATTAATTGAGATCTTCCCGCGTTTAGGTCAGAATACGATCATTACTCTTGGGGTATTTGGATTATTGTTCTTTGCCATAGGCTTACTGGAAGTCTGGGTATACTACAGAATACTCGCTCTCGACTTCTTGGAACCTGATAAGAAAAAGCAGAACAGAAAGGACATGATCAGAGCATTCGGCGGCATCAAGAACATCAGAATTGTTGACGGCAGTCCTACTTCCTTCAGTGTTACAACCTATGACAACAGTCTGGTAAACAAGGAAGAGATCCTGAATCTGGGAGCTTCAAAGGTAGTAGAAACATACTTCAAGTACATTGTTGAATTTGGACCTGGAAGTGTTTCAATGTACCGCCAGATCAAGAAAGAACTAAAGGCCTATAAGAACATTAAGAAATACATTGACCAGCAGGCATAGTAAAAGCGGATTTACATATCCGCTTTTTAAATGTCTTATAATTTGATCGTTTCAGCAGGAGCAGTGAAGCTTGATATTGTGGCAACAGCTTCTGAGAAGTAGAGAACCTGAGTGTTGTCATCGTTCTCATCATACATGTTTCTTAATGAAGGATAATTATCCAACATTGTCTTCTTGGCTTCTACTCTGTCATCATTGATGAGTTTTCCACATACTCTGATCCACTTGCCATTCACAAAGCCGCATATTTCAGCCTTAGGGTTAATGGCCAGCTGCTTTGAAACATCCTTTACCTTACCGGTCTGAATGTAAAGCTTGCCTTCAAAGACATTGACTGTTCCAAATGGACGAACTCTTGGCTGATCACCATCAACGGTTGCCAGATAGTAAGTTCCACATTCCTTTAAAAATGCACATACTCTGTTAACATTATCCATATTTTCATCTCCTTATATTAATATTATAGATATATTGTTGATAATATACACTCAATATTTTTTGAGAATACAGCTTACTAAAAATGCTATAATAAATAAGCCGAGGTATTAATCAATGACACAACAGTATACACCTATGATGACTCATTATCTGGAAATAAAGAAGAACAATCCTGATTGTTTGATTTTTTATCGTCTGGGTGACTTCTATGAAATGTTCTTTGATGATGCCAAGACCGCTTCTCATGAACTGGACCTGGTATTAACCGGCAGAAATGCCGGCGTTGAAGAAAGGGTACCAATGTGTGGCGTACCTCATCACGCCGTAACCAGTTATGTTCAGAGATTAATAAACAAGGGCTATAAGGTAGCCATTGTTGAACAATTGGAAGATCCTGCCGAAGCAGTAGGCCTGGTTAAGAGAGATGTAATAAGAATCATTACACCTGGTACGGCCATTGATGAAGTCATGGATGAAAAGGCTACTATAAACCTGGCAGCCTTATGTGATTATGGCTATGGCTATGCCCTGGCTGTCTGTGACATAACGACAGGTGAAACAAAGTTAATAAACATTGAACACGATAACATCAGATTAAAACAGGTCATTCTAAGCAATGACATTAAGGAAATAGTAGTTAAGAGCGATTATAACCAGAAGAATCTGAAGAGCATAAATAACATGGATCTGGTTACGGTATCTGTATGTGACCTTTCAGACATTCAGCCTATGTACAGAAATCTGTGTGCAGACACGGAAGACGTCCATTTATTAGAAGCAATTGGCAGAATATTAAACTATCTGGAAACAACTCAAAAGAGGTCAATGACTCATCTGATGCCATTTGCTTTAGAGAACAATGATGAGTATCTCAAGATGGATTATTCCACCTTGCAGAATCTGGAACTGGTTGAAGCCAACAAGCAGAACAGCAAGGCCATAACCTTATGGAATTACCTTGATAAGGCCCAGTCTGCGGCCGGTTCACGTATGCTGAAGAAGTGGATCCAGAAGCCGTTAAGAGACCTGGATAAGATCAATCAGCGTCTGGACATGATTGCCTATCTTAAGAAGAATTTCATTAAGAGAGAGACTTTAAAAGAGTATCTGAGCCAGTTATATGACATTGAAAGACTGATTTCAAGAGTTGCCTATGGCAGTGCCAACGGCAGAGACTGCTTGAGATTACAGAAGTCTTTGGATCAGGTTCCGGGCATTCTGGAAATCGTTAAGAACAGTAAGATCTACCCTGAATACGATGACATCGATCAGTGTGACAGCTTAAGAGCAAGACTTCAGAACAGCATTGTTGATGAACCGCCTGTATCTACTCATCAGGGTGGCATATTCAAGGACGGTTATAACCAGCAGCTTGATGAATACCGTAAGATTCAGCGTCAGGGTCAGAACTGGATCGTTGAACTGGAACAGAAGGAAAAGGAAAGAACCGGAATCAAGACCTTAAAGGTCGGCTACAATAAGGTTTTCGGTTATTACATTGAAGTATCAAGAGGCGCAGTTTCTCAGGTTAAGGAAGAATGGGGCTACCAGCGTAAACAGACCTTAACGACTGGAGAAAGATACATTACCGCTGAACTGAAGGAACAGGAAGACGCCATCTTACACGCCGAAGAAAGAGCCATAAGACTGGAAAGTGAACTGTTTGAACAGTTAATAAGTGAAATAAAGCAGTATCTGCCTGCCTTACAGCGCTTGGCAACATGCCTGGCAGTAATTGACAGTGTCTATGCCTTAAGCGTTGTCAGCAGTAACAATGCCTTTGTCAGACCTTCATTTAACGATACAGGCATATTAAGCGTTAAACAGGGCAGACACCCGATATTAGAATCAATAGACAAGGATCAGTACATCCCAAATGACATTTACATTGACAGTAATCAGCCGATACAGATTATTACAGGTCCTAACATGGGCGGTAAGAGTACATACATGAGACAGTGTGCCTTAATCGTATTAATGGCTCAGATCGGCTGTTATGTACCTGCCAAGAGCGCTGAGATGCCAATATTTGACCAGATATTTACCAGAATCGGTTCTACCGATGATATCTTAGCCGGCCAGTCAACATTCATGGTGGAAATGAATGAAGCCAATAACGCCTTACAGAACGCCACAAAGGATTCTCTGATCATCTTTGATGAAATAGGCAGAGGTACTTCTACCTATGATGGCATGGCCTTAGCTCAGGCAATGCTGGAATACATTGACGCCGTAATAGGTGCCAAGACATTATTCTCAACGCATTATCATGAACTGACCAGTCTGGAGAATAACATGAACGGCATCAAGAACAAGCACGTTGACGTTCATGAGGAAAATGACAAGATAACCTTCTTATATAAGGTAAAGGACGGTAAGGCCAATAAGTCATATGGTATCCATGTTGCTTCATTAGCCAAGCTGCCTGACAGTGTCATAGACAGAGCCAAGGATCTGTTAAAGGACTTTGAAACAACCAAGAAACACCATAACGATCAGACACAGATGGTAATGGTTGAAAAGGTTCCTAAGGAATTAAAGGAAATAGAAGATGTCCTCACCAAGGCTGATCCTAATAACATGACACCTATTGAAGCCTTACAGCTGGTAGCGGAATTAAAGAAAAAGACAGAAAAAAAAGAGAAGTAGTTCATTCGAACTACTTCTTTTCAGATATCTTATTTAAAACAATTGTTGAAAGGGCAATGATTCCCAAAGCGAAGAATAAGCCCAGTTCACCTTTTAAAAGGTATTGCAGATTTGCCACAAAATTAGCTGGTGTAAAATTCATAGTTACCTCCTACATGAAGAAACTCATGATCAGACCGCCGGCAATAACACTGGCAATCTGGCCTGAAACGTTAACACCCATTGAGTGCATTAATAAGAAGTTCTGATTGTCTTCTTCAAGACCCATCTTATGAATGATTCTGCCTGACATTGGGAAGGCGGAAATACCGGCTGCACCAATCATCGGGTTGACCTTCTTCTTTAAGAAGAGGTTCAGGAACTTGGCAAATAATACGCCGCCTGCTGTATCGAATATGAAGGCGAATAAGCCTAAGCCAAGAATCATTAATGTATCTAATCTTAAGAAGCTTTCTGCCTGCATCTGAGAAGCAATGGTAATGCCAAGGATCAGTGTAATGATATTAGCTAATGCATCCTGTGCTGTATCAGATAAGCCTTTTAATACGCCACATTCCTTTAATAAGTTACCAAACATCAGGAAGCCAACCAGTGATACAGCTGCAGGTGAAATCAAACCGGCGATTACTGTAATGATGATTGGGAATAAGATACGGGTCAGCTTTGATACTTCCTTTGGTTCATAGTCCATTCTGATCATTCTTTCTCTTCTGGTCGTTAATAATCTGATGACCGGAGGCTGAATGATTGGAACTAAGGCCATGTATGAGTATGCGGCTACCATGATAGGTCCTAAATAATTTGACTTTAATACCTGAGCAACAACGATAGCTGTCGGACCGTCGGCAGCGCCGATGGTTGCGATTGAAGCAGCGTCATTGACCGGGAAGAACATTGAACCGATACAGAAGGTAAAGAAGATACCGAACTGTGCGGCTGCACCGAATATCATGAGTACCGGATTGCTCAGTAATGGACCGAAGTCACACATTGCACCGATACCGATGAATAACAGTAACGGGAATAATTCATTGGCAATGCCTGCTTCATATAAGGATGTCAATGGACCTTCCTGTAAGATTCCGTTGATGAACTGGTTAACAGCCCCGGAAAAAGGCATGTTTACCAGAATGGCTCCAAATCCGATTGGAAGTAACAGTGACGGTTCCATTTCCTTGGCGATTGCCAGGTAAATCAATATGCCACCGATTACCCACATGGTTACCTGTTGCCAGGTAAGAGCCAGTAAATTCTCGTATAAAAAACTCATATAACTCTCCTGTTAACTGTGAAAGCTGATTTCTCCAGCTTCAACATTTCTTTCCTGCCCGTCATGGGACAGTTTTAATGTATAGTCTTCGTTGATTCCCTCAACTGTATATTCCTTACCTTCATGGAAGACTTTCTGACCTCTCAGATAATCATATCTGCTGATTTCCGGATAATAATCATATCCGTCTTTCAATTTCTCAAGATCTGATAACAGATTTGAGAAACAGGTAACCTTGAATTCATTCATGTCTGTTTCCTTATTAAGAATGTTTCTCATGGAAACAGGCGGATGAATGTAATCAGTACCGAATGCCTGCTGATTAACATTTATGCCGATGCCGATGATAAGACATTCAATTTCATTTCGGCTAACGGACTCAAGTAAGATGCCGCAGATCTTCTGCCCTCTGACATATATATCATTAGGCCACTTGATCATGGTATCTTCAATTCCATATTCATTCAGTGTCTTCATTACCGAATAGGCTGAAACAATGGAAATTGCCTTGTATAAAGGGAAATAGTCACTGTCCTTAATAAGCAGGGAGAACAACAGGTTCTCGCCAGGCTTACTGTCCCATACACGTTGGTTTCTGCCCTTGCCGGAACTCTGATAGTCAGCGCTGACAATTGTCAGATCACTTACTGATGCATAGTTTTCCTTAAGGTAGGTATTTGTGGAATCAATTTCTCTGAAATGTATTTCCTTCATCTTAGCCTAAGACAATGAGGACGTCCTTATTTCTGACATCATCACCGCTCTTGACCAGAATCTGCTTAACAGTACCTGCATAAGCTGACTGGATCTCGTTTTCCAGCTTCATGGCTTCAATGATCATTACAGTCTGGCCTTCCTTAACAACATCACCAACACTTACCTTGATGTCAGTAACCTTGCCGGCGATAGGAGCCAGAATTTCAGATCCTGTAGCCTTAACTTCCTTAACAGGTTCTTCTTTCTTTTCTGCAGTTTCAATATGACCTGCTTTTTCGTCAACGGCTTCAACTTCTACTTCAAATACACGGCCGTTTACCTTAACCTTATATACCTTCATTATCTTACCTCTCTAACTGATAATACTCTTACGTCAGTTCCTTTTTCCTGTCTGTATTCAATACTTGCGATCAAAGCTGCGACTGTTGCGTCTTCATCGTTGATGTCCAGAGGATATCTTTCCTCAGCAACAACCGGTGCAGACTTAACAGCTGGTTCTTCAGCTTCAACGCTTGGCTTTCTGTTCTTTTTGATCTGTAAGTAAACCCAGAAGATGAACAGATATACGATGATGGCTGTAATGCCTGAATATCTTGCTAATAATTCCATGGTCAGCCTCCTTAAATGAACATTTCGAATTCTTCTGTTTCAACAGTGTCTTCCTGATATTTCTTCTTCAGGAAAGCTGTTGCGACAGATTCGAATAATGCCAGTGACAGAACGTCTTCATCACTTCTGGCCAGATCCTTATACTGTTCCTTAAGCTTTTCAAACTCAGGTTCCAGTAAGTCAGCCGGACGGCAGGTAATGATTTCATCATCACCGATGATCTTCTTTCTGACTTCCTCATTTACAGGAGCAGGGCTCTTACCGTAATGACCATGCAGGTAGTCCTTAACTTCCTTAAGAACCATCTTGTATCTTTCACCGTTTAATACGTTCAATACTGCCTGAGTACCAACCATCTGGCTCATAGGAGTTACTAATGGCGGATAACCAAGATCCTTACGAACGGCAGGGATCTCTCTTAATACTTCTTCATAGCGGTCCATTGCGTTCTGATCAGTAAGTTGCTTGATCATGTTACTTAACATTCCGCCAGGTACCTGGTAAGTCAGAATGTTAGGGTTGATCTGTAATGACTTAGGATTTAACAGTCCGTTCTTAACGTACTTGTTGACGATGTCAGTAACGATTGGTTCTGCTTCATGAATTACAGACAAGTTGATCTGTGGATCAAACTTAGTTCCCTTTAAAGCTGTGCATAATGCCTGAGTTGATGGCTGAGCTGTACCGTTTGATAATGGTGATACTGATGTATCAACAATGTCAACGCCGGCCTTGATGGCAGCCATGTAGGTCATTTCACAGACACCGGCCGTACAATGGGAATGCAGTTCCAGTGGAATGCTGATTTCCTTCTTGATGGCCTTTATCAGTTTAGTAGCATCTTCCGGTACCAATACACCAGCCATGTCCTTGATGCATAATGAGTCAGCGCCTAACTGCTGAACTTCCTTAGCCAGGGATACATAGTAGTTAATGGTATGAACCGGTGATGTAGTGTAAGATAAGGCAATCTGACATTCACCGCCGTATTTCTTGGTTGATTCAACAGCCTGACGCAGGTTACGGATGTCGTTTAAGGCGTCAAATACACGGATGATGTCGATGCCGTTTTCAATTGATTTCTTAACAAACATGTCGACAACGTCATCAGAATAATGACGGTAACCCAGAATGTTCTGTCCTCTGAACAGCATCTGCTGTTTTGTCTTAGGACATGCTTTTCTATCTGCTCTTAATCTCTCCCATGGGTCTTCGTTTAAGAAACGCATGGCTGAGTCAAAGGTTGCTCCACCCCAGACTTCCAGGGCATAGAAACCGGCATTGTCATAGATCTTAGCCAGTTTCACAACCTCTTCCGTAGTCATACGGGTCGCAAACAGCGACTGATGACCGTCACGGAGAGAAGTTTCAACTAATTTAACCATAAAACCTCTTATTTTTTATAACTGTGGGCCGGCAGCTACTAAAGCCTTGCCAGCTTCATTTGTTTCATACTTGTGGAAATTCTTAATGAATCTTTCTGCCAGATCCTTGGCCTTTGTGTTCCATTCTTCGGCGTTTGCGTATGTGTCTCTTGGATCAAGAATTTCGGTAGCTACGCCTTCTAATTCAACAGGTACTTCAAAGTTGAAGAATGGGATGACCTTTGTTTCACACTTGTTGATGGCACCTGATAATACGGCATCAACGATTCCTCTGGTATCCTTGATTGAGATTCTCTTGCCTGTGCCGTTCCAGCCTGTGTTGATCAGGTAAGCCTTGGCACCGTTCTTTTCCATCTTCTTAACCAGTTCTTCAGCGTACTTAGTTGGATGTAATTCCAGGAATGGCTGACCGAAGCAGGCACTGAATGTTGGTGTAGGTTCAGTAATGCCTCTTTCTGTACCGGCTAACTTAGCTGTGAAGCCGCTTAAGAAGTAATACTTTGTCTGTTCAGGAGTCAGGATTGATACAGGTGGTAATACACCAAATGCATCTGCTGATAAGAAGATTACGTTTTCAGCAGCCGGACCGCTTGATACAGGAGTAACGATCTTTTCAATGTGGTTGATTGGGTAAGATACACGGGTATTTTCGGTAACGCTCTTATCAGCGAAATCCAATGAACCGTCTTCTCTTACGGTAACGTTTTCCAATAATGCATCTCTTCTGATGGCATTGTAAATATCTGGTTCAGCTTCCTTATCAAGGTTGATTACCTTGGCATAACAGCCGCCTTCCAGGTTGAATACACCGTTGTCATCCCAACCGTGTTCATCATCACCGATTAATAATCTCTTAGGATCAGTTGATAAGGTTGTCTTACCAGTTCCTGATAAACCGAAGAAGATTGCAGTGTGTTCCTTATTCATGTCAGTATTGGCACTGCAGTGCATGCTGGCGATGCCCTTTAATGGCAGATAGTAGTTCATCATTGAGAACATGCCCTTCTTCATTTCGCCGCCATACCAGGTATTTAAGATTACCTGTTCCTTGCTTGAGATGTTGAAAGCGATGCATGTTGCTGAATTCAGACCTAATTCTTCGAAGTTGTCAACCTTTGCCTTAGAAGCGCAGTATACTACGAAGTCAGGTTCAAAGTTTGCCTGTTCTTCAGCGGTTGGCTTAATGAACATGTTGCGTACGAAGTGAGCCTGCCATGCAACTTCCATGATGAATCTGACAGCCATTCTGGTATCCTTGTTAGCGCCGCAGAAACCGTCTACTACGAACAGTCTCTTACCGCTTAACTGTTTTAAGGCCTTTTCCTTAACAACCTTCCATGTTTCTTCGCTCATTGGGTGGTTGTCATTTGGATATTCCTTGCTGGTCCACCAGACAGTGTCCTTTGAATTCTCATCCATGACAATGTACTTGTCCTTAGGAGATCTGCCTGTATAAATACCGGTCATGACGTTAACTGCGTTTAACTCTGTAACAGTACCCTTTTCATAACCTTCTAATTCAGGTTTTGTTTCTTCTTCAAACAATGTTTCATATGATGGATTGTATATGATTTCGGTAGTTTCTTTAACACCATACTTGCTTAAATCAATAGTACTCATTTTCTTACCTCCAAAAATCCAAAATCAAAGCCATTTTATCACGTTTTAAATAAATAGTTAATTAAATAAGCCCTTAAAAATTATAAAAAAATATAAAAGAATAAAAATTGATATATAAAAAGGCCATTTGGTTAAAATATAATGATTTTTTTAACAGTAAAACGTTATATTACCCGGGAAATAACGGATGAAATGAAGTAATATCACCATGTCTGATGCATATGAAAACACTGCCCAAATGGGCAGTGCTCTGTTAATTAAGTTACTACTTGTGATCTACTTTTCCACCGAGCTTTTCATAGATCTCATCGATTTCAGCATCGTTGAGACCATAGCCGCAATCGGCTTCCTTGAAGGCTTCAGGCAATTCTGAATATTTGATTACCTTGCAGGTAGGATGCAGGTTTGTAATGTCGGTATTATCAGGAACAGCTATGAGGCTTTGAGTCTTCCTGTTCTCAAGAGCCTGGGACAAATGCAGATTGTATTCCTTCAGATATATTGTCGGGTTTTCAATCTTGAACTTCTTTTCACCGTCAGCTTCATTTCTCTTAATATACCAGTTACCATTATCGCTGCCGCTGTACTTGCCTTCAGAAGTCAGGTAAGCGATGGAAAGAATGCCTTTGGTATGAATGAGTGTGATGATCTGAGTAACCAGCTTTCCTTCAGTGTTTGTGATATTGGCATAGTTTAAGCGGTGATAGCCAACCAGCTTCTTCAACATGCCTGATTTTGAACCGTCTCTGAATACGTTGACCTTATAGAAGTAATCTATCAGATAGTTATCATAGATGTGCGGGTAGATTGAATTCTTATAACGCTTATAGCCTAAGGCTGCTCTGAATAAGAACATTAAGGCCATGAAGCCGAATATTACATAAAACAGTAATGACATGTTTGAGTTTTCAGTTGTTGCATTGAATAGTGTATACATAGCTAAACTCCTTTGAATTACTACTATTATAAAGGAAAAAAGGTAACATTGTTTAATAATGTTACCTGTAAATCTGTTTGTATAATTCCTTCATGTCCTCAACAGATGTTTCTCTGATGGTATTGGAAGGAGAACCTGATGCGAAGGCATCGTGAGCCATCTTATCAATGTTATTGAAGTATTCTTCCTTATCGATGCCATATTCAGACATTGTCGGAACATGCAGGTCGCTTAACAGTGAGCTTAATTCCTTAAGGAAGAGTTCAGCGGCTTCCTTATCATCAGTGCTGTCTGATAAACCAAGATATCTTGATACATCAGCGAATCTGTCATAAGCTCCCTTGACTGCGAAGTCCATGCATTCCTTAAGCAACATGGCATTGCTTAAGCCATGAGGCACATGGAATAAGGCGCCCATTGGTCTGGACATGCCGTGAACAATTGTAACTGAAGAGTTATTGAAGGAAATGCCGGCTTCAAGTGCAGCTAATGACATCTGAATTCTGGCTTCAGTATTGTTTCCTTCGTTATAACAGGTTCTCAAGTTGCCGAAGATTCTCTTGATGGCACTTAAGGCAAAGGTGTCAGATAATGGCTGAGCCTTTCTGGAAGTATATGATTCCAAGGCATGGCATAATGCATCGATGCCCGTATGAGCAGTAACTGACTTAGGAGCACTGATGGTAAACATCGGATCGATTATTGCCAGATCAGGAATCAGGCATGGTCCGGTAAGTAACATCTTAACCTTTGTTTCAGTATCGTTGATGATCGTAAACTTGGTAGCTTCAGAACCGGTTCCGGCTGTTGTCGGGATGGCTACTAAACCAGGTCTGGCAATGTCAATGATCTTACCCATGTAAGAAGACAAAGCAGCGTCAGAAGCTAACAGGATCGAAATTGCCTTGGCTGTGTCAATTGGTGAGCCGCCGCCTAAGGCGATTAGGAAATCACAGCCTGAAGCCTTATAAGCTTCAGCGCCCTGCTTTACGATAAGGTCATTAGGTTCAAAGTTGACTTCAGGGAATACTGAATATTCAATTCCTTCCTTATCGAGAACCTTTAATAATGAATCGGCGTTGCCTAATTTAACCATTGTTGCATCAGTAACAACGAAGGCCTTCTTACCGAAGCTGCTTAACTGTGAGCTTGCGGCATCTAAAGCGTTATTGCCTGAAACAATGGTTTTAGGTGTTAAGAACGTGTTAGCCATTTATTTCACCATGTACTTTCTTAATAACTGTACTAAGCCGTCATAACCGTTTAAGAACTGGTTAATGGTTGCCTTGAAGGCGCCATAGTACTGGAACTGTTCAACAGGGAAGTGTTCATCATAGGCCTTTCTGAATTCTTCCAGGGTCAGTAATTCATTGATGATTGCTTCATCAACGTCCTTTGACATGTTATCGTTCATTTCTACGGTTGAAGAATCATATTTCTTCTGCCAGCCATAAGGAATAGTCAGAATGATGTCTCCACCAAGGAATTCTTCGAAATGATGACGGTTACGGAAGGCAGCTACTAATAACTTTGTGCGGTAGCCTCTTTCCTTGTATAACTTGTAAGCTTTCTTCATTACGGCTACGCCAGCCAGTTCATAAGCTTCACTTGAAACTAGTGTATCTGTAGCACCATAGAAGTTCTTCAGATAGTCATCAACTCTGCCAACCATGATCGTGCATACTGGATGCATTGTTGAAGAATCAAGACCTTCTTCACTTCTTCTCTTCAAGCCTCTTTCAACAGCTTCAGCTACGGCTAAGGCCTGGGCAACGGTAAATGATACAGTCGCATTAACAGAAACACCTCTGTATGTCAGCTCTTCAATGGCTTTGATGCCGGCCTTTGAAGCAGGAACCTTGATCTGTGAGTTTTCAACAGTTGCGGCTAAGTCACAGGCCTGTTCAACCATCTTTTCACAGTTCTGATAGAACTTGGCATTAGTCTGGAATGAGATTCTGCCTAACTGACCGTTTGAAGCCTTGTACTTATCTAATAATAATTTAGAAGCGTTAGCACCCAATGCCTTGATTACCATCCAGGCAAGTTCGTCTTCCGTGCATTCAGGATTTTCATCAACCAGCTTTCTGATTGTGTCTTCCCATTCAGGAAGTTCTTTCTTTAATACGTTAAAGACGATAACCGGGTTGGTTGTAGCACCGGTAGCGCCTCTTTCAACTGAATAAGACAGTTCCTTATAAGAACAAGAGTCATTCCACAGTTCTGTTTGTGGGTAAGTTTTGGTCATTTCTGCTAATTTGCTCATAATTTCTCCTTTGTATTTGATTAAATTTTGTTAACTCTTTATAATTGATTTGGGTGATCCATATATGAAATACAACAGACAGAAAGATATGCTTTCGTATATCCGTGAAAAGAAAACAGTTAAGAATGAAGAACTTCTCCAGAAGTTTAACGTATCAATTCAGACCTTAAGACGTGATCTCAATAAGCTTGAGGAACAGGGTGTCGTTTCAAAGGTCTATGGTGGCGTGGTTTTCAATGAAACCAGAGAATCCATAAGTTCCGTTTCTTCTATGAAGGAACGTTCGACCGCCAACAATGAAGAAAAGGAGTATGTTGGCAGACTTGCTGCAGGCATGGTCCAGGATGGCGATGTAATATTCATCGATTCCGGCTCAACTGCCTACCGCATGCTTCATTATATGCAGTATTTAAAGAATGTTACCGTAATATCTCATTCAATTGATGTTCTTCAGGAAATCAGAGGAATGAACAATATCGTAGGAATTGGCGTTGGTGGTGTAATTGATCACAACACCGGCTCATTCTTAATGGATACATCCTTATATACCTATAACTGTAATAAGGCTTTCATCTCTACGGTTGGTATCTCAGTTTCCCGTAATCTGACAAACACAGTACTTAATGAGGGAGCCATAAAGGCAGCCGTCATGAGTCACAGTGCCGTAAATTACATCGTAGCTGATCATTCCAAGTTTGATGTAATAGCCTATAACCGTTTCGCAGACTTTTCAAAGATCGACGGCATCATTACTGACAGATGCCCTGACGAGAAGTTTGTCAGCTTCTTTGAGAATAACAACATAAAGCTGATCTATTGATTTCATACATTACAATATTAATATGCACATTGATAACTTGTCAATGGTAAAGTTATGATAAATTTGATTAAATTATGAGCAATTTCTATGGAAATTGCTTTTTTCGTATGATATAATCGTCTCGTGAATAAAATTGCTTTAATAATGGGGCAAATATGTCCTTGAAACAGGAGAAAGCTATGAAGAATGAAACTCTGAACAGACTGAAACTGTTAGCTTCGGAAATCAGACTGGAAACCATGAAAATCATCGCTTCAAAGGGCAATGGTCACGTAGGGGGTTCTTTATCGATTGCCGATGTACTGGCAGTACTTTATGGCGAAGTAATGCGCTATAAGCCTGAAGATCCTGACTGGAAGGAAAGGGACTGGCTGGTATTATCAAAAGGTCATGCCGGTCCGGCAATGTATGCGGCCTTGGGCATAGTTGGTTATTACCAAAAGGAAGACGCCTATCATCTTAATGAAGCAGGATCAGATTTCCCATCACATACTGACCACAGTAAGACCAAGGGCGTTGACTTAACAACCGGTTCATTAGGTCAGGGCATTTCCCAGGCAGTAGGTGCTGCACTTGGCAATAAGATGCAGTGCATTGATTCACATGTCTTTGTCATATGTGGTGATGGTGAATGTGATGAAGGCCAGGTATGGGAAGCTGCTCAGTTCGCCGCTCATTATCATCTGGATAACCTGATCGGCTTTGTTGACAATAATGGCAGACAGCTTGACGGTACCGTTGAAGAAGTCATGTCTCATGGCAAGGGCATAGGCGCTAAGTTTGATGCCTTTGGCTGGGAAGTAATTGACGTAAAGGACGGTAACGACGTCAAGGAAATACTTGAAGCAATCCACAGGGCTTATGAAATAAAGGATAAGCCGACAATGATCATATTAAATACGGTTAAGGGCAAGGGAATAGACTTTGCGGAAACAAGCGGTGAACATTCATCAACGTTAAACGCTGAACAATGGGAAGAAGTAATCGCTGAAGCCGAAAGAAAATATGAGGCATTAAAGGAGGAATTGTCATGATGTATAAACTAGCTAAGGAACATACCATTGACAAGAGAAACAACCGCGATGCCTATGATGATGCAATGCTGGACATGATGAAAGTCAATGAGAAGATCGTTCACATTGACTGTGACCTAGCCGGATGCATCAATGCCACAAGAATAAAGAAGGAATATCCGGAAAGATTCTTCAATGCCGGCATAGCTGAGGCTAATGCGATATGCGTTGCCTGTGGCTTAAGTGCGACGGGAATAATACCGTTTGTGCACACCTTTGGCGTATTTGCTTCAAGAAGAGCATTTGACCAGGTGTTCTTATCAGCCGGATATGGTGAAAGACCAATACACATCATCGGTTCTGACCCTGGCATTACGGCCGCATTCAACGGCGCAACACACATGCCTCTGGAAGATTGCGGTATATACCTCAATGTGCCGAATGCCATAATCATGGATCCATGTGATTATGCCCAGACCTATGCCTTGACAAAAAGGTCGGCTGAAACTGATTCTCTCACTTACATGCGTTTAATCAGAAGAAGCTTTAAGACAATATATGAAGACGGTTCAGACTTTGAAATAGGCAAGGGTGTATTGTTAAGGGAAGGCAAGGATGTAACGATAATTGCCTCAGGTGTCATGGTATATAATGCCTTAAAGGCTTCTGAATTAATAAAAGAAGAAGGAATTGAGGCTGAAGTAATAGACATGCATACCTGGAAACCTCTTGATGAGGAGATATTATTGAAATCAGCCGGTAAGACAGGCGCTGTGGTAACAGCTGAAAATCATGAAGTAAACACCGGCCTTGGTTCAGCAATAGCCAATGTATTAGCCGGTAATTGTCCTGTACCGCAGGAATTCATAGGAATTCATAACAGGTATGGACAGGTAGGTTCCCAGGATTTCCTGGAAAAGGAATATGGAATGACTGTAGAAGACATAGCTGATGCAGCTAAGAAGGCCATCAGCAGAAAATAAAAAGAAGGAGAAGTAATATGGAAAAGAAACTGTTTGGTTACCCACATTTTGATGAAAACGGCGAAGAGATCTTAAGTACTTATGACAATGAGTACAGTGACATGCTCATGGACGTACGTGTTTATCATTTAAAGGAAAACGAAGAAAGAACATTCAAGAGAACAGGCGAAGAAACAGCCGTACTGATTCTGTCAGGCAAACTGGAATTAACTTATGAAGGCAATAAGGAAACCGTAAGCCGTAAAGACGTATTTACCGAAGGACCATATGCCTTACACTTATGCACAGGCAAGGAAGTAACTGTAAAGGCATTATGTGAAAGTGAATTCCTGGTACAGTGCACAAAGAATGAAACTGAATTCGCAACAAAGTTATACACACCGGAAGATGCCCCATGGGGTTATTCATGTGTCGGTAAGTTTGGCAACGTTGCCAAAAGAAGAGTTAATACCATTTTTGACAAGGACATTGCTCCATATTCAAACATGGTACTAGGTGAAGTACTGAATGACCGCGGTAACTGGTCAGGCTACTTACCACACAGACATCCACAGCCTGAACTGTACTACTTCAAGTTCGACAGACCAGAGGGCTTTGGTGCAAGCTTCATTGGTGACAAGGTATTCAAGAGTGTTGATAACTCATTCTCAGCCATTACACCTGAAGAACTGCATCCACAGGCCGTAGCTCCTGGCTTCCAGATGTATACCTGCTGGATGATCCGTCATCTTGATGGCAATCCATGGTTACAGACAACCAGAAATGAGGACGAAAAATATCTGTGGTTGCATAATGCTAATTTTGACTAAATCTGCTACTATTATGGTACATATAAGGGAGGACAATTAATATGCCATTAATCGATATTCTTAACACAGACATTATTGATCTTGAAGTTCAGGGTACTACCAAGGATGAAGTACTGCACTACATGGCAAATGTTCTTTTAAAGAATGGATATATCAATGATGTTGACGTATTTGTAAAGGACATTTACGAAAGAGAAGCAGAAGGCCCTACAGGAATGGGTTCACACCTTTCAATTCCTCACGGCAAGTCAAACGCTGTCTTACGTAACGGCATCATGATCGGTAAGACTGTTAATCCAATTCGCTGGGAAAGCAGCATGAGTGATGATGGCTATCAGGATACACATCTGATCTTCTTATTCTGCGTCAGCGCTGATAAGGAATTCGCCAGAAACCACATGATGTTATTAAGTGAACTGGCCGGCAAGTTAGGAAATGATGTCAGAGTCACCAAATTATCACAAGCTCAGAGCAAGGAAGAAATACTCAACCTGATCTTATGTGAAGATGAAGAATTAGGTGAAGTTGACAAGGTTTTAAACGAAGAAGAGATTGTAGACCTCGATATTGACTTCTAAAATAATCAAAACATTATCAAAAACGTTATAAAAGTACTCAATATGATAAAATTTATATAATTTTTGTTTGAAATAATATTGAGGAAGAAAAAAATCTATTATAAAATAAGGTAAGCTAATTCAAGATTATGAAAGGAGTTTCTATATGAAAATTGTTGCAATTACAGCTTGTACAGCAGGCATTGCTCACACTTACATCGTTGCCGAAAAACTGCAAAAGGCTGCAGAAGAATTAGGCTATGATATTAAGGTTGAAACTCAGGGCTCTGCAGGTATCGAGAACGAACTGACAGCTGAAGACATCGGAAACGCTGACGTTGTTCTGTACACTCACGATATCGCAATCCGTGGTGCTAATCGTTTCAAGGGCAAAAAGATTGTTGACGTTCCTATTTCAGTCGCAATGAAGCAGCCAAAGAGCTTATTATCTACGATTGAAAAGAAACTGGCAGCAAAACAGTAAAGAATAATTATATTTAGTTTTTAAAAAATTAGAGGGGAAGACTATTATATGAAATTTTCAGAATTTAGAAAGCACATCATGACTGGTATTTCATTCCTGATTCCTATGGTTGTTATGGCCGGTATTACAGGTGCTATTCAGAAGGCTTATTCATGGAGTGGCGTACCACTGTCAGATCCAACTATCGGTGGTTTAGCATATTCAGGCTACTCAATCACTAAGATTTCAGACTTCATGCATATGTTAGGTGAAATGAACGGAAACGGCTTCAACTGGGCTTATGCATTCTTATGTGCTGGTATCGCATACTCAATCTCAGACAGACCTGGTATCGTTCCTGGTTTCGCAATTGGCTACTATGCTGGTGGTCCTACTAAGACTGGTTTCGTTGGCGCTATGCTGATGGGCTTCTTAGTTGGTTACTTCGTAAAGTGGATGAAGACTTGGAAGATGCCTAAGGCTTTACAGGGTTTAATGCCTGTATTAATCATTCCAGTAATCGCTACTTGCTGCGCTACATTCGTATTCTTCGGTATCTTAATGAAACCATTATCAGCTATCATGTTAGCATTCCAGAGCTGGATCCAGTCATTAGCTGCAGGTTCATTATTCGTAGTTGGTGCTGTTATCGGTGCTTGCATGGGCTTCGACATGGGCGGTCCTATCAACAAGACTGCTTCAATGGCTGCTAACGCATTATACGCAGACAACCCACAGACTGGCGGAATCGGTGAATGTGCTGAAACAGCAAAGATCATCGGCGGTATGACACCTGCAATCGGTGTTGGCTTAGCTGCAATCTTAGCTCCAAAGAAGTTCACTCGTCAGCAGAAGGATGCTGCTTATACATGTATCCCAATGGGCTTATGCTTCATCACTGAAGGTGTATTACCATTCGTTGCTGAAGACCCATTAAGAGTTGTACCATCTTCAATGATCGGTTCTGCAATCGCTTCTGGCTTAGCTATGGTATGGGGTGTTGGTACTCCTGCTTCTCATGGTGGTATCTTAGTTGCTCCACTTTCTAACAAGGTTGGTCTGTGGTTATTAGCTTGTGCCATCGGTTCTGTCATCACAGGTGTTCTGTATGCAGTTCTGAAGAAGACTCCAGAAGAAGAAGAAACTGTTGAAGAAGAAGTAGTTGATCTTGATATCGACTTATAAAAATTAGAAATTAAAGAATTAAAGGTTATTTGATCTTAACTTGAATTAGGCTGAAACTTCATATAGAAAGAGGATGAATTATTATGTATGTAAACATGAAATATATCCTTGATAACGCTAATCGTGATGGCTATGCAGTTATGGCTGTCAACAGTGTTAACATGGAAATGGCTAGAGCAGTTATCGAAGCTGCAGAAGAAGAACATTCTCCAATCATCGTTCAGTTTGGTGTTGGTCAGATGTCAAAGCTGGCTCACCCAACAGAAATGGTTCCAATGATCAAGGCAATGGCTGAAAGAGCAAGCGTTCCAGTATGTCTGAACTTAGACCACGGTCCATCTCTGGAAGCTGAAATCGACGCTATCAAATGGGGATTCTCAAATGTCATGATCGACGCTTCTTCATTACCATATGAAGAAAACGTAAGACGTACACGCATGGTTGTTGACTTAGCACATGCAAAGGGAATCTCAGTTGAAGCAGAACTTGGACATGTTGGACAGGCAGCTGATGGCGATGGCCGTACAGATGACTTATATACCAACGTTGAACAGGCTGTTCAGTTCGTTAAGGAAACTGGTGTTGATGCCTTGGCAGTAGCGATCGGTACAGCTCACGGTAAATATCCTGCAGGATTCGTTCCAAAGCTGGACTTCGAAAGACTTGCTGAATTAAAGGCTGCATTGAAAATGCCATTAGTACTGCACGGCGGTTCAGGCTCAGGTGATGAGAACATCCGTAAGGCTGTAGCTGGTGGTATCAATAAGATTAACGTTTGCACAGATGCTTTCCATGCTGCTGAAGTTGCCATGAAGGCTAAGTGGGAAGCTGAACCAAATACAGATTATCTCGGCATTGAAATGGTAGCTGAAAAGGCTGTCAAAGAATTTGTTAGAAATTATATCCGCTTAATTGGTTCAAATGACCGTTACACATTTGAAGCTGCTGATAACGGCAGTAACGAATAGCTTAAATTAAGGGCGGAGAAATCCGCCCTTTATTAATCTTCAATGGAAGAAAAAGGGAGAAAAGATATGAAAATTGCAATGATTAATGAATTCTCTCAGTCAGCTAAGAACGAACTCGTTTTAAGCGTACTGAAGGAAGTTGTAGAACCAATGGGACACACAGTATACAACACAGGCATGAATACTGCAGAAGCTCCTTTACAGCTGGGTGAACCTGGTTACTTAACATACCTGAACATTGGTGTACAGGCTGCTCTGTTATTAAATTCAGGCGCTGTAGACTTTGTTGTTACAGGTTGCGGCACTGGTCAGGGTGCTTTAATGGCATGTAACATGATGCCAGGTGTAGTATGCGGATACTGCATTGAACCATCTGACGCTTATCTGTTCTTACAGATCAACAACGGTAACGCTTTATCAATCCCATATGCTAAGGGATTTGGCTGGGGCGCTGACGTTAACCTGAAGAACATCTTTAACATCGCTTTCGGTTCTCCAAAGGGCATGGGCTATCCAAATGAACCAGGCCGTAAGGAATCTCAGAACAGAAACGCTGCCAAGTTAGTAGAAGTTAAGGCTGCTGTTGCCAAGCCATTAGTTGAGGCTTTAAGCGCAATGGATCAGGATATCGTTAAGAAGTCATTAACTCCTAGATTCCTGGAATGCTTCTTCGAAGGCTGCAAGGACGAAGAATTAAGAAAGTTTGTTGAAGGACTTTTATAATGTAAATAAAACGGTGTTTTAAGACATCGTTTTTTGAAGAGGAGTAAAGTATGAAAAGTTATTATCTTCCATGTTATACGATTGGAACAGATGCATTTGATAATTTTGAAAACGTAATGTCATTCTATGGCCGTAAGGTTGCCTTATTATACGGTGAAAAGGCCTTTAAGGCTTCCAAGGATAAGGTACTTCCTGCCTTAAAGGATTTTGAAATCGTTTATCAGGCAGTATATGGCAAGGAAGCTTCATATGCCAATATTGATAAGTTAAGTGCTGTAGAAGAAATCAGTAAAGCAGATCTGATTCTGGCAGTAGGCGGTGGCAAGTGCATTGACGTTGCCAAGGTAGTAGGTGACAAGCTGAACAAGCCCGTATTTACCGTTGCCAGCATCGCTTCTACATGTGCCGCAGTTACCAGAATTGCCGTATTGCATAATGATGACGGTTCATTTAAGGAAGTATACCGTTTGAAGAATCCTCCGGTACACTGTTTCATTGACCCTGAGATCGTAGTTAACGCACCGGCCAAGTATTTCTGGGCAGGCATGGGTGATACAATGGCTAAACACGTTGAATGTGTTTTCTCTTCAAAAAATGATGTCGTTGACTTTGAAAGCGACTTTGGCAGAACCATTTCAGCGTTGTGTTATGACCCGATCCTGGAAAAGGGTGAAAAGGCCTATGAAGACGTTAAGAACCACGTAGTTTCTGCTGAAGTTGAAGATGTCATCAAGTCAATCATCATCGCTACCGGTGGGGTATCACTGATCGTCAATCCAGACTATAACAGTGCCTTGGCTCATGCATTATACTATGGCTTAACAGTAAGAGAATGGATGGAACAGAAGCACCTGCACGGTGAAATCGTTTCCTATGGTACTTTAGTACAGTTATTAATTGACAATCAGATGGAAGACCTCAAGAAGGTATACCAGTTCAATAAGAAGGTTAAGCTTCCGGTATGTCTGAAGGATCTTGATCTGGAAAAGGATGATCCAATGGATGACATTCTTGATGCCACGATCATTAATCCTGAACTCAACCACATTCCTTATGAAATTACAAAGGAAATGGTCAGAGAAACCATCCTGAAGCTTGAGGAATATAAAGGATAAAAAAAGAAGCGCCAAGCTTCTAAAGGTTTTTGGTAGGAATCAGGGCAAGGGCAATTGAAATAGCCAGGATTATGATGGCTGCTTTACGCAAGGCCTTTTCCCTGTCGTTGTAGTCTAAGGCGATGCCTGGAGATTTCTGTTGTCTTGAAGAGAAAGAAACTCTGACATAACCTATCATGAAGATACCGGCAAAGGTGCCGATGTACATCAGGATGTCCCTGATAAGAATAAGTGTTTTAATCATATCAGTATTATAGTACAGAGATATGTTTTTGGAAAGGAATTATAAGATATGAAGGTAGTATTGATCCACACAAGTCCAGTTTCATTAAACGACTTGAAAGCTTTATTTAAGGAAATCGTTCCGGAAGTAGAAATGGTAAACATCATTGATGATTCTTTACTGGAAGAAGTAAAGAAGAATGGCCAAATCAATCCAGCCATCATCAGCAGAATGTGTGCATATGTTCAGGTTGCCAAGACCTTGAAACCTGATCTGATCTTTAACCAGTGTTCTTCAGTTGGTGAGGCATTCGACATTGCCAGAAAACAGGCTGACTGTAAGACTCTGAAAATTGATGAAGCAATGGCCGAAAAGGCTGTTGAACTCGGCACCAGAATCGGTGTCGTAGCTACAGTTGCTTCTACGGTAAAGCCAAGCTGTAACTTAGTAAGAACAAAGGCTAAGGAAGCTAATAAGGACGTAACTGTAACTGAATACCTGGTTGACGGTGCTTTGGACATCTTAATGAGCGGCGATGTTGATAAGCATAATGAACTTGTCATCAAGGCAATCCGCAAGGCAGAAGCTGAAAATGATGTTGTAGTACTGGCTCAGGGTTCAATGACTGCCATCTTACCATTATTAGGTGAAACCACAAAACCGGTATTAACTTCTCCAAGACTCGCAGTTGAAAGAGTTAAGAAGGAGTTAGGACTTTAATGAACATATCAGCCGATATTCTTAATTCATACAGATATCCTGATATTGAAATTGATGATCTTCTTAATAGGGAAATTGAAAAGGACGATCATGTTTTCGTTGTGCTTGATGATGACCCTACGGGTGTTCAGACAGTTCATGACGTAAATGTTTATACTGACTGGAAGGTTGAAACATTAACTGAAGCCTTTAAAACTGACAGACTGTTTTTCATTCTGACAAATTCCAGAGCCTTAAGTGTCGCAGAAACAACGACCTTACATGAAGAGATAGTTAATAACGTAAGCTTAGCTGCTGAAAAGACAGGCAGAAAGTATTTCTTCATTTCACGTGGCGATTCAACCTTAAGAGGACATTATCCTCTGGAAACAGACATACTGTGCAGGGGATTACTGAGTCAGTATGGCAAGGTAGACGGTGACATTCTGTTCCCGTTCTTCAAGGAAGGAAACAGATTTACGCTTAATGACATTCACTATGTAAGATACGGCAAAGAAATGGTACCGTGCGGTGAAACGGAATTTGCCAGGGACCAGACCTTTGGCTATGTAAGTTCAGATCTTAAGGAATACATTGAAGAAAAGTGTCAGGGAACCTATAAGAAGGAAGATGTCATCAGTGTTACTCTTGATGAATTAAGAAACGCTGAAGTAGATAAGATCACAGATAAACTGCTTAAGGCAGCTGATCATAGAAGAATAATAGTAAATGCGATCGACTATGTCGATGTAAAGGTATTTTGTCTGGCCTTATACAGGGCCATTTCACAGGGAAAAGTCTTCATGTACAGAAGTGCAGCTTCCTTTGTCAGATGTGTTGGCGGCATAAGTGAAAAACCGCTTCTCAAGAAGGAAGAAATGGTAAAGAAGACTTCTGAGAATAAGGGTGGCATAGTAGTTGTCGGCTCTCATACTGATAAGACAACCAGACAGCTCAACCAGTTACTGACACTTGAAAATACAGTACCTGTGGCCTTTAAGTCATCACTGATCTTAGAGGATGATGAAACAATTGAAAGGGAAATAAGGCACTGTCTTGAAGAAGAGGAAAGAATAATCAATTCCGGAAAGATCGCCGTTGCCTTTACGGAAAGGCAGGTAATGAGTTTCCCTGACGATACAAAGGAAAAAGCTCTGAAAAGGAGTACCAGAATATCTGACTGTGTGTTACAGTTAGTAAAGAGATTAAATGTAGAACCGTCATTTGTCGTTGCCAAGGGTGGCATAACCTCAGCCGATGTTGGAACTAAGGGTTTATCAATCAGAAAGGCAAGAGTTGCCGGTCGGATTCAGCCTGGTGTACCGGTCTGGATAGCTGACGAGAATTCCAAGTTCCCGGACATACCTTATGTAATATTCCCTGGTAACGTCGGTGATGACGATACATTGTTAAAGGCAGTAAAAGTATTGATTGGAGAATAGCTTATGGAAATGACAATGCGCTGGTACGGCAGTAAGTTTGATACCGTAACATTAAAGCAGATAAGACAGACAGCCTATGTGACAGGTGTAATAACGACCCTGTATGATAAGCAGCCTGGTGAAGTATGGACAAGAGAAGAAATAAGAGCTCTTAAGAATGAAGTAGAAGAAGCAGGACTTCATATCTCAGGCATAGAATCAGTAAACATCCACGATGACATCAAGACCGGTAAGGGCAACAGAGATCTTTACATAAAGAACTATATTGAAACATTAGAGAACTTAGGCAAGGAAGACATCCATCTGGTATGTTATAACTTCATGCCGGTATTCGACTGGACCAGAACAGAACTGGCCAGAAGAAGAGCAGATGGTTCAACAGTACTGGCTTATACTCAGAAGGCCGTAGATGAATTAGTACCTGAGAAGATGTTTGAATCGATCTCCTCAGATATGAACGGAACAGTCATGCCTGGCTGGGAGCCAGAGAGAATGGCTCATGTAAAGGAACTGTTTGAGATGTACAGTGATGTAGATGAAGACAAGCTGTTTGATAATCTTAAGTACTTCTTAGAGAAGATAATGCCTGTATGTAACAAGTATGACATCAAGATGGCTATCCATCCAGATGATCCGGCCTGGAGTGTATTTGGCTTACCGAGAATAATCACCAACATGGAAAACATCCACAGGATGATGAAGATGGTAGATGATGAACATAATGGTGTTACATTCTGTTCAGGTTCTTATGGAACAAACCTGGATAATGACTTACCGGCAATGATAAGGTCATTGAAGGGAAGGATCCACTTTGCTCATGTCAGAAACCTGAAGTTCAACAGCAGAGATGACTTTGAGGAAGCGGCTCATTTATCTTCAGATGGCAGCTTTGACATGTATGAGATAGTGAAAGCATTACATGACATAGGCTTTTCAGGACCTATCAGACCAGACCATGGCAGAATGATATGGGATGAGGTGGCAATGCCTGGATATGGATTATATGACAGAGCATTAGGAGCTGCATATATCTGTGGCTTATGGGAAGCCATTGATAAGGGAGAAAGATAATGAAACTCATAAATGTTCAACAGGAAAAACAGAGTTGGCTCGATAAGGGTTATGAAGTATATTCCTATGACAGAAATAAGATGATAGCTGAAACAACAGAAGAGCCAGTCTGGGTTCACTTTGGTTCTGGAAACTTATTCAGAGCCTTTGAAGCTGTTTATTGCGATAAATTATTAGATAAAGGAATCATTGATAAGGGCCTGATCGTTGTCAGCGGCCGTAAGGGCAGTGACATTGATACATATTACAGAGCCTATGATAACTTGTACGTTGCGGTTACTTTGAAGAGTGATGGTAATGTTAATAAGAGAGTTGTCGGTTCAATCGCTGAAAGTGTAAGAATTGATGAAATCGAAAGATTAAAGGAGATCTTCGCTAAGAAGAGCTTACAGGTTGTAAGCTATACCATTACTGAAAAAGGCTACAGAGTAGCTGAAACCTGCGAGAAGCCATTTGAAACTGATTCCTACATTGGGGTCGTTGCTTCACTGTTATGGTACCGTTATGAAAACGGTGCTTACCCATTAACCTTAAGCAGTCATGATAACTGTTCACATAATGGCGATGTACTAAAGAGTGGCATCATGAAGTTTGCGGAAAGTTGGAATGACAATGGCTTCATTGAATATCTGAATAATGAAGTAAGCTTCCCAATTTCCATGATCGATAAGATCACTCCTAGACCGGATGGCAAGGTTGCCGAAATGTTAAGAAACGACGGTTTGGAAGATCTGCATGATACTTCTTACTACATGAACTGTTTCGTTAACGCTGAGGAAAGTCAGTATCTGATCATTGAGGATGACTTCCGTAATGGCAAGCCAGCCTGGGATAAGGAAGGAATCATCTTTACAGACCGTGATACGGTTGATAAGGTTGAAAAGATGAAGGTATGTACCTGTCTGAATCCGGTACATACAGCCTTAGCTGTTTATGGCTGCTTATTAGACCATCATCTGATCTATGAAGAAATGAATGATGAAGTATTGGATAAGTTAGCCAGACATATTGGCTATGATGAAGGATTACCTGTCGTAACTGACCCGGGCATCATCAAGCCAAGAGAATTCCTGGATACAGTAATCAATGTCAGACTGACAAACCCATTCATGCCTGATGCACCACAGCGTATTGCCATGGATACTTCTCAGAAGTTACCGGTAAGATTCGGTGAAACACTTAAGGCCTATGTTGCCAAGGGTAAGGATCTTAATGAACTGACATATATCCCGCTGGTATTTGCCGGCTGGTTAAGATATCTGACAGGCATTAATGATCTGGGTGAAAAATTTGAGTTACCAAGTGATCCAATGCTTGGTGAGTTAACACCGATCATGAATTATGAATTAGGTGCTACGGTTGAAAAGAAAGATATCATGAGCATTCTGAAGAACGAAAGAATCTTCGGTGTTGATCTTGAAGAACAGGGTCTGGCTGATAAGATAACTGCTTACTTAAATGAAATGTTAAGGGAAAAGGGAGCAGTCAGAAAGACACTGGAAAAATACGTTTAATCAATAAGGGAAGTCACAGGACTTCCCTTAGTCTATGCCTTTAAATATTGTATAATGATTATAAGGGACTGATGATATGAGTAAAATACACGTTTTGGATGAACATCTTACAAACATGATTGCGGCCGGTGAAGTGGTTGAAAAACCAATGGGCGTAGTCAAGGAACTGGTGGAAAACTCAATTGATGCCGAAGCTACCAAGATCATTGTCAAGGTAGAAAACGGCGGCAGAGATTCAATTGAGGTTATTGATAATGGCACAGGCATGGATCAGGAAGATGCCGTTAAGGCCTTTAACAGACATGCGACCAGTAAGATCAGACGTACTGAGGACTTATGGGACATTCATACCATGGGTTTCAGAGGTGAAGCCTTACCTTCAATTGCCTCAGTAAGTAAGACATCCTTATTAACCAGTGACGGTAACAGTTCTACGGGAATAGACATTGAGTTCGGTAAGATCGTAAAGGCCGGACCAGCCGCCAGCAGTAAGGGAACAACGATCAGAGTTCAGAATCTGTTTCATAAGACCCCGGCAAGATTAAAGCATTTAAAAAGCGGTAATGTTGAGTTAAATGCCATCATCGATCTGATGCAGAAATTTGCTCTTGGCAATCCTGGTATTGCCTTTGAATTATACAGTGACGATAAACTGAAATTACGGACTCCTGGTAATGGTAATCTTGATGAGACCATGATGCATATCTATGGTCTGGAAATTGCCAAGAACAGTATTCCTGTTGAATTCAATGACTATGACTTCAAGGTAAGAGGTGTACTGGTACTCCCTAGCATTAACCGTTCCGGCAAGCAGTTCATTACCTGTTTCATTAACGGCCGTATTGTAAGAAGCTTTCTGATTCAGAAGGCCATCATTGATGCCTACAGGGAATTCATGATGCCTGACCGTTATCCTATCTGTGTATTAAACATCGACGTAGACTATCAGCTGGTTGATGTTAACGTTCATCCTTCAAAGTGGGAAATCAGACTTTCAAAGGAAAGACAGTTATGTTCCCTCATTCAGAACAACATCAATGAAATATTAAAGAAACAGTTTAAACCGGGTGAAATAAAGCTGCCAAAGCAGAGCATTAAAGTAGAGGAAACACCTTTATTTGAGGCCGGATACAATTATCAGCCTGTTCAGAAACAGGATTACATGTTGCAGGAAGCCGTTGAAGCCTATGAACCTGTAGCAGAAAAAAAGGAAGAACCGGTCGTATTGGTAGAAAGATTTACCTATCTGGCCCAATTACATGGCAATTACATACTGGCCTGTGACGACGAGAATCTTTACATTGTTGACCAGCACGCAGCCATGGAAAGATGCATGTATGAAGACATTCAGAAGCAGGTTGAAAACAATGATGTAATGATGCAGGAACTTTTAGTTCCATTGATCATTGAATTGACACCTGCGGAATTTGAGCAACTAGACAAGATCAATGAAGTCTTTGCCAGCATCGGCATGAAGTTAGAAGCATTCTCCAATAAGAGTGCCCTGGTCAGACAGGTACCGATCTGGTTTGACGAGATAAATGAAACGGAATTCATCAAGGATCTGGTGAATGAAATATTAAATGAAAAGAAAATGAACATGTTGGAAATCAGGAAGGACAAGATAGCTACCTTAGCCTGCCACAGTTCCATCAGGTTCAATCACCGTCTGGATGCCTTGGAGGCGAGAAAGCTGTTAAGCAGATTAGGTCAGTGCATTCAGCCGTTTAACTGCCCTCATGGCAGACCGACCATGATGGCCATTTCCGAAACACAGCTACAGAAGGAGTTCAAGCGTGTCTTATAAGGTAATTGCGGTAGTAGGACCGACAGCTGTCGGAAAAAGTGATGTGGGAGTAAGACTCGCACAGCTTTTTAACGGGGAAATTATCAACGGAGACAGTATTCAGGTTTATAAGGAATTAAACATTGGCAGTGCCAAGGTTACTGAAGCAGAAATGCAGGGCATACCTCATCACTTACTGGACTATAAGAATGTAGGTGATGACTACTCTGTTCAACAGTTTCAACAAGATGCCAGAAAAAAGATAGAGGAAATAGCTTCAAGAGGTAAACTGCCGATTATAGTCGGTGGTACCGGCTTATATATTAAGGCATTGTTATATGACTACGCCTTTACAAAGATCGACACTGAATTAAACGAATATGAGGATGAAGATACGGAAGAACTGTATCAGAGACTTCTGAAACTTGACCCTAAGGCAACGGAAGTAATACATCCTAATAACCGCAGAAGGATCGTTAGAGCCTTACAGATGGCGGAAAGCGGGAACCTTAAGAGTGAACAGGAAGCTGAACAGAAACATGAGATGATCTATGATGCCAAAATCATCGGTTTAACCATGGACAGAACTCTGTTAAAGGAAAGAATAAATAAGAGAGTAGATCTGATGTTTGAAGCAGGCTTACTTGATGAAGTCAATAAGCTGAACGAAAAGTATGACTGGGACATGCATGGTCTGCATGGCATAGGATATAAGGAGTTCAGGGATTATTTCCTGGGAAATATGACCCTGGAAGACACAAGGGAATTAATTAAGACGCATACCAGACAATTTGCTAAGCGACAGTATACCTGGTGGAATAATCAGATGCCGGTAAAATGGTATGATGTTCTTAAGGATGGTTATTTTGAAGAGATCACAGAAGACATAAGGGAGTGGTATTGTGACCAGAAAACTGATTAGTGTATTACTATGCGTCATGATGTTATTGATCAGCGGCTGTCAGAAGGAACCTGATCTGGAAGTACATCAGGGCGAGCAACAACAGGCAGAAATAGCAGATTTTGATTATGAACAATACCTGGTTTCAGGTGTGGAATCATATAAGTCCAGTGGCAGGAATAATGGCACAGTCACTGAAGGAAAACTGCCTGATTTTTCCTTAAGGTTGATGAAAGACATTCTGACCACTGAGAAGAATACGGTATTTTCACCGCTTAACATTTACTTTAATCTGGCGGCTTTGGCTGGACTTGCTCAAGGGGAGGCCAGGGAAGAAATAATCAAGACCTTAGGTGTTAAGGAAGATTCACTGGTGTTTGATTATCAGGCTATCTGGAACAGGTTCTATGTTAAGTCAGATAAGACCACAACACAGTTTGCCAATTCCATCTGGTTAAATCAATCAGTCGATTTCAATGAAGACATTCTGAAACAGGAATCAGACTATTTCTATGTACCGGTATTTTCCGGTGACATGGCCAGTGAGGATTATCATAAGGCCTTTAAGTCCTGGATGAATGACAATACCGGTGAATTACTGGGTAACCATATTAATGAAATTAGCATCAGTCCGGCAACATTAATGATGTTGGCAAGTACGGTATACCATACCAACAGATGGCAGTTCGAGTTTGAAAAGGAAAAGACTGCTCTTGAAGTATTCCATGGTACAGAACAGGATGTAAAAGTTGAAATGATGCATAAGACAGCTTCCATCTTATACCATGAAGGCAGCAACTTTACCAGCTGCATGGACATATTCGGTGATGGCGGCAGCTTTGCGATCATCATGCCTAATGAAGGCGTCAGTGTATCAGAGTTAATGGAAAGTGGTGAGGTTGGAGAGCTGATCTGTTCTCCAGGCATGATATTTGAACCTGCCAGAGTAGAACTTTCATTGCCAAAGTTTGATACTGACAGTAAACTCAGATTGGAAGAAGCCTTACCAAGGTTGGGCATCACCAGTGTCTTTGACAGTCAGAAGAAGCCATTTGGTGAATTAACGGAAACAGCAATGGCAGTTGACCAGATAGAACATGCCTGCCGGGTTGTCGTTGATGAAGAGGGCATAAAGGCAGCGGCATATACCGTTGACATGATGTATGGCGGACCTGGTCCACAGGACATTACTAAAATGGTAGTTGACCGTCCATTCATATTCATAGAATACATGGGCAATACGATCATGTTCTGTGGGGTAATAAATCAACTTTAGATTGTAACTAGGAATAAATAGTGTAAAATAGTAGGGCACGGGAGTGAGAATATGAAGTTAATAGTAGGTTTAGGAAATCCAGGCAAAGAATATGAACATACCAGACACAACACTGGTTTTTTAGCCATGGATGAATTAGCTTCCCTGCTCAATGTGTCAATAAAGAAGAAGACCTTCAATGCCTTAACGGAAAAGGTTAATGTCAGAGGTGAACAGATTGTATTAATGAAACCTCAGACATACATGAACAATTCAGGTGAGGCAGTTGGCAAGGCCGTTAGATATTACCACCTTGACCCGACAAAGGATGTGCTTGTCATCTATGATGATCTGGACTTGCCGGCCGGTAAGATAAGATTAAGAGAAAAGGGCAGTGCCGGTGGCCATAATGGCATTAAGAGCATCATTGCTCATCTTGGAACTGACAGCTTCTGCCGCATCAGAGTCGGCATTGGCAGTGAAAACAAGCATGACACCATTGACTTTGTCTTAGGAACAAGCGGCGGTGAGGAAAAGAAAGCCTGGCTTGAAGCAATCTCAAGAGCAGCACAAGCCGGAAAGGAGTACATGACAGAACCATTCCAGTCTGTTATGAATAAATACAACCGAGGAGAAAAATGATTGATTTATGGAAAGTGCTACAGCGGGATGAAGCCGTATGGGCCCTTACTAACAGGGAACCTGGATTATCCGCTCTAACACCAACAGCAGAAACGCTTACGGTTGCGGCCTCATTCAAACAGGATCCACGAATGATGGTCATCGTAAAGAACAACTTATATACAGCACAGCAGTTATACAGGAAGCTGACCCCCCTGTTAGAGAACGATGTGCTGCTTTTCAGCGTGGAAGAATCATTAAGAGTAGAGGCCATAGCCTCAACCCCAACGATGTATGCGGGTCAGATGGAGACCTTAGCTCAGCTTTGTTTCCACGATGAACCAAAGGTAATCATAACCCACCCGGCAGCCTTGATAAGATACCTGCCGGATGTTAACGTATTTAAGAAGCACATCATCAAGCTGCAGGTAGGCAATACCGTCAGCATGTCTGAACTGCGTAACCTGTTAATCGAAAGCGGCTACCGTTATACCAACAGAGTAGATCAGCCGCTTACTTTCAGCAGCCGTGGTGATGTAATAGATGTATTTACCATTCAGGAAAATGATCCTGTCAGAATAGAATTCTTTGATGATGAGATCGACAGTATCAGATTCTTTAACCTGTCTGATCAGCGAACGATTAAAAAGGTAGACAGTGTTGAACTGGTTCCTGCAAGTATCCTCATATATAACGAAGACTTTGAGGAAGTTGAAAAGAAAATCAGAACACAGCTGGAAAGAGATCTTAAGAGATGTGACTATCCTGATGAATTAAGAGGCAATGTGGAAAGAGACATTGATTATCTCAAGAACCACATCTTTGAACATTACCTCTACCGTTACAGATGCTTCTTCAATGAAACCAGTAACTTCCTTGATTACATTGATGAACCAGACATCATCCTATCTACCGGCAGTGAAATAGAACAGAATGTAACTCAGCTCACTGAGGAAACAACTGATTTCATCAGGGAAACCTTCGAAGCCGGTAATGGTTTATGTTACTACAGCGTCTATGGCGACTATCACCGCATAATTGAAGCTCATGATGCTTATAACATCGGCTTGTTCTCCGATTACAAGCATCCGATCACCAGTGGCATTAAGCCAATGTATTTCCCTAATTTGCCAATTGCCAAGTTAGTTGATGAAATACTCAGGTATACCAAGATCAGAAAAGTCGTACTGGCTCTTAATGAAAACAACCAGAAGATGATCACGGAAGAGATGTACAACCGTGAGATCATCGCCAAAGATGTTGTTACATTCATGCCGGAGCTCTTTGAAGAAGGCTTCAGTTTTGATGATGTAATAGTATTGACTGCCAGAGAACTGTTTGGCGTAAACATTAAGAAGGGACGTTATTCCCGTAAGTTCAATGAAGCCATCCAGCTGGATGACTATCAGGATCTTAATGAGGGAGATTACGTTGTTCATAATCAATATGGCATTGGCAGATATCAAGGTATCGTAACCAGAGAAATCAGAGGACACCACCGTGACTATCTGAGAATACTGTATAAGGACGACGATGAATTACTGGTGCCTCTGGAACAGTTTAAACTTGTCAGAAAGTTTGTCGGTTCCGAAGGTGTTGGCATCAGATTAAATAAGATAGGTTCAAATGTCTGGAACAAGACCAAGGAAAAGCTGAAGGAAGATGTGGAAAGCATCGCTGCCAGACTGGTCCAGCTTTATTCTGACAGAGAAAAGAACATTGGTTTTGCCTTCTCAAAGGATGATGAAAGAATAAAGGAGTTTGAGAAGAACTTTGAATTTGAACTCACCAGAGATCAGAAGAAGGCCATCAGAGAAGTAAAACAGGACATGGAAAGCAGTAAGCCAATGGACCGTTTATTATGTGGTGATGTTGGCTTCGGTAAGACGGAAGTAGCCATGGTTGCGGCCTTTAAGGCCATTAATGACCTCAAGCAGGTTGCCTATTTATGTCCTACAACCATTCTTTCCCGCCAGCACTACAACACCTTTGTGGAAAGATTCAAGGGCTTCCCGGTAAAGATTGCACTTATCAACCGTTTCGTGGTGGAAAGTGAACAGAAGAAGATCTTACAGGAAGTTAAGGAAGGCAAGATCGACATCTTAATAGGTACACACAGATTATTAAGTGAAGATGTAAAATTTGAAGATCTTGGTCTGTTGATCATCGATGAAGAACAGCGTTTTGGCGTACAGGCCAAGGAAAAGATCAAGGAATTAAAGAGAACGATAGATGTACTGTCCTTATCAGCTACACCTATTCCAAGAACTCTTCAGATGTCATTGATCGGGGTAATGTCATTATCACAACTGGATACCCCGCCAATGAACAGAATGCCGATTCAGACCTATGTTGTTGAAAAAAATGAGTATCTAATCAAGGAAGTCATTCAGAGAGAACTGGCCAGAAAGGGCCAGGTATTCTATCTCCATAACAACACTACTTCAATATATGAACTGGCAGCCAAACTTGAAATAGAATTACCGGATGCCAGAATAGGGGTAGCTCATGGGCAAATGAACAGGGAAGAAATAGAAGATGTCATGTATCACTTCATTAACGGTGACTATGATGTCTTGGTATGTACGACCATTATTGAAACGGGCATCGACATTTCCAATGCCAATACGATCATCATCGATAAGGCTGATACATTCGGCTTATCACAGTTATATCAGATCAGAGGCCGAGTTGGCCGAAGTGACAGGATCGCCTATGCCTATCTGATGCATGACCCACAAAGACAGCTGTCAGAAGTAGCCACCAAGAGATTACAGGCCATTAAGGACTTTACCGAATTAGGTTCAGGTTATAAGATCGCCATGCGAGATCTGACGATCAGAGGAGCGGGAGACTTATTAGGTGAGAAGCAGGCAGGTTTCATCAATACCGTAGGCATGGACATGTATCTGGAAATGTTACAGGATGCTTTAAATGAAAAGAAGGGTATTTATGTTCCCCATGAAGAACTTGTTCAGAAGAAGATCGATGGCGTAGACGGCTACATTCCAGAAAACTTTGCCCCACAGGATTATGAAAAAATAACCCTGTATCAGCGCATTGATAAGTTAAAAACCATCAAGCAGTTAAATGATCTTGAAGAAGAAATAACGGACCGTTATGGTAAACTGCCTAACGCCGTAAAACTGCTGTTTGAAAAGAAACGTGTCGAAGTCATGATGAATAATTACTGTTTTGACCGTTTTGATGAACTGGAAAAGGAATCAAGACTGGTATTATCTGAAGAGTTCAGTCAGAACGTAGATGGAGTCAAACTGTTTGAGGAAATCATGAATCTCTCATCAGACATAAAACTGCGTTATAATCATAATAAGATAGCATTGATATTCATTAAGCGAAAGAACTGGCTGCAGTATCTTACCAAGGCCATGGAAATAGTTGAGAGAATGGGTGAAAGAAAATGAGATTAGATAAATACTTAAAGGTTGCCAGAATCTTAAAGAGAAGAACCGTTTCGAAGGAACTGGCAGCCAATCAGAGAGTTGTTGTTAATGGCAGAGTTGCCAAGCCTTCTACGGACATTAAACCGGGAGACGTAATTGAGGTTACTTTCGGCAGCCGCTGTCTGGTTGTAAGAGTTCTGGAAGTAAAGGACATTGTAAAGAAAAACGAAGCTGATACAATGTATGAAGTCATTGAAGAAAGAATCGTTGAAGAAAACGGTGAAATATAGAGAGTTGAAATTTCACATTTTTTTGTATATGATTAAAATTACCGATGGGGTGGAAAAGAAATGAGCGAAAAAAAGGTTAATAAAAAGAAAAAGAAACCGTTGAATTCCTTTATCGTGGGAATCCTTTGTGTTGCCATGATCTGGGGAATCATTTATTTCGTATGGCAGATTTCCAAAGAAGTAGGCACTACCTTCACCTTACTGGCAGACATAAATGATGCTAAGAAAGAACTGGCTGAACTGCAGGAAGAACAGGAACACCTTTTACTGCAGAAAGAAAGACTCATGGACGATGAATACGTTAAGTCATGGGCCAGAGGTGAATTCCTTCTGGTTCAGGAAGGCGAAGAGATTTACAGACTTCCAGGTAATTAAACAGGTTTTAAAACCTGTTTTTGATATAGGAGAAATATATGTTAGCCAAAATAATGAGATTTCTGGGGATGATAATTATCGGAATAATAATTATTATTTCGGTTTTGTTAGTCCTTCCGTTTGAAAAATATGTCATACAGTCTGGCAGTATGGAGCCGACTTTACCTGTTGGCAGTATCATTTACGTAAGCAATGAAAAGCCTGAAAACATAAAAACCGGAGACATCATTACGTTTTACGCTAACAGGGAATCAACTGTTCCGACTACCCACAGAGTATTGGAAATTGATACCGCAAAACGTCAGTTCATTACCAAGGGAGACGCCAACGAGAAGGAAGACATTATTCCTGTTTCCTGGTTGTTCTATATAGGGAAGGTAGCTTTCCATATTCCAATGATCGGATTTGTACTTGCTTCATTAACAACCATTAACGGAAAGATATTTCTGATTTCCGGATTAATGGTTGGTATTATCTTTATTGAACTGGCTACATTAATGGAAAAGAAAAAGAATAAATGAGTTTAAAATGAGCTGATTATTTAGTAAACTATATTATATATAAAAGGAGATACATAATTATGGTTTTTGGAGTAGGTATTGATTCAGTAACAATAAGTGTTGTAGAGCGCTTTTTAGATAATCCTGAATACGCTAAGGACATTTTTACAGATGCAGAGGAAGAACTCGCTGATAAGCAGAGTGACAGAATCGACTTCTTTGCCGGCAGATATGCAGCTAAGAGTGCAGTATGGAAGTCAGTTGATCATCTCATTGACGGAAAACTTGAAAAGAACGACATTGAAGTTCTTGAGTATGAAGACGGTGCACCTTATGTCAATATTACAGGTAATCTGAAGAAACTGTTAAAGGGAACAGGAGTCACAGATTTCAGAGTGTCAATTACAACTGAAGGGGACTTAGCCAGCGCAATTGTCATTGCTCAGGGCGAATAATAAAAAACATTGGGAGTTAAGTTATCCCAATGTTTTTATGTGGTTTAGTTTTTAATCAGACTTTCCAACGTTTCAAACAGCAGTTCCGGCTGTACCGGCTTTGATAAATGAGCATTCAGACCAGCCTGCATGCTTCGCTGTACATCTTCGTCGAATGCATTGGCGGTAAGAGCAATGATCGGTGTTGATGCAGCGTCACTGCGTTCCATGGCACGGATCGTGCGTGTAGCTTCCAGACCGTCCATTTCCGGCATTCTCATATCCATCAGGATTGCGTCATAGTAGCCTTCAGGATGTTCAGAGAATAATTCTACTGCTTTTTTTCCGTTTTCAACTCTGTCGACTTCCATCTTTCTCATCTGCAGAACCATTCGGATTATTTCGGCATTTACATCTATGTCTTCTGCCAGAAGAATGTGTTTGCCTGCTAAGTCAGCCTTAGACTGCTGTTTCATGGAGGCAATATCCTTGCGCTTTAATGCGGACTTGAACTCCTCTAAAACAGCTGTTGCGAATAACGGTTTTGGTAAGAAACTGTCTACACCAGCCTTAAGTGCTTCTTCTAAGACATCATCCCAACGGTATGCTGTAAGAATTATTATGGCTGATTCATTGCCAATCTCTGCTCTGATCTGTCTTGTGGTTTCTACACCATCCATTTCCGGCATTTTCCAGTCTACAAGAATCAGATTATAAGGCTCCATTCTTGCATGACGCAATTTGACCATTTCAATGGCCTGTTTTCCTGAATTTGCCATTTCTGAGGAAATTCCGGCCTTTTCCAGTACTAGCTGAGCGTGCTGGCAGGCAATCGGGTCATCATCAACGATCAAGACGGTCAAGTCGCTTGGATGTATCTCTTCCTCTTCCTGCAAGTCTGTTCTTTCAGAGTCAGATAAGGTTACCGTAACAACGAATGTCGTACCAACACCTTTTTCACTTTCTACTTCAATATGGCCGTTCATCAGTTCAACAATGCTCTTGGTTATGGCCATGCCTAAACCTGTACTGCCAAATTTTGTTGTTGAAGAGGAATCCTCCTGTGAGAAGGTATCAAATAAATGAGGTAAGTATTCCTTACTCATACCGATGCCGGTATCAGAAATAGTAAAACGCATGGTTGACTTTCCATCATATTTAGCTGTTCTTTCTACCTGGAGTTCTACCTTTCCGCCACTAGGAGTAAACTTAACTGCGTTACCGAGAATGTTGATCAGTATCTGTCTCAACTTCATGTTGTCGCCGATGTAGTATTCATCAATTTCAGAATTGATGCGGCAGTGGTAATCCAGACCTTTATCCTGGCATTGACCACTGAATATTGTATTGATTGCTTCCAATAGTTTCTGGAAGGAGAATTCTTCATTCTTGAGTGTTAATCTTCCTGATTCAATACGCGACATGTCCAGAATGTCGTTAATGAGTCCTAACAGGTGATCGGCAGATGAACCGATTTTTTCCAGATACTCTCTGGTTTTTTCCGGCACATCAGGATCGTTTAAGGCTATACTGTCCAGACCAATGATGGCATTCATAGGTGTACGGATCTCATGGCTCATGTGAGACAGGAAGGTTGTCTTTGCCTTGCTGGCTTCTTCAGCAGCTGTAAGGGCATCGCTGAGGGCCTGCTGCTGTTCCATGGCACTTCTGGTATTCGCGTCAACATCCACGAAGCAGGCGCCAACACTGTCAATGTGCTGATCATCCTGACCGTTTGCAAGACTGACACGGGCAAAACGGACGGTTTCGTAACTCTCTTTGCCGTGACGCTTTACCATGTAAGTATGTGAAATAACACGATGCTGTTTCAGACCTTCACGGACGGCATCAGGCTGAATGAACTTCAGGAATTCTTCACGGTATGGTTCGGTGATGTACTGGTTGGCATAAGCGGTAACTGAAGGGAGATATTTGAAATGTTCTCCAACACTGAAACCAGGAGTATCCAAGTCGGTATGAGCCTGGTAACACACGCCTTCATCTTTATCTAATTCAATGTAATATACGCTCCAATAGTCTGCCGCTAAAGCAGTGATCATCTTATCCTGCTGTTCACGCTGTCTTTCTTCTTCCAGAAGTTTTTCCTGTAAGGCCAGTCGGCGCTCGAGTTCTTCCTGCTTTATGCGGTTTTCAGCTTCAGCAGTTTCCTGTTGTAACAGAAGCTTATTGTTTCTTTTTGTCTGGCTGATTATGAAACTGAACATTACCAGCATCGCAACAACTGTCATTGCGGACTGGATTATGCTACGTGTTATGGCACCCTCGGAAATTGAACTGATACGGTCGCTGATGACGCTTTCTCTGATCAGATAGGTAAGCTGCCAGTCAGTTCCAACTACAGGTATGTATGTCAGGGTTTCTCTGATGCCGTTGAAAGTAAATGAAACTACTCCTCGAGATCCTGACTGGAATTCCTGAGCGAATCTTTCATTGGAATACGGTTTCTCAAATACAGCGATCTTCATGGCGTCGAGCAGGTTGTCCTCTTTTGCCAGACCGCCTAATACTGAGTCTGTAAGGGCAACACCTGACTGAGTGTATATGTTACAGAATGTGGCATTGTTAGTGTTTGTTGTAAGGGAAACTCCTGATAACATTTCCTGCATGTCAATGGCCATGAAACATACTGACAAAGTCTCCCCATGGAATTGAATATTCACCGGTACGGCGATGATGACACGTCTGTCTGAACCAGCCTGCTGGAACAGGGAGATCTCAGGTTCAGAAAGCGTCTTGTAATCAAAGTCGTATTCATTAATGTTATCCTGAGTTCCGGTAGAAGTATATATTAAGCCATCCTTATCTACGAAGGCGAACTTATCCAGGTGATAAAGCTGTTTCATACGCGTCTGATATGCTTCAAGATGCGCCTTGTCACTGAGGTCTTCTTCGGTCATGAGATTAATGGCAACACGAATTGTCTCGATCTTTTCCTGAAGGTTGTTTTCAACAACCTGCTCTCTTCTTCCGGCGAGCTCATCCAGGTAAAGCAAGCTTACAGATCTGACAGCCTCTTCGGTGTCTTTTCGGGCATTATCGCCCATCCACATTGTTCCAGCCACAAGTATTATGGCCAGAACCAGACTTCCGATAATTACGATTCTTGTCTGGTGATTATTTCTTCCGTTACTCATTAGGAATCCACCTCTTTACTATTATTAATTTGTATTGTCGTACCATTTGAAAGAATAAATGCCTGTTGAAAACTGATTCCGAGGGCTTCAGCTATCTGCTGAAGTTCCTGACCGGAAAGTTTGTTTCTACGAAGTTTATTATATAGATTCTGACGGGACTGCCCCAATCTTGCGGCAAGTTCGGACAGAGAAACACCCTGCAGTTTGCAGGCGGCTTTCACAGCGTTTGATGTGTCCATGAAAATACTCCTTTTATCACTATCATTGTAAACGATTCAGTTACCTTAAACAACAAGTTTTCTATTTCACATGTCATTATTAAAAAAGCGATATGATATCATATCACTTCTTAAAACTATACTAATCATTGAGATAACTGATTCTCTATGATCTGTGCCCGGTAATCAAATTCACTTGAGTTCCAGAATGATTTTATGAGACGTATCTTATTCCAGATCGTTTCTACCAGTTCCTGATAGTTACGGGATACATATTCCTTACAGTATTTAAAATCAAAGTCGAGCTTGTTGTTAACTGCGTCATAGTAAAAGTTTACATAACCGATCCGCTTGTTGTCTCTCTTTAATTCAGCCTTGTATTCAGGATCATTGCTGGAAACAACATAGGTGCCTTTTATGAAATTATCTTTTTCATGGATGACTGACTGCTGAATATACATAAACCAGACTCCTTTGTACATAAAATATATTAAAGAATCATAATAATTGTCAATGAAAATCGGTTTGATATAATCTTGTTAGAAAAGGGGTGTTTGCATGTTACAGGACATTTTAGCGGAGGTTTATGATCTTACTTACAGAAGTGAAGAAATAAGGGATGATGACTTCATCATAATCGGTGACTTGCGTAAACAGATAATTGTCATTAACGGTAAGATACCGTGTTATAAAGAGGTAAAACACCTGATCAATGAGAAACCTCAATATCTCTTTTCCATTGGAAATGATCGATACTTTACAGTTTTTGAAGATGTAGAAAGTAATGACTACATGGCGGTAAGAAGACTTTTTCCGCTTGTTGATAATAAAGAGGCCTTTGCGGCTTCAACAGGCTATCATCTCAATTATTGGTACAGAACACATCAGTACTGTGGAACATGTGGCAATAAAATGATTCCATATCATAGAGAAAGGGCAATGCATTGCCAGAAATGCGGCAATGTAGTTTATCCAGTAATCGCTCCGGCAGTAATAATTGCCCTGATAAAAGGCGACAGTATCCTGATGTCACAATATGCCCACAGATCATATAAGGGCAGAGCCTTATTGGCAGGTTTCTGTGAAATAGGGGAAACACCAGAAGAAACCTGCAAAAGAGAAGTTATGGAAGAAGTAGGTTTAAGAATAAAGAACATCAGATATTTCGGCTCGCAGCCTTGGGGCATAGATTCAAATCTCTTATTAGGTTATGTTGTTGAAGCTGATGGCGATGATCCAATTGTTCTGGATGAAAATGAACTGGCCAAGGCTGTCTGGGTAAAAAGAGAAGACATAGAATACAGTTCAGAATTAAAAAGCCTGACTGCCACCATGATTGAGGCTTTCAGGCTTGGTAAGATATAATTGTTCTTATCTGAAATGCAGGTAGATTTCACACAGTTCTTCCGGTGTTAAATCGAAATCACGGGAAGTCCATTTTTCCATTAGCTGTGTGCCACCACCCATGATGAAGAAATTGTAATATTCCTTTTTTTCTGGCCCAAGGCGGTCAAAAATAGTCTTCGTGATATCGAGATAATCCTGATTGGCGGAAAGTCTGGCAATGAATCTTTCGGAAAAACGAGGGAATAGGTTACGTTTATACAGAATTGAAAGGAATGACTTTTTATTCAGCCAGTATCTGTAGAAAGATGTTACGATGTTGTGAGGTTCATGAGATTGCCAGTTTACGCTCATAATTGATTCATTGATTTCTGTATCGATGCGGAAATATATGAGATCAATGAGTTCTTCACAATTACGGTAGAATGTCTTTCTGGTAATGTCTGAATTAGCGCAGACTTCAGTAATGGTAATGTCGTTGATATCCCTGTCAAGCAGGAGATAAAATAATGAATTTGATAATGAGTTCAGTGAGTAAATAACTTGCTTATGTGTAGATGAATTGTACATGTCACATATGTTCCTTTTGTGTATATTTTAGATGATTTGTATTGTAAATGGAACTAGGATGACCGTATACTTGATTTGTTAATAAGTTTTCGGACTTATTAATATACTACCCCCTGAAAGAATTGCTCAGGCAGTTCTTTCTTTTTTTTACAATAATGTGGTATTGACAGGTATGTTATATTATAATAGTAAAATGAAAACGGTTTTCAAATTATGAACAGTAAAAAGATATATAGAACAGCACAGAAAGAAACAGTATTGGATTATCTTAAGAACAGCAATGGTGAACACCTTACTGTAAAGGATATCTATGAGCATTTAAAGGCAAATAACGAAAAGATAGGGTTAACTACGGTTTATCGTCATCTTGAGTCATTGGTTAAGGAAGGTACGGTAGTTAAGTCAATTATTGATGAGAATACTCCGGCATGTTATGAGTATGCTGACTGTGATCACAGTCAATGTTATCATTGCAAGTGCATCAGATGCGGTAAATTAATTCATTTGCATTGTGATGAAATAACCAGTTTGGAAAATCACATCAGCAATGACCATCATTTCACTATCGTTCCGAAAATGACTGTTTTTTACGGTATCTGTGAAGAATGCATGGCAAAGGAGAATGCTTTATGAAAAGAATAGTGTGCCTGCTTACGGCGTTAATGTTAATACTAAGTGGCTGCACTTCTCAGGAACCAGCTAAAAACGACAAGAAATCAGTTGTGGTAACCATCTTCCCATTATACGACTGGGTAAGAGAAATTGTTGGTGACAGCGAAGGCATTGAGCTGACTCTGTTAATGAATAAGGGTGTAGATCTGCATAACTACCAGGCTTCTGCTTCTGATATCATTAAGACAACTGACAGTGATCTGTTTATATATAATGGTGGCGAGTCCGATGAATGGATCGAAGACATATTAAAGGAGAATAAGAAGCTTAATTCCTTCAGTGTCATGGAAAGCATTGAAGACCTTCTGAAACAGGAAGAAGAAAAGGAAGGCATGCAGGAAGATGAGCACGAGCACGAACATGAAGAAGGAGAGTTTGATGAACACATCTGGCTGTCTTTGAAAAACGCAAAAGCTTCATGTGAGAATATTCTTAATGAACTGGTAAAGTTAGATCCTGATAATAAGGATAAGTATCAGGCTAACTATGACAGATATATTAATGAATTGGACAAGCTTGATGCTGAATATGAAAAAGCTGTTTCAAGCAGCAGTAAGAAGGTACTGTTATTTGCGGACCGATTCCCGTTCAGATATCTTGTTGACGACTATGGTATTGACTACTACGCAGCCTTTAAAGGTTGCTCAGCTGAGTCTGAAGCCAGCTTTGAAACCATAAAGTTCCTGGCCGAGAAGACTGATGAATTAAATCTTAAGTATGTAATGATTCTGGAGAACAGTGAGGAAAAGATTGCCAATGCGGTAATTAACAGTACTGTAAACAAGAATCAGACAATTGAATCGCTTGACTCATTACAGTCAACAACACTAGCAGATAACAGGAGTTATCTCGATGTAATGAGCAGTAATCTGGAAGTATTGAAGAAGGTATTGAATTAATGGCACTTATTGATGTGAAAGAACTGTCTTTCGGTTATGACAATGTTGAGATAATAAAGAAGCTCTCCTTTAAGGTTGATGAAGGAGACTATCTTTGTGTCATAGGTGAAAACGGTGTTGGTAAATCAACCTTAATAAAAGTTCTGTTAGGGTTAAAGAAACCTTACAGTGGAACCATAGAATTTGGTGATGGTTTAAAACCGCATGAAACAGGTTACCTGGCTCAACAGACCCTTGTACAGAAAGACTTTCCGGCAACAGTAAGGGAAATCGTACTCTCAGGTTGTCAGGGTTCCTTAGGGAAAGGGTTCTTCTATAAGGCTGAGCATAAAAAGCTGGCTGAAGAGAGCATGAAGAGAATGAACATTTATGAACTGGCTGATAAGAGTTACAGAGAATTATCAGGTGGCCAGCAGCAGCGTGTTCTTTTTGCCCGCTGTCTTTGTGCTACCAAGAAACTAATCGTTCTTGATGAACCATCTGCTTCTTTGGACCGTGAAACAACCAAGGAAATGTACAGCATCATCCGCAAGCTGAACCATGAAGGAACAGCCATTGTCATGATTTCTCATGACATAGAAACAGCCTTGACTGAGTCAAAACATGTCTTAATGTTGAATGACCATGAGAACTTCTATGGAACAGTAAGCGAATATAAGGAATGGAAAGGTGGTAATTTATAATGAATATCTTTACTACTTTAGCCATGTACTTTAAGTACCCATTTGTTCAGTATGCCTTCATTGTCGGCATATTGATTGCCTTATGTTCTTCCCTGTTAGGTGTAACACTGGTTTTAAAGAGATTCTCATATATCGGTGATGGCTTATCACATGTGGCTTTTGGCGGCATGTGTGTTGCCATGGTATTAAACCTCATAAAAGAAAAGATGATCATCATCTTACCTGTCACCATCATTTCAGCAATTTTATTATTAAAGCAGGGACAAGGCAGTAAGATAAACGGGGATGCTAAAATAGCCATGATATCGGTTGGTTCACTGGCATTGGGTTATCTTCTGTTAAATGTAACCTCTGTTTCAGCCAACATTTCAGCCGATGTATGTACGACCTTATTTGGCTCAACTTCAATTTTAACTCTTACCAAGGGAGAAGTATGGCTATGTGTCATACTGTCATTACTGGTAGTAGTCATATTCGTATTAATGTATAACCGCATCTTTGCGATAACTTTTGATGAGACTTTTGCCAAGTCAACCGGCATGAATACCGAGTTATATAATCTTGGCTTAGCTACGGTAATAGCTGTTATAATAGTATTAGCGATGAACCTTGTCGGTTCATTACTGATATCTGCTCTGGTTATCTTCCCGGCAGTTACATCAATGCAGCTGTTCAAGAGCTTTAAGATGGTTACCATCTCATCAGCAGTAATATCAGTATTATGTGCCGCAATTGGATTATTAATTGCGATATTATACGGTACACCGGTAGGCTCAACGATCGTTGCGGCAGACCTGGTTGCCTTTGTGGCAGTCTATGTCATAAGTATTATAAGAAACAGGTGAGAACAATGAAGAAAGCATTATTATTAATACTAATACTGTTCATGTTAATTGGCTGTTCTTCCAAGAAAAAGGAGGAAGAGCCTTCTATTGTCATTGTTCCTGAAAAGAAAACCGAGGAAGAACAGAATCCTGTCGTTGACGGTGATGTGATAGATCTTACCTTCATGAACAGCAATGCCATTTACAGTGAAATCTATAACATGACATTAAATCCTGAAGACTATGTAGGTAAGCATATAAAGGTGGTAGGTTACTTTGCGACCGGCCAGGATGATAATGGCAATACGATTTTCGGCTGTATCGTTCCTGATGCCTTAGCCTGTTGCCAGCAGGGTCTGGGATTTGAACTGGCTGAAGCCAGACAGTATCCTGATGAATATCCAACGCCTGGTACGGAAATAGTACTGGAAGGTACATTTACCTTTACCGAGAATGAATACCTGGTAATGGTAGTATTGAAGGACGCTGCGATAAGCGTTAAATGAGTATGAATCTGATTACCAAGACAACTTCCTTTGCCAAGGAAATATGGAAGGATTATCTTAACAGTGACTGTGTTGCTATTGATGCAACGGTTGGCAATGGTAATGACACCTTGTTCTTAGCACAGAACTGTAAGTTTGTTTATGGCTTTGACATCCAGAAGGAAGCCATAGATAATACCAAAGACCTTCTTAAAAACCATGGTCTGGATAACTTTGAATTATTTGAAAGATCTCATTCAGAAATGGATGAGTGCATAAATGAAAAGGCTGATCTGATCGTCTTTAACTTAGGATATTTACCTGATGGCATTAAGAGTGTTACGACTAGAACAGATACAACCATAAAGGCAGTTGAAAAAAGCTTACGGCTGTTAAGAAAAGACGGTTTGTTAAGCATCATGATTTACTGGGGTCATGAAGAAGGCAAGCATGAAAGAGAAGCCTTATTGGAATATGCCAGAAGTTTGGACAGTAAGGTTTTCCACAGTGTTTACATTAACACCATCAACCAGAAAAACAATCCTCCGGAAATACTGTTAATAACCAGAAAAATAGATTAGAGAACTGATATGGATAAAGAACTGATTAAGAAAGTAACAATGGATTCATCTGACTTTGTCTTGCTGGCCGACTATGTGCCGCAGATTGTTCAGGAGATCCGTTATTACACAACCTATAACTTCATAGGAGACAGAATAGATGGCTATGAGCAACCAATAGCCCTTTTAACAAAGGAAGCTGCCAGAGCCCTGAAAGCTGTCAGTAATGAACTTAATGTACGTGGCTACCGTTTAAAGGTGTTTGATGCCTACAGACCGGCTACGGCGGTAAGACATTTTGTGTTATGGGGAATAGAAGATCTTGATCTGAGAATGAAGCCATATTTTTATCCTGATCTTGATAAGCAGGAACTATTTGCCAAGGGCTACATCGCTTCCCAGTCATCCCATAGCAGGGGCAGTGCCATTGACCTTACATTACTGGACATGGAAACAGGTAAGGAATTAGACATGGGCAGTCCTTTTGATCTGTTTTCTGAAGTATCTCACCCTGATTATAAGGACATAACGGAAGGGCAGTTTAACAATAGAATGATATTAAGAAAAGCCATGCTTAAACATGGCTTTGAACCAATAGATTGTGAATGGTGGCATTTTAAGTTAAAGGATGAACCATTCCCGGATGTTTATTTTGATTTTCCGGTTAGTGAAGAATCATTGAAAAAGTAGATTAGATTATATATATCTATTAATAATATACAAGGCAAATAAGTGCAGAGGATAAAACCATCTGTAGAAAATCTTGAAAGACTTTGAAACCGGACCATATGAACCGTTATAGCTCACCATGAACGGGTAAGCTAAAAAGGTATAGAGAACAACGGTGCCATGTTTGATGTAATATTGGAAATAGTACATGGTCTTACTGAAATCATATAACTGAATGTATAACTGTTCAAACAGTTCACCAAAGGTCAGTAAACTGACAGCTGCCAGAAGAAGCAATGGATAATAGTCGTTGCCTCTTTTTTTCATGGCAAACATAAGCAGTAACATGAAAAGGATCCCGGTTGCGTAATAACCAATGGCAAGCTCATAGTTCAGGTAGGTAATGCATATCCAGATCACAACACTGATTATCTTATTATTAAATAGATCACACATGTAACAGCCAATGACGAAGGTCAGAAACTGTAATACCTGATTTTGGGTTTCCATGGTAAAAGGTGTACCGGAGAAACATAAGTCAAACAACGGTTCGGAAACGATGGAAGAAACCAGGAGGAAAAACATGTATTTCATTAATCTCTTCTTGTCATTTCTTAAGTGCAGGTAACCGTCAATAACCATCATCGCATACAATGGAAAGGCAATTCTGCCGATGATACGATAGGTCAAAGGCATGGAAAAGACTTCACCTATGTGATCGATTGTCATTGTTAACATTGCGATGATCTTAAGAATGAATGCACTCATGAAAACAGTATAACACAAAAAAGAGATTGCGTTATGTTCGCAATCTCTAAACAAATCTTCTTAAAAACTGTTTTGTTCTTTCTTCTTTTGGGTTATTGAATATTTCTTCCGGGCTTCCTGCTTCAACAATCAAACCTTCATCCATGAATATTACTCTGTCACTTACTTCCTTAGCAAAGGCCATTTCATGAGTAACGATGATCATTGTTACTCCTTCTTTGGCTAAGGATCTGATGACTTCCAGAACTTCACCAACCATTTCCGGGTCAAGGGCACTGGTAGGTTCATCAAACAGAACTATTTCAGGATTCATGCATAATGTTCTGGCAATGGCTACACGCTGCTTCTGGCCGCCTGAGAGTTTGGTTACCGGATGATTAATATAATTCTCCATGCCAACCTTTTTCAGATACAGTCTGGCTGTTTCTTCAGCATCCTGACGGTTCTTTCTTAATACGGTTCTCTGAGCAATTGTACAGTTTTCCAGAACTGTCAGGTTATCAAATAAATTGAAGTTCTGAAATACCATGCCAACCTTTGAACGGTATTCATTGCGGTTAACACTCTTATCGGTAATGTCCGTACCATGGAACAGGATCTGGCCATCATATGGTCTTTCCAGAAGGTTAATGCATCTGAGGGTTGTTGATTTTCCACAGCCCGATGAACCAATGATGGTTATTACTTCATTCTGACTCAGTTCGAAATTGATGCCCTTTAAGACATCCTGAGTATCAAAGCTCTTGCTTAGGTTTCTTACTTCAAGTATGTTCATCAGCTAGCGTACTCCATGATTTTAGCGTTGTTTTCAATATCCATGCGCTTTTCCATTCTGTTGAGAATGAATGAAGCTACTGAAGTCAGAAGAAGATAAATAATGGCTGAGATGAAATATGTCTCAATGTAACGGAAGTTACTTCCGGCAATGCTGTAAGTCTGGAAGAATAATTCCGTAACGGACAGAACATTTAACATTGAACTGTCCTTGATATTTACGATCAACTGGTTTCCAATTGATGGAAAGGTATTCTTTATGGCTTGCGGCATTATGATGTGAAATAATGCCTGACCATAGGACATCCCAAGAGCTCTGCTGGCCTCAAGCTGACCTTCATTTACGGATTGAATGCCTGCTCTGACAATTTCAGCCATGTAGGCTCCGGTATTAACCGAAATAATGATCAAACTTGCTGTTGTGGTATTCCAATGGAAAACCGGTCTTAAAAGGTAATAAATGAAAGTAGCCTGTACTACCATCGGGGTTCCTCTGAAAACCCAGATGTAGAAACGGGTAAACAGGATTCCGAAAGTGACCAGAATCTTCTTAAGCATACTGTCATCTTCATCCGTTTTCATTGTTCTGATGGCGCCGGTAATTATGCCAATCAGTAAACCGCATACCGTTCCAATGACGGCGAAGATGCAGGTTATCTTTATGCCATGCTCAAATAATGGCCAGTTACGCTTAAATACACTGACTAATATAGTAAAATCAATCGTCATATTAGTTTTCTGCCGGCTGCTTTGCGATACTGTCTACCATGTAGTTTTCTCTGGTTTCTTCAGAAATGTTGTCAAGAGCTGCCTGTACCTTGTTGAAGAAGTCAGTTCCTCTGCTGCCTTCACTTAAGCCGATTGATACGGTTGTATCTACATCGAAGCCCTTGCCCTCATCAAAATGTACCACTGTCAGATCACTGTTACTGGCAAGAATGCCAACAGCTACAGCCATTTCAGCAGTAATGCCATCTACTTCACCCTGCTGTAAGGCAACGATCATTTCAGGATAAGCTGTCTTAGGTGTAGCGTGAATTACGCCGTTGATCTGATCAATTACTTCATCATATGAGGTATTGAGCTGGCCTACTACGGTATGTCCGGCAAACTGCTGAATGTTAGTGAATGATTCAACTTCAGAACCTTTTCTGACAATGATGATCATGCCGTGAGAATCATAGTAAGGTGTTGTAAAGTCGATGCCTGCTTCTCTTTCTTCATTAGCGGTCATGCCGGCAATGATGGCATCGATTTCGCCGCTTTCAAGTGCCAGGCCTAAACCGTTCCAGGCAATCTTCTTAATTTCCAGTTCCATACCTAACTGATCAGCAATGTTCCTGGCGATCATTACGTCATAACCGTCAGCGTAGCCACCTGAGATCTGAACACTGGTGTCTGTTGGGCTGGCCAGTTCATAGTTGAACGGGGCATAGTTTACTTCCATGCCTACTGTAAATACGTTATCCTCTGTTTCTTCTGAGGCAGGTGTGTTACTGCCACAGCCGCTCAGCAGCAGTAAAGCTGCCGCAAAAATGCATAATACTTTCTTCATGTGATTTCCTCCTTGTGTAAAAATAAAAATCATATGCTAGAACATATGATTACAGAGAAATTTCACATGTTATAGCGCCTCCACCAGGTTGTACGGTGGGAGTGTTACAGGTATTTCCTGTAACCCCATGGAATTGACCCGTCGATCAGTTCCACTCGGCGATGATTACCTTTCGCATCATTCTCAGCGTACCCGCTCCTGATGTTACTCATCTGCATCGCTACCTCTACTTTGATTTTTATAGTTGCTATTAAAACATATGAAGAAAGTATTGTCAACAATTATGCTATTTTGTCTCAGGTTTGAAGACAATGAACTTCTGGAACAGGAATTCAGTAATGAAGTTAACAATCATTGTAAAGGCCAGGACAATGTAGTCATTGATTCCGGCATTAGTCATTGCGTGACCCCACCAGGTTGAAAGAGGGGTAAATACCAGGTAATACAGGAATACTAAAAACATGGCCTTAGGAACATTGTTGGCTGACTTGAAAGTATATTTTCTGTTAAAGGTAAAGTTCCATAATACGGACAGTGTTAAAGCTATCAGATAGCTTGGCCAGTATGGTAAATGAAGTACTTCTTCAAAAAGAGAAAAGCTTCCTACCTGAATAGGTCCGGCACTGGCTGCTATGAGGGTATATTTTACTACCTGTAAAAATGTCTGTTTTGATTCTGACATAATAAATCCTCCTGGAATAAAAATATGATACAATTTAATCGGGGAAGTAGCAACAATGGAAATAGAAAGATCGTGTGGTGCAGTTGTATTTACAGTTGTTGACGGTGAGCATCGTTTTGTGATCATTCAGTCACTTGAAGGTACTTACGGTTTTCCTAAGGGCCACATGAAAAAATATGAAACTGAAAGGCAGACAGCCGTCAGGGAAATAAAGGAAGAGACGGGTCTGGATGTTAAGATCCTTCCCGGTTTCAGGCAGATCACAGAATACATTATCCCCGGTAACGGCCATTTAAAGAAGGTTGTTTATTTCCTGGCCAGATATGATGAGCAGACCCCAGAATGCCAGCCTGAGGAGATCAAGAGCATTTCCTTAATGAGTTATGAAGAGGCCTTAAAGGTTCTGCAGTACAGAAACAGCAAGGATGTTCTGCACAGGGCTTTCTATGCAATTAATAAGAATCATTATTAAATATATTTACAATTTTGTAGAATATGATAATATATGCTTACTGAGGGAGTAACAGGCACGAAAGTGCAGTTATGTCGTCAATCGGGCAACCCGGCAAACTATAGACTGTGAGACTCATATGCAAGGCTGTATATGGGTCTTTATTTATATAATCTCCACATTTACGGCAAAGCATGTTTCGGTCACCTGTTGGCCAGCGTTGATTAGTAAAGGAGGCTATTATGATTAAGTATTATTTTAAAGAAAACTTCCATCTGTTCTATGCAGATGGCCAATTGTACGACTCTAACGATGTTCCGGTGTATACCTATGAAAACAAGACGCTGATATTACCGGAAATAAAATTGAGACATTATGGGGAATATGTCGGTAAGGTCTGTAAGAACTTTACCCTGTTTCTCAGACAGTATGACATTTATCTGGGGGATGAATTCGTTGATTCTCTCAACCAGCAGTTTACTTTCTTTCATCATGAACTTAGTCTTGATAAATTAGGCTGGACCATCAAGGGTGACATCTTCGCTCTTGACTATGAGATCTATGATGAAAATGATGATCTTGTCGCCGAAATTAATCAGGAACTGTTCAGGTTAACCAAGAGGTATTACATTAACATTTACGATGAAGATCACGAGCAGCTCATAATTTTGCTTATGCTGGCCATTAACCAGTATGATAAGGATTCTGATTCTTCAGCAGCAGCTGCAAGTGCAAGTAGTAATCATTAACGGAGGTGTTTCACATGAAGAAAAAATGGTTAATTATATGTCTTATATTATTATTGATTTTAAACGCTCTGATTGTGTATGTAACATTACCAACCCTGAGCATTCATAACATCGGTTTATGGTTTATCATTCTGCTTGATGTCCTTGCGGTAAGCTTATTAGTTTATGGCTATGCTTATAATAAGCCAAACGGTAAGAAAACATTAAAAGCAACGGCTGTTATCAATATTGCATTAGTATTGGCAGTTCTGATTGGGGCTTTGGTATCTTCACAGATGATCAATGCTAAGGCCTATTCAAAGATACTGAACATTGAAACTGTAGAACACGTTGAATTACCCGGTGTTGATAAGTTAAATAAGATTCCATTAATGGATACTGAAAGCAGCAAGGTATTGGGTAACCGTAAGATCGGTGCCTTGAATGAAATCGTCAGCCAGTTTGAAGTTTCTGAAGACTACATGACAATCGCTTACAAGGATGCTCCAGTAAAGGTTTCTCCATTAAAGTATGCCGGCTTCTGGAAATGGAACGCCAACAGAAAGAATGGCGTACCAGGCTATGTAATGGTAGAGCCTAATAAACTGACGGCCGAATATGTTGAAACCAGTGAGGGCATGAAGTATGTGCCAAGTGCCTTCCTGTCTGAAGACCTGGCCAGACATATTTATTTTAAGTATCCAACAGTATTCTATGATGACATTCATTTTGAAATAGATGAAAGTGGGAAACCATACTATGTAGCTTCAACATATGACTATACCATTGGTTTATTTGGTGGTAAGAAGATAACCGGGGCAATTGTTGTAGATCCGGTAAGCGGTGAAACAAACAGATATGGTGTTAATGATTTACCGCAATGGGTAGACATTGTCTATAACGGTAATTACATTGCCAAGTACTTTGACATCTATGGCAAGCTGATCAACGGTTTCTGGAACAGTCTGTTTGGTCAGAAGGGCTTAATTGAATCCACAACCACAACACTTTATGACAGTGATGGCGAATCATACAGAACAAACGACTTCGGTTATATCGTTGAAAACAATGACGTATTGGTTTATACAGGTGTTACCGCTGTAACAAATGATGAAAGTAACATTGGTTACTTAATGGCTAATGAACGTACCGGTGAAATAAAGGTATCTTACTTTGAATCAACTGATGAAGACAGCGTAATGAGAGCTGCTGAAGGTGAAGTTCAGGAAAAAGGTTACCGTGCTTCATTCCCAAGCCTCATTAACATTAACGGCACACCAGCCTATGTAATGGTTTTAAAGGATAATCTGGGCTTGGTTAAGATGTACGCTATTGTTGACGCTGCTCAGTATTCTCACATGGTAGTTGATGATTCTCTTGATAAGGCTCTTTCAACATTTACCAAGGGTAATGTAATTACCGGTGACATGGAAGAGAAGGAAATAGTCATAAAGAGAATTGAATTGATCACTACTGACGGCAACACAATGGTATATATTGTCGATGCTGACAACAACATTTACCACAGTGAATTTGAAGCAGAAATGTTACTGATTGAAGCTGGTCAGACTGTCAGGATCAAAACTGATGGAACTGTCTTTTCATTAATAAACTAAGGCTGAATCAAAATTCAGCCTTTTTTGTGTAATTATAATTTTTTTAAGGGGGGAAGAGGAGTGTATACGTGTATCTATATAGGTGATACACTATACGCTTTTTGTATGGAATGAAAGGGGAGAAGCATATGGGTAAAACTATTAACAGGTTTACTAAGATAGTTTTATCAGTTGTCATGATGTTCAGTGTTCTGCATTTGCCGGCACTGGATCCAACATCTGTATACGCTACAACAGATGAGACACCTGAAACAACCACAATCGATACTGAAACAACTGTCGAAGAACAAGAAGAAGCAGTTGTTGAAGTAGAGAATGAGGAAACTGTCATAGTAGACACGACAGAAGAAGTTGCCGTAGTTGACGAAACAGGCGACGAAGCAGTCACTGTTGAAGAGACATCTGAAGTTGAAGAAGCTCCAGTTGCTGAAGAAGCACCTGCAGCAGAAGAAACTCCGGTTGCTGAAGAAGCAGTGGCTGAAGAAACAACAGTTGCAGACCCGGTTGAAGAAGAACCGGCGGTAATAGTAGAAGAACCTGCAGCAGAACAGGAAGAAGTTGCTGAAACACCAGTTGCTGAAGAAGCACCTGTAGTTGAGGAAACACCTGCTGTTGAAGAGGCTCCGGTTGCAGAAGAAGCACCAGCAGTTGAGGAAGCTCCTATTGCAGAAGAAACATCTGCAGTAGAAGAAGCTCCTGTTGTACAGCCAACTGTATATACTGTTGAGTTAGATGAAATAACCGTAACAGCAACTGTAGCTGAAGGAACATTTAATGAAGAGGTTGAACTCGTAGTTACACCAATCTACAGCAATACCTGGGCTTATAAGGAAGCAGAAGAAACCTTAAAGGACGACGGTGCTGAGTTTGATGGAATGCTGGCGTTCGACATCTACTTTAAGTCTGTAGCAACAGGTGAAAAGATCGAACCTGTTGATGGCGTCAGCGTAGAAATGTCCCTGAATGAAAGGGCACTTAATCAGATCGGCGCTGATGTAGATGTAGAAACCGTAAATGTTACTCACATTACTGATGATAATAAAGTTGAGAAAGTAGCAGATGTATCAGATGAAACTGCCGGTACTGTTGAAGTTAGTGCAACAGAAGAAAAGGTAGAATCAGTTGATGCAAGTTTTGACGTTGACAGCTTCTCAACATTTACCATTACATGGAATCATTATGGTAATAGAACGGTAACAGTTCATTATGTTGATACAAACGGAAATGAACTGACAATTAAAAATCCAGCTAATACACATGGTAATTTGACTGCACAGTCTTCATCACCAGCATTCCTGATCTATGACATTGAAGGATATACGTATTCATATACTTATAGAAACACAAATAATAACCAGAACAGAATTGCACCTTTATTAACCAAGAATAACAATAACTATTGGCGTTATACTGGTACAGGCAATGTTGACTGGCATGAGATGTCAAATAATGATAACATCTATGTCGTTTATACTAAAGATGCAACGCCTACAACAGGCGGTACTCCAAGTACTGATATTGAAGAAACCTGGCCAGCAGGAGATGATGCCCCACAGTTTGGTAAGTCATCAACAAATAATGGAAATGGTACAAATACAATCAGTCTGAGTATTGAAGCTGGTGAAAAGCCAGTATCAAAAGCTACTCCAGCTGATGTCATCGTTATTTTTGACGTATCAGGATCAATGGGTGGAGATAATATTTGGCGTTTGAATACCGCAAAAACTGCTGTAAATAATATGGCTAACACATTGCTGAATGGCGATAACGATGGTGTCAGAATGGCGTTGATTTCATTCTCAACCACAGCTCAGCAGGTGAATATTACAGGAGCTACCAATGGCTTTACTTCTAGCTATGCTAATTTTTCTAGTGCGGTAAATAGTTTAACTGCTAGCGGTGGCACCAACTGGGAGCAGGCACTGAAGCTCGCGAATGAAATGAGCGTTAGATCAGATGCAGCAACTTTCGTTGTATTCGTTACAGACGGTGACCCAACATTCCGTGTAAGCAGAGGCGATGTTACAAATAATAATCTTGAAAGTGATACATATAATAGTAATACTACTTATCAGTATTACAGAAATAACCATGTATTTGGTCAAGGTAATAATGACAGTAGTGGTTATAACTTTGATTATGCAGTTGACCAGGTTGAGGCAATTGCAGGAAATAACAAGAACTTCTACGCAATTGGTATTTCAAACGATGTAACAAAGGTTCGTACTCTTACAACTGAAGGTGGCGTAGCTGCCAACCATGCATTTATCGCATCTGACAGTGCTGCAATGGAAGCTGCATTCAAATCAATCACTGAATCTATTAAGTCAACTTTAGGTTTCGGTGATGTTCAGATCACTGATGGAATCACTGCTCTGACAAATGCAGAAATGAAAGTTATGCAGAGCGTAGATCCAGCCAGTTTTAAGTACTACCGTTATGGTGGCGCTAACAATAAGTATGGTAATGGTTATGCTAATAAGCAGGAATGGACAACCCGTGAAGCAGATGGCTGTGCTGCTGCATCATACAACTCAGGAGATGGCGCAGTACATTGGGATATGGGTGAAGCCTTCCAGTTGGAAGATGGCGTTACCTATGTTGTTGAATTCGTAGTATGGCCAAGCCAGGCAGCATATGACCTTGTTGCTGATTTGAATAATGGTCTTAAAACATATGCTTCTCTTACTGCTGCAGAAAAGGCACAGGTAGTAGAAGTTACACCTCCTACAGAAACAACAACAGGAACATATGCACTGAAGACTAATACAGATCAGGTAAATGCTACATATAACAAGACAACAAAGAGCGGTGATACCGTAACTATTTCCGATCAGACTGATATAAAAGCAACTTATCACCAGGGCAAATTAGATAATATGGAGCTTGATTCTGACTATATCACTATCAAGAAGGAATGGCATAATGCACTGGATACCCGTGTTGAAAGTGGAATTACTCTCACAGTCACAAAAGATGGTGCTGTTTATCTGAATAATGTAACTCTTAATCCAGATAACAGTTGGACTTCTGATGAAGAGTATATTTCTGCCGGTTTTATCACAAAGACTGCTGACGGACGTTACAATGTTCGTGAAACAGGTCATGATTATACCGTAACAGAACCTGCTTCATTCTCATATTATTGGGATCTTACAGCTGATGTCTACCGTCCAATGGTAATTGACGGGACTCTGAATTTGTTGATCAAGACAGACAGTCCAACAGGCACTGAAGGAACAGATTACTTTGTTATTAACGGAAGTTCATATCAGGTAAGCAGTACAACTCACCCACAATTAGTTGCCCAGAATGACCGTCGTAGTAACCTGAACCTTAAGAAGTTAGTAACAGCAAATACACAGGCTGTAGATAATGTACCAGATCCAGATGATGTATTTACTTACACTATCACTGTTACAGATGTCAATGGTGATGATGTTTGGTTCGGCGCACAGGACGAAAGTGGAGCAACAGTTATAATCGAATCATATTCATCAAATGTAACTCCTGAAATAAGAAATGAACAACCAACAGGAAGCTACTCTGTCCCATCTGGTGCACAGTTCACGATCAGTATTAAAGCTGGTTGGAATGTACGTTTCTTCAACCTCCCAACAGGAACAACATATAGCATTCAGGAAACAGGAATGGTTGACGGCTATGAATTTGTTAAGGCCGAGACTTCTGCAGAAGTCACAGCTCCTGAATATGCTGATAAATACAAGGCAACTCCAGGTACTGTAAGTGGAAACACTGTAACAGGCACAATAGATCAGCCAAACAATGTTTTCAGTACAGAATATACAAACAACTGGAATCCTAATAATGAAATCGTAGTCATCAAGGTAGATGAAAACGGAGCAAAACTTGCAGGTGCTGACTTCAAACTGTCTAAGCTTGCTGCTGATGGATGGAAAGAAATTGCAACATTCACATCAAAGGCTGATGCAGGTGAAACAATCAAGGTCGGTCATGGATTGTACAAATTAGAAGAAACAACAGCACCAACAGGTTATGGAAATACCGAAACAGTTTACTTCGAAGTAGTAACAAGCGGTAATACTACCACAGTTTCACTGACTGATGAAACAGGTGAAGAAAAGACATATTTGGATGCCAGTGCAAGTGGAAATGAAGTCACTATAAAGAACCTGCCATTGGCAACAGCAAATGCTACCAAGGAATGGAAGAATGCCGATGATTCAACAACAGCTCCAGCAAATGCATCAGTAGTATTTACTCTGTATAAAGATGGAACAGCTACAGAATATACAGTTACATTAGATGGTACTGTAGATACAACAGTTCCAACAACAGCAGGTGGATATGAAAGTGAAGCTTGGAAGGCTGAATTTGTTAACCTTGAAAAATACAAGATGGTAGACGGTCAACGTGTTGAAATTGTCTACACAATTGCTGAAACAACAGGATATGGTGGATATAATGCTACCCCAACAACTCCTGTAGAAAGTGGTTCAACAATCACCAATACACAGGAAGCTGTAGATGTATCAGCTAAGAAGGCATGGAAGAACGCTGATGGAACAACAACAGCTCCAGCAAATGCGAAAGTTACATTCACATTATTGGCAGATGGTATTGAAACAGCAAAGACTGTAGAACTAGATGGAACAGTTAATGCACCTGATGAAACACCAGCATGGACAGCTAATTGGAAGAATCTTCCAAAGTATCAGCCTGGAACAACAACAGAAATTGCTTATACAGTAATTGAAACAACAAGCTGGCCTGGCTATACTGCTAATCCAACAACAGCAGTTACACCTGGACAGACAATTACAAATGAGCAGGGTATTACATCTGCAAGTGCTACAAAGGCTTGGAAGAATGCTGATGGTTCAACAACAGCTCCAACAGGCGCAAGTGTTGTATTTACACTTTACGCTGATGGAACAGCAACAGATAAGACTGTTACATTAAATGGAGTAGTTGATACAAACGGCGAAGAAACAGTATGGGTTGCAACATTTAATAATCTGCCAAAGAGCAAGATCGTAGATGGCGCAGCAGTAGACATCGTTTACACAATCGCTGAAACAACAACATATCCAGGTTATACAGCAAGCACTGAAGAACCTGTAGCAAGTGGTCAGACAATCACTAACAGCCAGGAAGCAACAACAGCTAATGCCTTAAAGGCATGGAAGAACGCTGATGGTTCAACAACAGCTCCACAGGGCGCAACAGTAGTTTACACACTGTACGCAGGTGGTGAAGCTACAAAGTATACAGTTACATTAGATGGCACAGATGAAACAACAGCTCCAACAGTAACTGGCGGATATGAAAGTGAAGCTTGGAAGGCAATGTTCGTTAACCTGCCTAAATATGCTGCAGATGGAACAACAGAAATTGTTTACACAATCGCTGAAACAACAACATATCCAGGTTA
>JAFRLB010000054.1 GCA_017431405.1 Erysipelotrichaceae bacterium | reverse complement strand
GTGTTTCATTATAGAAGATGGTTATAACGATTGGCATCACAAGCCTTGTGTGTAAGGTGTCAGTTCTATTGTATCACTGACTTTTTTAAATATGGCTGTGTTATTTGATTATTACGGGCACAACTTTACCACTGTTCCGGAGTAGGTTTACCACCGTTCCGGCCAAACTTTACCACTAAATGCTACCGGTAAACTTTACCGGAATTATAAAAGCTGATGATGTTTATCACCAGCTTCATTTTGTTTTAGGATCTGGTCCTCATGGACTTGTCACCGCTGACCTGAATTACCGTTGATATAGATAAAACTCTATCCAAAATGGCATCAGCTACGGCCCCTCCGCCAAGTCTTTTATGCCATGACTCAGGTGTAAACTGAGAACATAGAATGGTGGATTTATCACCACATCTTCTTTCCATTAGCTCAAGAATGTCCTGCTGTGCCTGTTCGTTGGGCAACGTAAGAAGCCATTCATCAATGATAAGAAGATCATATCTGGCATAAGATTTCAGTAAACTCTGGTATCTTAATGTGTCTCTGGCCAAGCTGAAATCAACCAGAAGGTCCGGAAGACGAATGTATCGGGTTCTCCTGTTATCCTTACAGGCACAGTTGCCAAGAGCACAGGCCAGATAGATTTTACCGGATCCCGTTGCCCCAATAATGACAATGTTCTCTTTCTTATCAATATAACTGTTTGTAGATAAGGAAAGGAACAGCTGCTTATCCAGTTTCCTGTCATCATAGTATTTTATATCTTCTATGCTGGCACGCTTATCGGAAAACCTGGCATTTTCAATAAGCCTCTTAATGTGATTATTGGCCTGTGAATCGAACTCTGTGTCGATAAGTAGTGACAGTCTCTGATCAAAGTTCAGTTCCTGTAAGTTTGTATTGCTTTCCTGTTCCTTATAAGCCTGAGCCATTGCCGGCAGACGCAGTTTGATCATCTTCTCATATGTATCCTGTTTCATTTTATTTGTCTCTCCTGTAATACTGTGCTCCTCTTATGATCGCTCCTTCATTGTCATTTGAATCTGTAATGGTATCGTCTTGAACGTGTTCGATCATTAACTTAATATGTTTATAGCGGGGTATGCTGGTAAGCTGTAACGCTTTGATACAGGTAACTTCCAATTCTTGCGGTGAATATGAGTCTGCCAATTTTAAAATCGCTCTGGCGCCATTATATCCCTGCTGCTCAAGTGAATAACTGTCTAACAGGTTCGTAACTACGGTTTCTGTGTTGGAGCCTATTTTATTTGCCCATTTAACGAATCTGTCCCTGTCCCATTCACTATATTTCTGATGCTTTTCCGGCATGTGTTCCTCATTAGTTGAGTACTGGCCTTCATGCCCATACAGTTTCCTGTGACTGGCTATTCTCTTATGGTCATAATAGATCTCTATGAATCTCCTGGTAATCCTGACATCAACCTTTTCCTTAATATATTTGTAGGGAACAGAGTAATACATCTTATCGACTGAGATGTGATAATTGTACTGTACAGTCGCTACTTTCCATTCACCGTACTCATAACTTTCCTTAGGCAAAGGCCGTAACAGAGGTTTCTCATATTCATCAAAGACACTGTTTCTTGATCCTTCTCTCTTTTGGAAAGGGCTGTTATTGAACTGTTCCAGATCTTTTCTGAAAGCCTGATTGGCTTCATAAATACTGTGGAAAGCCTCATTACGATGCTTGGCCAATATTGATGTCGTTACTTTCCCAACCGTTCCCTCAGCACTGGCTTTTTCCTTTGGCTTTCTAACACCTGCTGGTAAGATCGCAACATCATAATAGTCAGCTAACTCCTGATAGCTGCGGTTGATTATGATCTCTCCGTTTTTAGGATGCTTGACCACTCCAGTCTTCAGATTGTCACAGATGATGATCTTGGGAATACCGCCAAAATACTCAAACATTCCTACATGCGCCATGATCCAGTTTTCTTCTTTCATGTCAGCTGTTAACTCAACATAGCTCTTCTGACTGAAGGGCAATGTTGCCACAAACAGATAAGCCTTTACTGCTTCTCCTGTATCAGGATCAACTATAGGTACTGTAGTGCCTGCCCAATCAACTTCTACAACTTCACCTGGTTTATGGTTCATGTGCATCGTTGCCTTTTCGGTATTCAGGTGTTTCATGAACCTGTCACAGAACTGTGAATACTGTAAAGGTATCTTCGCCTTGGATTGGCATTCTTCAACATATTCCTGCCATAACAGTTTCTTAGTCACACCGGGTCTTGTCAGTTCTTCTGACAGAAGTTTATAATCCGGGTACTCATAAATGATCTGTTCTGAATTGCCTGCTTTCTCAAAGAGTTTTGAACCAATCTCATCTTCACTTAAATCTCTCACCTCCTCCCATTTCAGTTTTTTGCCCATAAAGGCTGTAAGAACTCTGGAGATCGTGGGTCTGGATATACCAGTCACTTTACTGATCTCCCTTTGCGATAAACCTGTAATGTGGTATCGCAGGATCTCTTTGTACTTGCTCATTTAAAAACCTCCTTTACTATGCAAGTATGATAGCTATAACTATCTCTTACATTATAAAGAAGGTTCGAATGTATTACTTATTAACGGGGGTGGCGGGACACCTATGGT
>JAFRLB010000053.1 GCA_017431405.1 Erysipelotrichaceae bacterium | reverse complement strand
CGTTTTCATCTAAGAGTTTACCTGTTACTTTTGCTTTACTGCCAATAGTAGTGTCGTTAATCTTGTTAACAGTTAACTTTGTAACTACTTTCTCTACATTATAGGTTGTCTTCTAACTGTTTAGTTAGAGTTTTTTTATAACTATATACATGATTTTATCAAAATGATTCTCTATTTCGGTAATTCCGTATTCAACTACCTCAAATTGGTTACTTACCTCTTTAAATAGTGTATCAAAGCTGACAATTCTGCAGCTTGTTGCGGCTACTTCTATTTCCTGATTTGATTCCTGGTGAGTTCTTATAACATTGTCAAAAGCTGTGTTTATATCACTCATGCTTTCTCTTATGCCATCACCCATGGTAAGTATCAAAGCATATCCATTATCTTCCAGATGATCATATATATAACTGTAATATTTACTTCTATCTTCATCTAATACCAGCATGTGTAAACAGGCAACAGAATAAATTAATCCATATTTACCATCTGAATTATCACTTAATACATCTAAAACCTTGTAATTGCCTTTGTGTAAAGCATCATTTTTAATACAATAATCAATTGCTTCCGGTGATATGTCAGTTGCTAAAACATCATAGTTTTTGTTTAGCAGGTATCTGGCATCTCTTCCCTCACCACAGCCTATTTCAAGAATCTTCCTTCTTTCAAGATGATACTTATTAATTATTTCTTCTACTATCTCAGTATTAGAATCTTTAGACCATGATAATCCCTTATCATGTACCTGTTTATATCTTTTATCATAAGCCTCATAATAATTACTCATATAACCACCAATGAAAATATATCATATCTTAACTACTTCATTAAAAAGAAAACACTGATGATCATCAGTGTTATTTCTTAATTAGCTTTCCTGATCTTTCTGAATGTAACCGCCGTCAGATAAGCTCTGACCTGCCCATTCAAAGGTAATGCCGCCGTCTTCATTATAGCCATAGATTCTTGATTCACATTCAGCTAACGAATCATCAAATCCTATGTAATAGAAGGCATGATTATCATAAATCATTTCATATTCCTGCCACTCATCCTGAGCATATTTGTAGAACAGAATTGAAACGGCAACGGTGTTTTCATCACTTGTTGTACCAAACAGATAACAGGTGTTATCCGGGTCGGTTGCCTTTGCATAGCCATATGCGTTAACCGGGAAGTAAACTGAGCTTGTTTCTTCACAGAAGAAATTTGCGATCAGATCCGGCTTGTCAGATTCATAAGTACCTACATGACACTTGGCACCAACGCCGTTATTGCTTCTGGAGAAGTACAGTAAGGTATCCTTGTCAACGTGAGTACTGTGAATGATACGGTAGTTCAGGGCACCGGCTGCTCTTTCACTCTCATCAAGAATTCCTCTTGGATAAGGATATAAGTAATCATATGCAAAAACCATTATTACAACATATAAAATGCCAAATAACAGTATTAAGCCAAGTCCTTTTAACAAAGTTTTCATAAAAATCCCCAACTTTCATTAATGATTATACATTCATACCTTTTTTATATCAAGCATTTGAAACTTAAGCTTTCTTTAAGCACATATGCTTATTTGCGTTATAATTAATATATTGAGAGGAGTTGAGAAACAATGGTTATACCTAAATCATTTGACAGCGGTAAGGATTTTGAAAGCATGTTACTAACCAGCATTCTCGGTACTTTCATAGCTTTGAAGGAAGACCTGATTTCCTTACGTCAGGCCGAAAGTTATTGGTTAAGTGATCTGACAGCTGAGATATTTGAAGAACTGAGTCTTTCCGAAGAGATCATCGCATTGATTCAGGAAGGTGTTCAGTTAAAGAAACTGTCTCAATATTCAACAATATATGACGAAATGTTAGACAAACTTATAGAAGACAGTAAGCGTCTCATTGCTCAGTACTATACGGAATACGATGAGGCTAATACCGGAATCATAAATTAGGAGGTGTACATGAAGGAAATAATCAAACAGAAAGTAACTGAATATACGGAAGAAATGTTACAGGATTTAAGAGAACTGGTCAGCTACCCTTCCGTATACAGCGATGATGCTGAACCGTTTGGCCAGGCAAACATCGACTGCCTTAATCACGCATTAAAGTTAGGAAAGGATCTGGGCTTTACAGCCGTAAACGTTGATAACTATGCCGGCTACATTGAAATTGGCCAGGGTGATGAAGTCATCGGTATTGTCGGTCACCTGGACGTAGTTCCTGTATCAGATACCTGGAAGACCAATCCATTTGAAATGACCCTCATCGATGGCAAATACTATGGCAGAGGAACTTCTGATGACAAGGGCGGCGTTGTCTGTGGCTTAATGGCCATGAAGATCATCAACGAATTAAAGCCAAACCTTAATAAGCGCATCAGACTCATCATGGGCTGTAACGAAGAAAGCGGCTCAAGAGGTTTACAGTATTACATTAAGAAATACGGCTATGTTGACTGCGGCTTTACTCCAGATGGTTCCTTCCCTGTAGTCTTTGGTGAAAAAGGCATGATTGGCGCTTCATTCTGTGCCAAGACCGAAAAGATCATTAACATCAAGGGCGGTACAGCCAGAAATGCGGTAGCTGCCAAGGTGGAAATGGAACTTCAGCCTGACTGCTTCGATGAAACAGTATTCGATGAATATCTTACAAATAACGGTCTTAAGATGACCTTGAAGAAAAACGGCACCTGGAAGATTACCGTCTTTGGAACAGCAGCTCATGCTTCTACTCCAGAAGAAGGCACTAACGCCATTTCATATGCAATGGAAGGCTTATATGTATCAGGAATCAACGATCCATTTGTTACGGCATATCATGAAAAGATCGGTACAGGCTACTATGGTGAAAAAGCCGGTGTTGACTTAAAGGATGAATATGGCAGACTGACCTTCAACATCGGTGTCATTAACAAGACTGATGAAATGATCACCGCTTCCATAGACATCAGATTCCCTGTAACAATGACTCATGAGCCAATCGTTGAAAAGCTATTGGCAAACGGCGAAGGATACATCATCAATGCCGGTGGCATGGACCCGTTATTCTTCCCTCTTGAACATCCAATGATCAAGGCCATGCTTAATGCTTATTATGATGTTACCGGTTCTGACTTAAAGCCATTAACAATGGGTGGCGGCACCTATGCCAGAACAATGCATAATATCGTAGCGTTCGGCTGTGATACCCAGGAATATAACTGGCACATTCATGATGACAATGAATTCGTCACCCTGAAGAGCTTGCAGACCCAAGTTGAGGTATACGCCAACGCCCTGCTTAACTTATTGGAGATCTAAGCATAAGTTCCACAAATACGTGGAACTTTTTGTTAGAATGAATATATGAATGTAAGAGAATATCTGCCAAAGAATGAATATGACTATCAGAGCATCATAAGATTGTCAGAGTTATCAGACACTGACTTTCGTAAGATCGCCTTTGATGTTTTAGAATACCTGAAAGATGATGAACATCCCCTTTTCCATCTTGCTGTTGATTTACTGGTATTACATCAGGACGTAATCATAAGTGAGACTAAAAAAGCATTTGGTCAGAATGATCAAAACTGGAAAAGAAATCTGCTTGATTCATTAATAATAAGGCTTTCTAAGCAGAATAAGGCCAAGTTAAAGCCTCTTATTACAAAGTCTTTGAATGTCCCTCAGTTAAAAGAATCAGCAACTGAATGTCTGGAATCCTGCTTTAATGGCAGGCCTTTGATCAGACCGGCTGGCTTATTTGACGCAAATAAACTGGCAGATGTCAAACTTCAAATCTGGCTAGAAACCTTCAAGGACATTTATCCTGCGGAAAAAATCAATAACTACAATCATAAGAAATATGAAGATTATTTCAACAGACAGATAGATAACCCGGAAGTATCTTTATATGTAGTAGAGAAAGACAGTGAACTGTGCGGTTACATGTGCTGTGGCACAGCTGAAAAGCCATATGAAGGAATAAGTCAGGAACTAAGCCAGTTAAACTTACTGAAGAATGTTCAAAAGCAGCATCTGGGCAGGAAACTGTTTGAGCTGGCCGCAAGGATCATAGAATTCAAAGGTTATGATGAATTCTGTTTCTGCTGCAACAAATATAACTACGACGCTCAGAAGTTCTATGAAAGAATGGGCGCTACGGTAATGGCTGAAGATGAAGATAACCAGGACAGATCATTACCACAGATACACTACCATTTCCAAATCAAAAAGAAAGAAGGACAAAATGAAGAAAATAGCGATAACTACCAGATATCTTAGAACCGAAAGAAACAATGACGTCATCAGACGATTCTATACCATGAATTATTTCAAGGACATAGCCGAAAGACTCGGTTTCATTCTCATCCCTGTCTTAACGGAAGACAGCGTAAATGAGATATGCGAAATATGTGATGGCTTGATCATACCCGGTAATTACCTGGACGTAGACCCGAATAACTATCATGAATTAAGACACCCTTCCACGGTTTCCACTGACTATGAAACCTATGACCTTGATAAGTTATGCATTGAAACTTTCAGTAAGACAGAAAAGCCGATTTTAGGCATTTGTGCTGGAATTCAAATAATGAATGTCGTCTTTGGTGGCTCATTAATTCAGGACATTAAGGGCCATTATGGCACAAGACATGAATTAACCATATTAGAAGACAGTAAAATCAGAGAAATATATGGTAAATCAACCATTGAGAGTAACTCTTACCACCATCAATGCATCAAGCGATTGGCTGAAGGTTTCAGATGTACGGCGGTAAGTTCAGACGGTATCATAGAGGCAATTGAAAAGGATAACATTCTGGCTGTTCAATGGCATCCGGAAATGGATTATGAATATGATTTCTTTGCCAGATATTTTAATCTGTAGGCCAATTAATTGACACTTATATTACAGGAACTATAATAGTATTATAAACTTCAGGGACAGGTGAAATTCCTTACCGGTGGTATACCCCACGAGCCTAAGGGCTGACATGGTGCAATTCCATGGGCGACAGTAAAGTCTGGATGAAAGAAGTGTTTTCTTTTGAAACATACCCGGAGGTTTTGATGTATTGCCTCCTTTTATTTTGAGGCGGAAAGGAAAACTATGAAAAAAGAATTCGACATCAAAACTATTGCTAAAATAGCCATTTTAGCCGCAATTGCCGTTGTGCTGATGCTTGTAGACTTCCCTTTACCGGTAGCACCAAGTATCTACAAGCTGGATTTCTCAGAAGTACCTGTTCTCATTGGCGCTTTTGCCCTTGGGCCATGGCAAGCCTGCTGCATTGAGTTTGTAAAGATTCTGCTTAACTTCTTATTAAATGGAACATTTACAGCCGGTATTGGCGAATTGGCTAACTTCTTAATGGGCTGTGCATTCGTTGTTCCTGCCGGCATCATATACAAGCACAACAAGAGCAGACAGTCTGCCATTAAGGGACTTATCACAGGAACCATTTTCATGGTCTTAGCCGGTGATCTGTTAAACTACTTTGTCCTTATCCCGGCATATGTAAACATCGTACATTATCCTCTGGAAGCCATCATAGCTGCCGGTCAGGAAATATTCCCGTTTGTTACAAGTCAGTTAACCCTTGTATTAGTATGTGTTACCCTGTTTAATACCATTAAGGGCATTCTGGTTTCATTAATAACCACGATCCAAAAAAAGCGCGTTTCACCATTACTGCATAAATAGAAAAAGCTGGTTAATACCAGCTTTCATTTCTTTTTAAGGTAACAGTTATCTGTTACTTTTTATTTGCCGAAGATGTTCTTCTTTAACTTATCCAATAATTCAACACCCTTATCAACGGCATCATTGGCCAGTCTTGTTGCATCACTGGCATCCAACTTGCCATCATCACCAAGAATCGTATCCTTGATGCTCTTACCGATTCTGTCAGCATCACTCTTATCAAACTTGCCGTCTTCACCTAAGATGGCCTTGCCGGCATTAGAAGCCTTGGCATCTTCCAGGACCTTACCTGCCTTTTCCTTTAATTCAGAGGCAGCCTTTTCAGCCTTTTCCTTCATGTCTGAAGCTACATCCATCTTGGTTGCTTCCAGTTTTTCTCTTTCCTTCTTGGTCTGTTCATAAGCATCAACATAGGCCTGAGAACTTTCAAGTTTTAATTCAATTTGGTCTTCCTTGCCCTTTTCGGTATTGTAACCATATTTCTTTCTGAATTCCTCTTTGGCATTTTCCATTGTTTCCATGCCTTCAAGAGTCAGTTCAACATCGCCATTTGATACCTTATCCTTTACATAAGTCTCAAGGCTGTCAACCTTATCACTGGTCTTTTCAACGGCTTCAGCGATCTTTTCCTTAAGTTCAGCACTGCTGTCCTTAACACTTTCGATGTTCTGCTGAATTATTTCCTTGGTCTTCTGACTTCCTTCTTCAATATGTTCACTGATCTTGTCTGTAGCTGCTTCTATTTCCTGTAACAGCTTTTCGCTTTTTTTATCCATTATAATTCGATCTCCTTTTTTATTATTATAAATCATTCTCTGACGATTTGGAAAATATAGAATTTAAGATATGATGTTTCATTCATGGTCCATAGTACAGGATGGTCAAAATTCTGCTGAGTTACTGAGATCTGTTTCAGATAAATGCCAGCTTCCTTAGCCGCTTCTTTTAACATCTTCTCAAAGTTTTCTATTTCCATGAAACGGGAACATGAACAGGTAACAAGGTATCCACCATCTTCCAACAGTTTCATTGCCTTAAGATTGATTTCCTTATAACCGTTATAGGCATGGTCAACTGTTCTTCTTGACTTGGTAAAGGCTGGCGGATCAAGGATTATCATTTCAAACTCCCCTCTTTTGACTGTATCAAGATAATCAAATACATCAGCCTGCTTGAAGGAAATTATGTTTTCCAGACCATTTAATACAGCGTTACGGTGTCCCTGATCAAGAGCCGTCTTGGATACATCAACAGCTACTACTTTCCTTGCCCCACCCTTAGCGGCATTTAGGGCAAAGCCACCGGTATGGCTGAAACAGTCCATTGCCGTCTTACCATAGGCCATTTGCTGGATGAGCCAGCGGTTATGCTTCTGATCAAGGAAGTAACCGGTTTTCTGACCGTCTTCAAAGTTGACCTGTAACTTAATGCCGTTTTCTGTAATGACTGTTTCAGTATCGGTAGCTTCTGTATAGAAGCCCTTATACATTTCCAGATGTTCCTTCTTACGAATGTCGATGTCATTGCGCTCATAAAGATACTTAGCACCTTCTACTTCTTTTAACAGTATCGCATAGATCATGCCCTTGATCTTTTCCATGCCGAAACAACTGACCTGAGTAACCAGAACGTCATTGTAACGGTCTACCGTCAAACCAGGTAAGCCATCAGCTTCCCCATAGATAAGGCGGCAGTTATCAGTACTGTTTCTTACAACGGTACTTCTGAGTTTAATGGCTGAAATGATTCTGTTCCTAAAGAATTCTTCATCAATGACCTGAGTTTTAACATGCGTCAGTATTCTGACTACGATATGAGAAAACTCAGAGTAAAAACCTGTGGCAACATACTCCTCATCTTCCCCTATGATGTCTACTATCTCGCCATTTTCAATGCCCTCAACATCAGATATTAGGTTGTTGCGGTACATCCATAGCTGTCCGTTATTTAAGAATTCACGACCCTTGTCGTTTACTGTTACTGTCTTACGCATAAACTAACCTTTCAAAAAAGGGACTTAAGTCCCTGAACAATCAATATTATTCCTTTACCAGATATTCTACGTCACGGCTTTTCTTCAGATTCTGAACGGTATTGTACTTGTCTTCATGACTGTATAACTTCTTACCAACAAAGAATCCTCTGTACAGGAAGAATAAGGCAATGACATGAAGAATGATGTCAAGTGTCCAGTAATTCTGATACTGCATTGAAGCAATGAATACGATCATTGCCAGTAAGTCTACAGTATATAAGACCGCTGAAATAAGTATCCAGAAATAGTTCTTCTTTGAAAACAGATAGCTGATCAGAAAAATAACTACGACCAGTCCACAGAATAAGACCACTGTAAGTAACTTCAAGGTGCCTTCAAAGAAATAATGACTCAAAGCTGAGGCGATCATTGGTACAAAGGCAGAAAAGTAAAATGATCTGTCTGTTTCACTTACAATGAAAACAATGTTAATCAAGGTAAATATCGTAATTACAAGCAGCCATGAACGATCGGCATTATACTTCTGTTCAAGCTTATTCATTAAATCAACTCCTGACTTATTTTTAGATTATAGCACATTGTCAACATCATTCACAATCAGCCACTTAACACCCCTGGCAATGCGCTCATTTACGTTATCAAAGTGGCCGCCTTCATTTAATTCAAAAATGCATTTACAGCTTTTAGAAGCAATCTCATACTGATGAACTGTTTCATCATATACCTTGGCCATTACCTGGTTACGGGTATTGCTTTCACGGTTGCCCAGGCTGAGGTACATTAAACCATTCTTTGTTTTGGATTCAATGTAATCATGCCAGCCTTCAAACCATAATGACCCTGAAAAACTGCCGGCACCATTAAATGCTTCACACTCATAGAAACACCATAGTGAGAATAGACCAGCCAATGAGTAACCGCAAACGCATTCATTGTCTATTTCACCATAATTGTCTCGTACATACTTCTGACAGTCATTCACTAGCCATTCAAGAGTCTTCTTCCCTTCACCCTTAAAGTCAAAGTTCTTGTTCACCCGATATGGCCATGGTGAAAAGTCACGGTTCCAGTCTTCTACACCATAACAGACCAATAAATAATCATTACAGTCAGAAAGATAGTTTTCCAATTGCAGACTGTCTTCATTAGCCAGATATATGACCTTATGAGGTTTACCCTTTTCAATTATCTTACAGTTCTTACCGGCAATGTTTACTTCGATCATGTTATATCTCTATTTCGTCCCCGTCTTCTGGTACATGCAGGAATGCCAGGTTGATCTGACAGCCTTTTTCTCTTGAAGCCTTGCTCATGTGCGTAGCGTAAATTGGCTTTCTGAACTTATTAATGATGATGTCCATCGTATCCAAACCCATGTGCTCATAGCCACCTTTTACAAAACTCATATCCAATACTGAAACATCACTGTTTTCAACGATGGTATCAATGTTTTCGCAATAGGCACTGTCCCCAGAAAATCCTATGGTGCTCTTTCCATCACTTATGGTTAAGCCATAGGCATCTTCAAAGGCGCCATGGGCTACAGGATAAGTATTTATCGTATATTTTCCATATTCATGAGAGCTACTCTCAGTTTCGTATTCAACAAATTCAGCATGTGCACCTAAAAGAATTGCCGGAAAATCAAATACATCAGGATAGGCTAAGACCATTAAGTCATCAACAGCCTTTCTTGTTCCTTTAGGACATAATATCTTTAACTCATTATCTGCCCCGGTAAAGCAGCGCTTCATTATTAAAAACGGAATATCCAGGAAATGATCGCCATGCAAATGAGTAATGACCAGTAAATCAATGTCATTTACCTCATGACCAGCCTGCCCAACGGCTTTGACAATGCCATTACCGCAATCAACAAGTACATGGTCGTCAATGAGATAACTAGCACTGTTTTCAATTGCGGTTATGTTCCCTGTTCCTATAAACTTCAACTTCATAAAAGGTTCACCTCCCCTTAATTATAACCGAGTTCACGTTCTTTTCATATTTGTTATGTATAATATGATTGTATTTAAAAGGAGTTAATATAATGATTGATAACATTCTTCTTCTATTGAAGCCAAAGAAGATGATTGGCTATCTGGAAGAAAACCAGACTTTGAGACAGGGTTTGGAAATAATGAGATATCATGGCTATACAGCCTTACCGGTAATAAATGAAAACGGACAGTACATTGGTACCGTCTCTGAAGGTGACTTTCTCTGGAACATACTGGAAACAAAGAACTATTCAATCTTTGACCAGGAAAAACACAGCATCAAGGAAATACTGAGAAAAGGATTTAATCCACCCGTCAAGGTAACTACCCCGGTCGAAAACCTCGTATCACAGATCATGAATCAGAACTTCGTACCAGTAATTGATGATCAGGGTGTTCTGATGGGAATCGTTACCAGACAGAATGTCATCCGCTACCTGACTGAAAAGACATGCAAAAGGGCATCAGATTGATGCCCTTTTGTGTACTCGCAAATATTATAAGATTAGATCTTATCGTTGCAGCCTAATACGTCAACGATCTTATGCTTTACTAACTGCTTGATGTTTTCTCTGGCTGGTTTCAGATACTGACGTGGGTCGAAATGATCAGGATGATCATTGAAGTACTTTCTGATTGTACCTGTCATGGCTAAACGTAAGTCACTGTCGATGTTAATCTTACATACTGCCATTGAGCTTGCCTTACGTAACTGTTCTTCTGGAACACCTACTGCATCAGGCATGTTTCCACCGTTTTCATTGATCATCTTAACATATTCCTGTGGAACTGAAGATGAACCGTGTAATACGATTGGGAAACCTGGTAATCTCTTTGAAACTTCTTCAAGAATGTCGAAACGCAGTGGAGGTGGTACTAAGATGCCTTCTTCATTACGTGTGCACTGTTCTGGTTTGAACTTGTATGCACCATGGCTTGTACCGATGGCGATTGCCAATGAGTCACAGCCTGTTCTTCTGACGAATTCTTCTACGTCTTCAGGACGTGTGTAAGAAGAATCTTCAGCAGCTACCTTAACCTCATCTTCAACACCTGCCAGTGTTCCTAATTCTGCTTCTACTACAACACCATGTGCATGAGCATATTCAACTACCTTTCTGGTAATTTCAATGTTTTCTTCAAATGGCTTGCTTGAAGCATCGATCATAACTGATGTAAATCCGTCATCAATACAGCTCTTACATGTTTCGAATGAATCACCATGGTCTAAGTGTAATACGATAGGTAAACCTGTTTCGATTACTGCAGCTTCTACTAACTTAACTAAGTATGTACGGTTAGCGTAAGCTCTGGCACCCTTAGATACCTGTAAGATTACTGGTGCATTGCATTCTTTTGCAGCTTCAGTGATACCCTGGATGATTTCCATGTTGTTAACATTGAAAGCACCAATAGCGTAACCACCTTCATAAGCTTTTTTAAACATTTCTGTTGATGTTACTAATGGCATATAAACCCTCCCTTTAATGTATATATTTGCTAAAGATATTTTAGCATAATTTAATTATAAATAACACTTTAAGTATTCTATTCATCATATAACAGTTTACTCAGAAACATTTCCCGGTTTTCAATCATCATCTTTGTTATCTGATAACTCTCTGTTTCTTCGTATGAGATCTCTCTTATTCCCCCATCTTCAAAAGACAGTATCGTTGCTTCAGGCATCGCCAATAAAATCGGTGAATGGGTAACAATGATGAACTGTGAGCCATCCTTGGCCATGTCCATTAAATGTATCATGAGTGTCAGTTGACGTTGCGGGCTTAAGGCTGCTTCAGGTTCATCAAGAATGTATAAACCCTTGCCGTTATAGTTCTGAATAAATCTTAGGAAACTTTCTCCATGAGACATGTAATGCAGCTGTTGAGGTGTGCCACCCATCCTGCTGTATTCCTCTTCCTTACTGGCAACGTTGTAGAAGCTTTCGGCTCTTAGAAAATATCCAAACCTGGACTTTTCACCTCTGACTATTTTGATATGGTCATGTAGATTGGAATAGTCATCATAGGTAGTAAAACTGTAATTGATCGTTCCACCTTCCCCATTGAAGCCGCAAGCAAGAGCTATGGCTTCAAGTAAAGTAGATTTTCCTGTACCGTTTTCCCCTACAAAGAAAGTGATGTTTTTATTCAAAACAACACTTTCAGTATTTCTTAAGGCAGAAATGTCTGAAACATAGTAATCCAGATCTTCTGCATTCCAGTTAAATATTATTTCTTTTATGAACAGATTTCTGTTAGTTAAAGCTGACATACTCATCCTGTGGTGCTTCTGCTTCGGCAATGTCCTTGACGTACAGTACGCAGGTCTTAAAGCCTTCTTCATCGTCCAGGCACTTCAAGTTGCCTTTTAAGGTGTAGAACTTATTCTTGTCGATCTTCTTAGGATCAACGTCAACACATGTCAAACCAATGTTCTGCAGATCATTTGAGCAGCAGACCATTGCCTGTCTGCCCATGATGCAGACATTCTTATATCTCTTTACAACATCAAGAAGCTTTAACTTGAGTGTAATAGTACAGCCATCATATCTTTCCGCATTGTCAACGGCATCAATGTACCATAAGCCGTAATCATCATCGTCAATTACCAATGGCTTGGATGTATCAAACAGCTGCTGTTCTACCTTATTGGTAACTTTGCCGTCATTATCCAGGAAGACAACTGTTAACTGTCTGTTAATGGCCTTCAGATTATTACGGAAATAAACCAGGTCCTGATCATCAGAACGGTTGATGTAACAAACTGCTGAATTTATGACATGATTATAAACAAACTGTTTCCAGTTAAGCATCTGGAATTTTAACTGTGTGGCATCAAAGAATGTCAGATAGTCAACGATGAGCCACTGGTTTCCGGTAACTTCCTTAAACAGAAGATTGTCATCCTGCATGCCGTTTAATTCAATGACTACTCTGTCAGGCTTATAGGTGGCATCAAGTTCTTCAACCTTCTTCTGGTCAAGTTCCCTGATGTCATCAAGATAGACAACCATTGAATTTGAATCATAGAGGAATTCTTCATCATATTCTACATCGCCCTGTTCAAAGGCAATGATCAGTGTAGTTTCCCCATCATTAAAGTTAGGATCCAGTAATGATTCCTTTATGGCTGTTGTCTTACCGGCATCTAAGAAGCCACTGAATACATAGACAGGCTTAACCATGGAATACCTCAGTCATCTTTTCTTCATCGATGGCTGTTCCTATAACGCTTACCAATGTATCTTCTTTCTTTTCACCATAGTAAATGTGATATTCATTTAATACGTAGTTGAAATACAATGTACCCTTTTCGCCATTTACATAACCCTTGATACGGATGATGTCGCCATCAACATCTGTTAAGGCCTTGGCTAATTCGTCTTCAGTAAAGACATATTCAGGTCTGATGATCAGATTCTTGAAGATCTCATCTTCATCGTAGTCATCTTCACCATGGTGATGATGGTGAGG
>JAFRLB010000052.1 GCA_017431405.1 Erysipelotrichaceae bacterium | reverse complement strand
GGTGCTCCTCTGCCCGCAGGGCGGCGAGTGAGGATCCGGAACTGGCCGGCAGGCAGAGCATAATCCAGAAGCGTATCTATGCAAAGCATCCGGAAAGGAGAAGGGGGGATAAATTTTAAAATAGAAAGGAGAATTATATCTCACAAATCATTTCCTGATTTGCAAGTATATAATACGAAATATGTCTCGTTAAATTATAAAAGCATGATGTGAAATAATGTGATATATGATTTGCCAATCCAGGCTGGTATACCTTAAAATATATTTGGTGATATTAATGAATGTTTACGATTTTGACCGCACTATTTACCGTAAGGATTCAGAAGTTGACTTCTTTTTTTACTTATTGAAAAAACATCCTTCTCTTTTAAGATTCTTACCAAAACAGTGCCTTGGTTTCATTAAATATTTTCTTAGGATTATTGATAAGACTTCAATGAAGTCTAATTTTTACTGTTATCTGAAAGGTGTTATAAACATTGATCAGGAAATTGAAAAGTTCTGGGATAAGCACATTGACAACATGCACAGCTGGTATAAAGAAAGACACCAGGACAGTGATGTAGTCATTACTGCTTCTCCTGAGTTCTTAGTCAAGGTAGCTTGCGACAGGTTAAATGTTGCCAGATGTCTGGGAACTCCAGTATCAATTAAGGAAAGTAAGATCATCGGCCTTAACTGTCATGATAAGGAAAAGGTCAGAAGATTCGTTGAAGCTGGCTATGATGTAAATGATGTTGAAGAGTTTTACAGTGACTCTTACAGTGACCAGCCTTTAAGAGACATTGCAAAAAAGGGATACCTTGTAAAAGGTGAAGAATTAATAGATTGGAAGTAATCAGATGATCGTTGGTCTATTCACAGACACATATTTGCCGGATGTCAACGGAGTAGTTTCATCAGTTGACACTCTTCGTCATGCCTTGGAAAGCGATGGGCATGAAGTATATGTTATCTGTCCTAAACCTGTCTTCGACAAGATAGATGTTGATGATCATGTCATTCGACTTCCAGGCATTCAGATCAAGTATCTGTATGGATATACCCTGACTTCACCATGGCACTATAAGGCCATGAAGTTAATTGAAAGTCTGAATCTGGATATCATCCACGTGCACACGGAATTTGGAGTAGGTTTATTTGCCAAAAGCGTGGCCAAAAAGCTGAACATTCCAATCGTTGCAACATATCATACATTCTATGAAGACTATACGCATTACGTTAACCCATATAACACCAAGACCGGGGAAAAGATAACCAGAAAGGCCATCATTTCTCTCAGTAAGTACTGGTGTGATTCCGTTGAGGGAATAATAGCACCAACTGAAAAGACCAAGAAGCGCTTGGAGGAATATGGTGTTAAGACACATATTTCCATTGTACCTACCGGACTGGATCTGTCACTTTTTTCCAGTGACCACAGTGTGGCTGAAAGACCGTTTTCAGATGAAACCTTCATGTTAATTTATGTTGGCAGAATTGCCGAAGAGAAAAGAATAGATTTCATTCTCAAAGGCTTAGCTACAATGATTGCCAGGCAAATGAAAGTAGGTCTGTTAGTTGTCGGTGATGGACCGGGCATGGATAAGCTGGTTAATGAATGCGTAAAGCTGAACATAACCGAAAATGTTGTCTTTGCAGGTAAGATTCCTCATGATAACATCGTTAAGTATTACCGGGAAGCTGATGTATTCATTTCGGCATCCTTGTCAGAAACTCAGGGAATGACCTTCATTGAAGCCATGGCCGCTGGCATACCGGTACTGGCATGTGATACGGTAGCCCTTAAGGATGTTTTAAAAGATGGCGAAAACGGTTATTATTTCCAAAACGATGAAGAACTGGCTGAAAAGGTTAAATTGCTTATGAACAGAAACACTGATGAAATTAAGAAGATGATTGAATCCTGCAAGAAGACAGCTGATGAATATTCTCTCGGTAATTTTGCCAGGGAAGCCAGTCAGGTCTATACTGATACGATTCTTGATTATGGCTATCCATATGTAATTTCGGAAGTAATGATTAACGGTGATCACGTCAAGGTAACGGTATTGGATAAGGAAACCGAGACCGATTTCAAGTGTCTGGCAATGAATTACTTTGATCTTGGCTACCGCATTGGTCAGGGCATTGAACAAAAGGATTATGATGCACTTAAGGAACTTCATGCTTACAGTTTTGCCTATGATAAGTGCGTTAAGAAGATCTCATATAAGGATCTTTCAGAGCAGGAAATAAGAGACTTTCTGGATACTTTGGATAATATTTCCTACGAACAGATCAATAACATTGTTGATGATCTGAAGAAGCAGGGCTTCATTGATGATGACAGACTTGTTTACAATCATTTTGAATACATGCAGATGAAACTGACCGGCAAAAAAAAGATTGCCTATGATCTGCATAAAAGAGGCATTTCAGATGAACTCATTAATGCTTACAGTCAGGCTGTTAATGAAGACAAGGAGATAGAAAGAGGCGTTCAGAAAGCTGAACAGTTATTAAGGGGATTACAGAAAAAATCATTCCGTGAGCAGCTGCAGCAGTTAAGAACTAAGCTTATCAGTGCCGGTTATGAGAAACATACCATTGAGTCGATCATTGCTCAACTGGATCTGAAAAAGGATGAAGAAACGGAAAACGATAATCTTAAAACTGCCTTTGATAAGGTTTATAAGAGATATGGCGCTAAATACAGTGGCCGTATCTTACGCCAGAAGGTGTATACTAATCTTATGAGCAAGGGATTTAACAGCGATGATGTTAAGAAACTCATCGATAACATAGAGGAGGCTGACGATGAAAATCAGGGACTTTGAAGCTAATACAAGAATAGAAACATTAATGCTTGTAGGCAGTGTAAACGGTGGTGTAACCAATTCTGGAGCACCATATCTGTCAATTGCCTTAAGGGATAACTCCGGCAGCATTGACGGTAAGCTCTGGGATGTTAAGCCTGATCAGCAGGCAGTAGTAGTTGCCGGTAAGGTAATTGACGTCATTGCGGATGTCATCATGTATCGTAATAATCTGCAGCTTAAGGTTATAGATGTTAAGGCAGTTGATCAAAGTGACGTTGACATGGGTGAATTCATTCAGGGTTCACCAATTCCAATGGAAAGACTGCGTCAGACAATTTATGGTGCCATTGACAACATCGATAACTTTGAAATAAAGGCAATTGTTTCAGCACTCTATAACAAATACGATAAGGAAATATTCTCTTCACCGGCTGCCGCAAAAAATCATCATGAATTCTATGGCGGTTTGGCTACTCACATTACGGGAATGCTGAATCTGGCAAATACGGTATGTGATCTCTATCCATATCTGGACAGAGACTTGTTATGTGCCGGTGTCTTATTACATGACATTGGTAAGATCAAGGAATTAGGTGGCTTAAGTGTTACCGAATATACTCTTGAAGGTAAGTTATTAGGTCACATTTCAATTTCTCAGACCATGGTTCAGGAAACGGCTGATGAACTGGGCATTGAAGGTGAGACTGTTACCTTATTAAGACACATGGTATTGTCACATCATGGTCAGTATGAATACGGTTCACCAGTATTACCTTCAACCTTGGAAGCAGAAGCATTGCATTACATCGATGACTTCGATGCCAGAATGACAATGATCAAGAAGGAAATTGATAAGACCAAAGAAGGAGAATTTACCGGACGTATCTTCTCATTAGATAACAGAATGTTTTATAAACCAAAGAAGTAAGCAGAAGCTTGCTTCTTTCTGATAATGGATTCTAGAAAGGCCTGAATATGAAAATCGTTACCATAGAGGAAATGAAAAAAGTCGAAAGAAGAGACTATAACTTAAGACGCTTAAGCGAAGATGATTTAATATTGTCCGTTGCCATGTCTCTGGAGGATAAGATCATCTCCTTAGACAAGCACAACATTCTCATTTTATGTGGTAACAACCGTAATGGCGATTACGGTCTTTTGGCATCCGTTTTATTAAAAAGAGATACCCAGTTAAATGTTACTGCGGTATCCTTAAACACTGACAGTAAGTATTATCAGGCCGCTGAAAGTGAAGGCGTACCGATCTTAAATGTACAGAGGATAATCAAACAGAATACTGAGCAGGCTGACATCATAGTTGACTGCATCTGTGACTATGATGACTGTACCCTTGAATACCCGTTTAATTACTGGGTTGAATGGATAAATGACAGCCATAAGTATGTCATCAGCTGTGATGTACCTAGCGGCATGAATTCTGATAACGGCAGCATTGCCAAAAACTGTGTCAGGGCAACTGAAACCTTAGCTGTTCAGTTACCGAAGTTAGGCTGTTACCTGTATCCGGGCAGTGAAGCGACAGGTAAACTGACTGTTGATCAGGTTGGTCTTTCCTATGAAGCAACAGAATTCGTTAATACGATCGCAACCAGTAATTCCTATGGTGAGATTCAGAAGAAGCTTCCTTTAAGAAGAAAGCATTCTCATAAGAGCACCTATGGCAAGGTATTGTTAATTGCCGGTTCACCTGGTAAGAGTGGGGCCGCAATTCTGTGTGGTAAGGCCTTGTTGAAATGTGGGGCAGGGTTACTAACGATCATGTCTCATGAGAAGGTCATTGAATCAGTAAACAATACCTTATTTGAAGCAATGACTATTACTATGAAGGATGGCCACACAAGAGGAGCAATGGATCAACTGAATCTCAATGACTTCAGCATGTTGGTAATTGGCCCAGGCTTAGGCAGAAGCAATGATACGGAATACATTCTTGAGACTGCCTTGAAGAGTGAATTGCCGTGTGTAATTGACGCTGACGGCTTGTTCTTCCTAAAAAACCATTTAGACTTGTTAAAGAGCAGAAAAGCCTTAACGGTTATAACACCACATCTGGGTGAGTATCAGAGAATATTTGACTACAAGCAGGATTCAATCGTTAATGACCTTATCAATATCAGTAAGGAATATGACAATCTGGCCATCGTCTTAAAGGGTGAACATACCTTGATTGCCTACCAGGGTAAGATCACAGTCAATACCACTGGTAATAATGCCCTTGCTAAAGGAGGCAGTGGTGATGTATTGTGTGGTGTCATAGGGGCCTTGTTAGCACAAAGATGTGATATTGATTCAGTTGTAGCAGGGGTATACATTCATTCCTATGGTGCCGATAAATGGGTCGAAAACAACAGCAGCTATTCCTTAATGGCCAGCGACCTGATTGAAATGATCGACAAAGTGCTGTTTGAAATGACCAGGAGTTAGTTATGTTTGATTTATTTGTTTATATCAGAAACGTTGAAAACCTTGTTCACTGTAATGATCCGGTTGTTACGGGAATCATTCTGGCTGACAGGTATTTTTCCAGCAGTAATGCCGGCTTGGAAAATGAAGAAATAAGAAAGGCTGTGGAAATGATCCATGGCTTAGGCAAGAAGGCGTTATTAAAGGTTGACCGCTTATATTCACAGAAGGAGCTTGACTTGGTCAGGCAATATCTGTTGTTTTTAGCTGACTGTAAGGTTGACGGCATCATCTATACCGATTTAGGAATCAATATGATGATGGAAGAACTAAACATAGGGTATAAGGGGATTTATGCACCTGAAACCTTACTGACTGATTACTATGACATCAACACATTGAAGAATGATGGCGTTGATGGCTGTGTAATTTCCAAGGACATTCCTTTAAAGGATGTATATGAAATCATTAATGAAGTTCCTGATTACTGTTATTTAAGGATCCATGGACCGATCCTGATCGCTTATTCAAGAAGAAAGTACATTACTTCCTATCTTGAAAAGTCAGGTGATTACAGTGAAGACTACTGGCTGGTTGAAGAATCAAGAGATAACAGATTGCCTTTAATTGAAAAGGAAAACGGCAGCTGGCTGTATGATGCTACATTACAGTCATTTAATGAAATAAAAAAATTAAATGATACAGCCTTGAAAGGGGCTTTGATCGATAACGTATATCTATCAGATGAATATACCTTGAAAACACTTAAATTGTATGAAGGTGTTTTAAATGGCAGTATTACTGCTGAAGAAGCAATAAATGAATTAAAAGAATTTGATGAAACAGTCAGGTATGCCGACATCAACGAATTAAAGGAAACCTGGCTTGATAAGGAGAAGGCATGAGAACGGAATTATTGGCACCGGCAGGTGATTTGGACAGACTTAAGACAGCTGTAATATATGGTGCTGATGCCGTTTATTTTGGCGGTAAGCAGTTTTCACTCAGAGCCAGAGCAAGCAACTTCTCCCTGGATGACATTAAGGAAGCTGTTGAATTTGCCCATTCATATGGCAAGAGAGTATATGTTACGGTAAACATCATTCCTCATAACAGCGATTTTAACGGTCTGGAGGAATATTTGAGAAAGCTTGAAGAGTTTAATGTAGATGCCATAATCTGCGCTTCTCAAGCCATCTGTGACCTTTGTAAAAGGGTTGCACCTAAACTGGAGGTTCACATATCTACCCAGCAGACAACACTGAATTCCTATGCCATGGCTTACTGGACAAGTAAGAAGGTAGACAGAATCGTACTGGGCAGAGAAGTTACCTATGAAGAGTTACAGGAAATAATGCAGATAGCAGAGATTCCTGTAGAAGTATTCATCCATGGTGGCATGTGTGCGAATTTCTCAGGAAGATGTACCATTTCAAATGTACTGACCAACCGTGATGCCAACAGAGGCGGCTGTGCCCAGTCATGCCGCTGGAATTATCATTTATACCATGGTGATGATTTGCTTGATAAGGATGAATACCTGTTCTCACTTGGCTCCAAGGACATGAGTACACCTGACTACATAGAAAGACTGCTAAAGGTAAATGTTGCCTCATTAAAGATCGAAGGCAGAATGAAGACGGCCTACTATATTGCCAGCATTCTCAAGGGGTACAGGTTATTGATCGACAGTTACTATGAAAACGGTAAGGTCAGTGAAGAAGATTTAAAGAAGGCTGATTACTATTTATCACTTGCCGCCAACAGAGATACATTTAACGGTTTCTATCCTGGTGTACCGGATGAAAAGGGACAGTTATATAACTTCATAACGACCGCATCCCAGTCGTTCATAGCCAATGTAAGGAGTTATGATGCTGAGACATCCGAAGCCATCATAGAAGTAAGAAATCACTTTGAAGTAAATGATGAGTTAGTGATCATGAATCCAAATGGGGATGATGTAAGATTTACCGTTAAGGAAATGTTTGATGAGAAAAACGAACCGGTGGAGGTAGCTAACAAACCAATGCAGCTGCTTAGAATAAAAGTACCGGTAGCCGTTAATGAATACACATTCATTCATAAATGAGAGGAGTAAAATATGATAATTGAAGGAGCAATTGCCGTAAAGGCAGCGTTAAACAGCAGGTACCGTAAGGTTTATAAGATCTATATTGCTGAAGACAAGCATACCAGTGACGTATCATATATTACCCAGCAGGCATACACCAACAGATTAACTGTTGAGAGATGCTCTAAGGAGAAAATCGACGAGCTGGCAACAGGCAAAACCCATGGTGGTATCATTGCCGATGTTGAGCCTCGTAAGTTTCAGGCCATTACTTCCTTATTAGCCAAGGAAAAACCTTTCCTGGCTCTTATTGAAGGGGTCGAGGACTCATATAACTTAGGTTACATCATGAGAAGCTTATATGCCTTTGGCTGTGATGGCATAGTATTGCCAAAGAGAGACTGGAATTTTGAAGATGCCACAATGATTAAGAGCAGTGCCGGGGCCAGTGAATTCATTCCAATTCACTTATGCGATGACATGAATTCATTAATGCAGTTGCTTCATGAAAATGACTTTGAAGTAGTCAGTGCCTACCGTGGCAAGAACTCAAAGAATCTGTATAATTCACGCTTAAGCGATAAGGCAATAATGATCTGCATTGGCGGACCGTTAAGAGGCTTATCAAGAGAAGTACTGGATAACTCAGACAAGTTTGTCTATATTCCATACGCCAATGATTTCCGCAATGCCTTAAATGCGGCCAGCGCAGCTGTAGTCATGGCTTCTGAAGTATTCAGACAAAATCATAAGGGTGACTAGTTTTAATGAAGACATTAATTAGGAATGTCGGATTATATCCCGATGAAGAAAGATGTTATGAGAATGGCAACATTCTGTTTTCTGACGGTAAGGTAATTGGATTAAATGTTGAAGCATTTGATGATGATACAAAGGTAATTGACGGCAAGGGCATGAATCTTTTGCCTGGTTACATAGACGTTCATGTTCATGGCGGCTATGGCTTTGATTTTTTAGAGCAGCCTGAAAAATGCCCTGAAGTATTTTCATTTAATACCGTTAAGGAAGGCTGTACTGCATATCTTGCTTCATTTGTCTGTGGCAGTAGGGAAAAGCTGGTAAATGCCATGAAGTGTTACCGCAAGCTCGATTTCAAGGGAGCAAGGTGTCTGGGCGTTCACATGGAAGGACCGTTCATTTCACCTGACTATAAGGCTGTCATGGATCCTAAGACAATAAGATTACCGGACAAGGATGAATTCCTTGAACTAATTGAAGCAAGTGACAATAACATCAGACAGATGACCATTGCTCCTGAAATGCCAGGTGCTCTGGAAATCATAGAATATGGCGCAACCCATGGCATAAATATGATGATGGGACACAGTGGGGCAACTACTGAGGAAGCATTAAAAGGTATTGAGAAAGGTGCCTTTGGCTTAACTCACATGTATAACGCCATGAGCCAGCATGAACATCGTAATCCTGGTCTTGTTACTGCGGGAATATTGAATGAACAGTTAATCTGCGAAATGATATGCGATGGCTTCCATGTTCATCCTGATGTTGTAACAGCTACCATTAAGAAGATGAAGGATCAGATCGCCTTAGTAACTGATGCTTCATTAATGCGTGGCTTACCTGATGGTGATTACACCTTTTCAAGTTATGAAGTACATAAGAATGGGATTAAGGCACAGGTAAAGAAAACGGGCAGAATTGCCGGAAGCGTAGTAGGCATGGATGATGTTGTCAGAAATGTTGTTAAGTTTACCGGCTGTTCATTAAATGACATAGTTAGGATGGCAAGCGTAAACCCGGCAAAGATAGCCGGATGCGCTGATCATAAGGGAAGATTATTACCAGGCTATGATGCAGACATCATATTACTGGATGATGAATTAAATGTAAGATCAACCTTTGTGGAAGGAGACTATTGGTACAATTATGAAGTCAATTGATGTATACGAACAGTATTTTGAAGCTGATTACGAGTTTAATGGTGTAAAGCGCAAAGGCTGTGCAGTTAAGCTTACTGCTACAAGTGAAGAGGGAATGATAACATACACTAACAGCATCTCTTTCTTTCCACACAGGGATGCTGAAGATTTCGGTATCAGCTATGACGCATATTTTGAAAAAACACTATACAGTGCAAAGGGCAGAAGAAGCCGTAAGAAAGATAAGGAATATCTTGAAGATATTCAGAATCTGAGTCAGGCCATCTGTCCTGAGGACGCTAGGATATTCTGGGATAAGCCACTGATTGAAGCACGTTTCGGTTAAAACTGAAACGTGTTTTTCTATTGCCTTTTATTTATAAGTGATATACAATATTAGCAGTCGATATGTTTGAGTGCTAAAAAAGGAGATGTTTACATGGCAAAGAAACAGTTTAAGACAGAATCAAAGAAATTATTGGATCTGATGATCAATTCAATTTATACAAACAGAGAGATTTTCTTAAGAGAGCTTATTTCCAACGCATCTGATGCCTTGGATAAGAGACACTACATGTCATTGACTGACAGCAGTTATAACTCCAGTGATCCATTGCATGTTTTCCTGGAAATCAATAAGGAAGAAAGAACTCTTTCAATTGAAGACAATGGTATAGGCATGGATAAGGAAGGCCTGGAAACAAACCTCGGTACCATTGCTCACAGTGGTTCAGGTGACTTCAAGCAACAGCTGGAAAGCGGTAATGAAGTGGACATAATCGGTCAGTTTGGTGTTGGTTTCTACTCAGCATTCATGGTTGCCAAGAAGATCATCGTAGATACAAAGCAGGTTGGTAAACCTGGCTACCGTTGGATTTCTGAAGGTCAGGATGGCTATCAGATCGAAGAAACCGACAGAGAAAAGGTTGGTACTAAGATCACTTTATATCTGCGTGATGATACTGAAGATGTCAATTATTCTGAATACCTGGACAGCTACAAGGTAGAACTGTTAGTTAAGAAGTATTCTGATTACATCCGTTATCCTATTCAGATGCTTGTTGAAAAGACACAGCCAAAGGAAGGTTCTGAAGATGAATATGAAACTGTCAGTGAATTAAAGACATTGAATTCCATGGTTCCTTTATGGAGACGTAACAAGAAAGACATTACGGAAGAAGACTATAACAGCTTCTATAAGACCAAGTTCTATGACTGGGAAAACCCATTAAAGACAATTCATTATTCCTTAGAGGGTAACGTGTCCTATAAGGCATTGTTATACATTCCTTCAAGAATACCATACAACTTCTATTCAAAGGACTATGAAGCAGGCTTGCAGTTATATTCAAAGGGCGTATTCGTCATGGATCATGCCAAGGATTTGATTCCTGACTACTATTCATTTGTCAGAGGTCTGATCGATACTGATGATGTTTCTCTTAACATTTCAAGAGAGATCTTACAGCAGAATACTCAGTTACAGACCTTACGTAAGTCAATTACCAAGAAGATCAAGAGTGCTCTGGTAGACATGCTCATTAAGGAAAGAGACAAATACGAGGAATTCTTCAAGAACTTCGGTAACAGTCTGAAATATGGCATCTATCAGGATTATGGCATTAATAAAGATGAATTAAAGGATCTGCTGATATTCCCATCATCTCATGAAGACAAATATGTAACCCTGAAGGAATACAAGGAAAGAATGAAGGAAGGTCAGAATGAGATCTTCTACTGTACAGGCAGTTCAATTGAACAGATCAAGCGTCAGCCACAGATTGAAAAGCTTTTGGCCAAGGGCTATGAAGTACTGTACTTCATTAATGAAATTGATGAATTCTCAGTCATGATGATGAGAGATTACGACGGTAAGCAGTTCAAGAGTGCCCAGAAGGCTGATTCATCAATTGAAACAGAGGAAGAAAAGCAGAAGAAGGAAAACCTGCAGAAAGACAATCAGAGCTTACTCAATGACATGAAGGAAGCTTTGAATGGCAAGGTAAGTGATGTAAGGATCTCAAGCCGTCTTGAAAGCAACCCTGTATGTCTGGTTGCGGAAGACAATGGCATTTCCATGGAAATGGAAAAGTATTTGTCACAATTACCAGAGGGAGACAAGGCTAAGGCTAATAAGATCCTGGAAATCAATCCTGACCATGAGATCTTCAAGGTATTGCAGAACGCTTATCAGAAAGATGAAAGTGCTGTTAAGGACTATACGAACATTCTTTATCAGCAGGCATTATTGATTGAAGGCTTCCCGGTTGATGATCCGGTTGAATTAGCCAATAAAATCTGTGACCTGATTAAAAAGGCAAGTAATTAAATGACAGCTCTAGCTGTCATTTTCTTTATTGCGAGAAGTTGATTTTTTGTATAGAATTTTGATGATATGAATACTTATTTTAACGAAGAAATGAAACAGCTTCTGGGAAAGGAATATGAAGATTTCCAGAACACTCAGAATAAGGCAATGTACAAGGCAATCAGGATCAATACCCAGCGCACTGATCTGAATGAACTTGAACAGTATTTTACCATGGGTAAACAGAGCCGTTTTGATAAGGATACATATCTGATCGATAATGATGACAAACTGGGTAATCATCCATTTCATTTAGGTGGTTTATTCTACATTCAGGAGCCAAGTGCCACCACAGCTGTAAATGCGCTGCAGATAGAAGAAGGCGATAAAGTTCTTGATCTGTGTGCTGCTCCTGGCGGTAAGAGCACCCAGATACTAACCAGACTAAACGGTACCGGCTTCCTTGTCACAAATGAAATAAGCAGATCAAGAGCCAATACTCTGTTAAGCAACATTGAAAGATGGGGCAATGATAACTACTTATTAACCAGCATGGATTCAGCCGAAATATGTACCCGTTTCAGAGAATACTTTGACAAGATACTTGTTGATGCACCTTGCAGCGGCGCTTCAATGTTTAAGAAATATCCGGATACCATTAATGACTATAATGAGAACAGTGTTAAGGCCTGTGCTTTGAGACAGGCTATGATTCTGGATAATGCCGCATCAGCCTTAAGAGAAGGAGGCTATATGGTATATTCAACTTGTACCTATAACCAGATTGAAAATGAATGTGTTGTCTATAATTTCCTGAAGAGACATGAGGACTTTGAGCTGGTTGATACAGGTTTAGGTGAATTAAGAAGAGGAATACCTTATCTTGATTTAGATGTAAGTAAAGTTACCAGAATATTCCCAATGGATGAAGGAGAAGGTCATTTTGTGGCCCGACTGCATAAAAAAGGCCAAAATAAAGGCTATGATTACAAACATTTGAGTTACTCTAAGGATAAGCTGGTAGATTTATTCATCAAGGAAAACTGCCTGAATGGTTTCAATTATACGATTATTAAGGACAGTATTTATCAGACAACAGGTAACATGCTTGATTTCAAGGGCCTGATCTTAAGACAGGGCATTTTAGTCGGCAACATTGTTAAAAACCGGATTGAACCTCATCAGCATTTCTTTACAGCCATAAACAATGAGAACAACTTCCGTAATGTTTATGACATTACTGATGATAGGGAACTTGTTTCTTTCTTAAAGGGAGAAAGTCTCAATGTTCCTGGTTATAAGGGTTACGTCCAAATAAAATACCATAACCATCCAATTGGCTATGGTAAAGCTGATAATCGTATCATTAAGAACAAACTGCCTAAAGGTTTGCGTCAGAATTAAGTTGTTTGATCAGTAACAAGACCTCATATAGGTCTTTTTTCATGTAAGAGATGTTTTTAATGACATCTTCAGGAGGTGTTACCATGTCCGGTACCATGACGCTGATACTGCCGGCATTTATGGCTGCTCTTGCCCCATTTATAGAATCTTCAACGACCATGCATTCACTGATGTCTTCTTCAATGAGCTCGGAAGCCTTGATGAAGATGTCCGGATCAGGTTTGCTCTTGAGACCCATGTCTCCTGTTACGATGTAATTGAATGGCATCCTGTTAAAAGGTGGCTGATTGAATGACATTTCAGCTCTGTTACGGTGATTGCTGGTTGCCAGAATCATCTTAATGTTATTGTCCATCAGATAATGTAAAAGTTCATATGCTCCAGGTTTTAATGGTATTAAGTGAGATTTATAACCGTTTTCCATTTTTTCAACGTACAGTTTGAATATCTTCTTATTGTTTTCCACTCCATATCTTTCTTCTGTCATCTTGTCAGCCAGTGTTGGGGTGGTGCCCATTATCGATATGAAATGATCAGGATAATAATCCAATCCTAATTCTTCAGTAAGTTCCTTAAACATTCTCAGAGAATAGCGCTCTGAATCTACCAGAACACCATCCATGTCAAATATTACGCCTTTTAGTGCCATGTAATTCACCCAAGCACAATATATCATAAAGTATTTCAATTGTGGTAAAATTTGATTATCGGAGGAACATATATGAATCAGACAATACAGGACATTCTGACAAGGAGAAGCGTCAGAAAATTTACTGATGAAATGATAAAGGAAGAAGATCTTCAGCTTATTTTAAAGGCTGGTGAATATGCCGCCAGCGGACAGGGCAAGCAGGCCGGTTTAATGATCGTAGTTCAGGATCCGGCAATGCTGGAAAGACTGGAAAGACTGAACGCTACCGTAGTAGAGCGTGACCCGGATAAGGTCCATAACTTTTATGGGGCTAAGACAGTAATTGTCGTACTGGCTAAAAAGGATGTTGGAACACACGTTTATGATGGGGCATTAGTAATGGGGAACCTGATGCTGGCTGCTCATTCATTAGGCATTGCTTCATGTTGGATCCACAGAGCAAAGCAGACTTTTGAAACCGAGGAAGGTAAGAAGATTTTACAGGATTTAGGCATTACAGATGAATATGAAGGTATTGGTAACTGCATCCTAGGTTATCCTGCTGAAGAATTACCTGAGCCAAAGGAAAGAAAGGAAAACTGGGTTTACAGGATCTGATATGATAAAAGCATTATTTTTTGACATAGATGATACACTTATTGCCCGTAAGAGTTCCATGGTCAATGAAAGTGCACTTGTAGGTATCAGAGAATGTAAGAAGAAGGGCTTGAAGATAATCGTAGCTACCGGCAGGGGCTATTATCTGATGCAGCCGGACATCAAGGAAAGAGTTCCATATGACTACATGATCACGGTAAATGGATGCTGCATTAATGATTCGAAGGGAGATGTCATAAAGACGTATCCGATGGATGAAGATGATTGTGAAGCATTGATTAAGGCCTGTTTGGAAAGAGATTATACCTTTGGATTTAAGTTTGATGATTCATTACAGGTTTATAACCACTATAAAGACTTTACTGACAGATACTGCAGTGGCGGTGTTTTAAAGGAATGGGTCAGTGATAATACTTCTACCAGAGATTATCACAAAACTCATGGCTTACCATTAGGCTTATTCGTCTTTTCTCCTAACAGTGAATTCAGACTATTGGAACCGGAGTTTCCAAAACTTAAGTTTGTTTCCGCAGTTAAGGCTGCCGGCTCCAATGAGTGCTTCAGCAAGAATGTAAACAAGGGCAAGACGATTCAGTATCTGTGTGATTTCCTTGGCGTTACCTTAGATGAGTGCATGGCCTTTGGCGACAGTGACAATGACATTGAAATGATCAAGATGTGCGGTATTGGCGTTGCCATGGGTAACAGTGCTGATGAATTAAAGGAAGTAGCTGACTACGTTACTGACGACATTAATGAAGATGGCATTTATAATGCCTTAAAACATTTTGAACTGATTTAGTAGGTAACCTTCTTATTAAACTCAATAGTTTATTAAGGAGGTTTTTTATGTTATTAGATGAACGTCAATGTGCTGAATTATCCGGTGGTTCCTTTACGGCAGGTAAGCTGTTTCTTTACATGGCCATTACAGCCATGGGAGCAGCCATTTTTAAAATTCTGTTTTCCAGCAGAGGGAAGGTGTCCTTCGCCGGATTAAATCTTACATGGGGTAATTAACCCCATTTTTTAAGGTATGACAATTAAGGAATTACCACAAAATTTAAGACCCAGGGAAAAGATCAGAAACTATGGCGTTGCCAGCTTGTCTGACAGTGAATTACTGGCAATTCTTTTAGGCAGTGGCTATAAGGGTAAAAGCAGTGTTGAAATGGCTAATGAATTATTAAGAGAAACAGGAGGGTTCAATGGCTTAATGCGTCTTTCTCTTACCGAAATAATGAAATTAAAGGGAATTAAGCTGGCAAAGGCAACCTTATTATTGGCTTCGATGGAAATAGCACGGAGACTGAATTATGAAACGGTACTGGATAAGGATGTAATAAGTGATCCTTCATCCATAGTTGAATGGTTAAGAAGTGCCTATGGATATCTTGAGCAGGAGATATTTGTGGTTATCTTTCTTGATGTTAAAAACAGAGTACTGGGTTATGAAGAGTTATTCAGAGGCAGCATAGATAATGTGCATGTGGAAGCAAGGGAGATATTCAAGAAAGCCTTTAAGTTTAATGCCAGAAAGATAATTGTTTCCCATAATCATCCCAGCGGCATTTGTGAACCATCACGGGCAGATGAAAAGGTAACAACGGAACTTGAAACAGCCGGTTCAATCATGAACATTCCTTTAGTTGATCACGTAATCGTCAGTAATTGCGGATATTACAGTTTTAAAGAACACGGCAAGCTTTAGTGTAATTGAAAAGGCAATTATGTTATAATGAGATTCGGAGGTTAACTATGAAGAAGAGAATTGTTTTGTTCCTCGTAATAGCAATGTTAAGCTGTTGTCTTGGCGGCTGTAGTAACCAGAGAGCCACAGTAACAACTACCATATATCCAGTTAAATACATCGTTGAACAGTTAGCGGGTGACCGCGTTGATGTTGAATACATTAGTACAGATGATTTCATTCAGAGAGCTGAAATGGTTCCTAATTATAAGAGCATTCTGGAAAGAACAACGCTCTTCATTCACATCGGTGAACTGGAACCATACATGGACATTTATGAAAATGACATCATGGACTATGATTTCCAGATCATAAATCTGGCTAATCTGTCTGCCGTAAACAAGTTCAAGAGATATACGACAGGAAGTGTTAACGGAGTTACCGTAACAACTGAATCTGAATATTACAATACTGATTTGTTTGACATGGTAGACACATATGACAAGGACCCGTTCATCTGGCTGGATCCAATCGCCATGGCTTCAATGGCCTCAACCATCAAGGACTGGTTACAGAGTTATTATCCTGAAGATGGCCTGATTTTTGAAAACAACTTCAAGAACCTGCAGGCTTCATTAGTCAGAATGGATGCTGAATACCAGTCATTGAAGACCTTAAACGTCAAGCTTGTTACAGTTGGCTGTACATTCGGTAACTGGCAGAAACCTTACTACGTACAGTTATATCCACTGGTAATGAGTAAATATGGTGTATTACCAACAGAACAACAGCTTGAAGTCATCAAGCAGGCCATTGTCGATAACGATGTCAAATACATTGTAAAGGATGAGACATTGCCTGAAGACATGTTGCAGTTATATGAACAGGTTAAGGAAGAATTATCACTGACCGAAATATCACTTTCAAGCATTTCAAAACTGTCAGCTACTGACATAGAAAAGAACAAGGATTACATTACGATAATGTATGATAATCTGATCACTTTGGAAGATGCATTTAAAAAATAGAAGTCACTGACTTCTATTTTGCTCAAGGAGGGAATTATGGCAAAGATCTTATTGATTGATGGAAACTCAATGCTGTTCAGAGCATATTTTGCAACAATATATGGCCGTCCGATGACGACCAGTTCCGGCATACCAACAAATGCCATTTTTGGCTTTGCTTCAATGTTGCAGAAGGCAATTGAGGTAATTGAGCCTGATAAGGTCGTCGTTGCCTTTGACCATGACAAACATAATTTCCGTACCGAAATCTACAGTGAATATAAGGGCACCAGACAACAGACACCTGATTCCTTAGTAATTCAGTTTCCAATCGTAAGAGAATATCTGAATGCCATTCACATGACCCAGTATGAGCAGCATGGCATTGAAGCTGATGACATCATCGGTTCCTTAGCTCGCAGTAATAAGGATAACGACATTAACGTATTAACAAGTGATAAGGACTTATTACAGTTAATTGATGACAATACAAAAGTATGGCTGATGAAGAAGGGAATTACCGAAATGGAATGCATGGATGAAGCTGCACTATATGAACGCTTCCAGTTAAAGCCATTACAGATAATAGACTTAAAGGGCTTAAGCGGTGACCCAAGCGATAACATTCCTGGTGTTACCAAAGTTGGCGATAAGACTGCCATCAAGCTGTTAAATGAATATGGAACCGTTGAAAACCTTTATGAACATATCGATGAAATTAAGGGTAAGTTAAAGGAAAACCTGGTCAATGATAAGGATAAGGCGTTCCTCAGCAAGCAGTTAGCCACCATCAAGACCAATGCTGAAATAGACATTGACTTAAGCAAGTGTGATTATGACTTTGACAGTGAAGATGCCATGGCTTTCTACAGTAAGTATGAAATGCGTTCCTTCATTCATGAAGTAACCATCGATGATAGGAACAGATAATTCATTTAACATTGTGTTTTTTTGCAAACTTTTTTAAATCGTTTGGGGC
>JAFRLB010000051.1 GCA_017431405.1 Erysipelotrichaceae bacterium | reverse complement strand
TGGTGAATTAGGAACATTTATCATCCGTGTTCAGCACAGACAGAACAGCAGCTGGCAGGGGAGAATCACCTGGGTTGAGCAGGATAAGACACTGTATTTCCGTTCCATCTGGGAAATGATGAAACTCATTGACAGCGCCATGGAACAGTTCAAGGAACCGGACGAAGAAAACGATACACCACAGTGGTAATATCTTAAGTCGATTATATAAGAATACAAATAATAGGTTTTTCCAGGAAAAACAACTGATATTAATATGCCGCTTTTGCGGCTATTTGGCAGAACCCGTTAAGGGGTGGAGGTTCAAACATGTTGACGATTGAGGGATTAAGAGAATTTGGTGCAGATGTTGAAGAAGGATTAGGCCGCTGCTTCGGTCAGGAAGAGTTTTATCTGACTTTAGTCGGAATGGTGCTGGAAGAGAAAAACTTTGATGTTTTGCAACAGGCCATTAAGGACAGAGATCTGGACAAGGCCTTTGAGGCTGCTCATGCCTTGAAAGGTGTGCTTGGAAATCTTTCTCTGACCCCAGTTTTAAAACCGGTGGAAGAAATCACGGAACTGTTAAGAAGCAGAACTGATACCGATTACGAACCGTTATTACAGGAAATACTGAACAAAAAGAATGTGCTTGTCGAAATGGCTGCGCAGTAGTTTTGTTTCATACTACAAGAGGAGGCTACGCTTATGACAGAAGGAAAACTGGAATTAAGTGAACAGACGATATCGGTAATAAGGGAAATAGGCCAGTACATGCCGGGCGGTTTCTTCATCTATGAAGCTAAACAACCGGAAAGACTGCTTTATGTCAATGAAGCAGTATTTGATATTTTTGGCTGTCAGGATCTGGAAGAATTCAAACAGCTTACAGGTCTTACATTCAGAGGACTGTTGTATCCGGATGACTATGATAGCATCCGTGAATCAATCAACAGTCAGGTAAAGAATAATGAAGACCATACTGATTTCGTTGAATACCGCATCAGACGCAAGGACGGTAAGATTAGATGGATCGAAGACTATGGACATTACGTCGAGACAGAAGAGTTCGGCGGTGTTTTTATTGTCTTCATTACTGATATTACCGAAAAAAGAGCAGCCAAGGAAAATGATCTGGCGGTAAGACAGGCAGTTATTGAAGCGTTAAGCAAGGCCTATCATACTGTCTGGCTGATCAATGACATTGAGACGGAAACATTCTCGCTTTACAGAGGAGATACCAGCGGTGAAACAACTCATTATACGCCGATAAAAGCTGCCTTAGGTGAACTGAAGTATTCCCAGGCCAAGGCTTACTACATAAAGACGACTGTAGCAGTTGAAGATCAGAAAAGACTTAATACAGAACTTGAACTTTCCAATATTGTAAAGAAGATCAATGAAAAGACTTCATATACCGTTAACTATCTCAGAATGATGGAAGACGGTTCCAAACGCTATTTCAGAATTGAATTTGCCAAAACTGACATGCCTAACGGTAAGATTGGCGTAGTCTGTGGTTTTAAGGATGTCGATGACGATGTCCGGGAAGGCCAGGCAGTACAGAAAGCCTTACGGGAGGCCAAACTCGCTGAAAAAGAAAATCAGAGACTGATCGAACAGATTCAGTCAGCGGGCAAGCTGGCCAATCTGATGGGCTCTGTAGCATCATTAATGTCCAACATGCCGGCAATGAGCTTTTCCAAGGATGCCGAAACAGGCGTATATCTGGCCTGTAACCAGCCGTTTGCGGAATATGCCCATAAGGCTTCACCTGAAGAAGTAGTCGGATTAACAGACTTTGACATCTTTGATCCGGTAACGGCTGCTCATTTCGTTGAAGATGACAAGAAAGCCATTGAAATGGATGAACCGTATATCTTCTTTGAAGATGTACCGGACGCTGCTGGTAACATCAGAAATCTGCAGACTACCAAGCTTAAATTTACTGATGTCACAGGCAAACTGTGTACCCTTGGCATGTGTGTTGATGTAACACTGATAAGCAAAGCCAAGACTGCTGAAGCTGAAGCTAAGATAAAGCAGCAGGAACTTGAGGAAAAGATTGCCTTACAGGAACAGCTGATTGCCCAGGAAGAAAGCCATGAACAGCAGAATAAGATGATAACTGCTCTGGCTTCTGACTATTGGAGCGTTTATTACATAGACTTAGATAGAAATGAAGGCATCTGTTATCAGCCTCATACCGACATCATTGACGGTAAGGCTGCCGGAGAACATTTCCCATATCTGGAAACATTTACCCATTATGCCGACAAGTATATAACAAAACAGTATCATGATGAATTTCTGGAATTCATCAAACCGGAATCAATAAAGGAAAAACTGCTTGTTCAGCGCGTTATTTCCTACCGTTTCCTGGTAAAACGTCATGAGAAGGAAACCTATGAAATGGTTCGCTTTGCGGGAGTAAGGCACCCGGAAGACAGAGACGACAATAAGGTACATGCGGTCAGTGCCTGTTTCACTGATGTTGATGAAGAAACCAGAAAGACAATGGCTGACAGCATTGCCTTAACTGATGCCTTAGCAGCTGCCAGACAGGCAAGTAAGGCTAAGACAGCTTTCCTAAGCAACATGTCTCATGAAATAAGAACTCCGATGAATGCCATCATCGGTTTGAATGACATTGCGATGAATGATCCGGAAACTTCAGAAAAGACGAAGGAATATCTGGAGAAGATCGGCTCTTCAGCCAATCATCTTTTGAATATCATAAATGACATTCTTGACATGTCCCGTATTGAGAGCGGCAGAATGACGATCAAGAATGAAGAGTTCTCCTTTGGTAAGGCACTTGAGCAGATCAATACCATGATTGCCGGTCAGTGCCGCGATAAGGGACTGAAATATGACTGTAACATTAAAGGTCACATGGCTGATTACTATATCGGCGATGAAATGAAACTGAGACAGGTAATGATCAATATTCTGGGTAATGCGGTCAAGTTTACCCCAGAGGGCGGATCAGTTACCTTTGACATTGAAAACATTGCCAGTTTTGATAACATGGCAACATTGCGCTTTACCATTAAGGATACAGGTATCGGTATGAGTAAGGAATACTTACCGCATCTGTTTGATTCCTTCTCACAGGAGGATTCATCTTCAACCAACCGTTTCGGTTCAACCGGTTTAGGCATGCCTATTACCAAGAACATCGTTGAATTAATGAACGGTACCATTGAGGTTGAAAGTGAAAAGGGCGTTGGATCTGTCTTTACCGTAACCATCACTTTAGCCGAAAGTAACAGGGTAGATGATGGTGAGGCAGAAGATGACATTCAGCCACATGAAATGAATGTGCTGGTAATTGATGACGATGAAGTAGCTTGCGAACATGCCAGGATCATTCTTGGTCAGGTTGGCATTGAATGTGATACAGCTTCTTCAGGCAAGAAGGGATTGGAAAAGATCAGACTGCATCAGGCTCGTAATGAAGCTTATGATCTGATCCTTGTAGACTGGAAGATGCCGGAAATGGATGGCGTGGAAACTACCAAGGCCATCAGAGAAGAAATCGGCAATGAATCCGCAATCATCATTCTTACTTCCTTTAACTGGGATGATATTGAAGAAGAAGCCAGAGAGGCTGGCGTCGACAGTTTCGTTTCCAAACCTTTAAGTGCCAGTGTGGTTGTTGATGAATTCAGAGAGGCTTATAAGAAGAAAAATGAAGAAGTCAAAAAGGCTGATCTGAACGGCCGCCACATCTTACTGGCGGAAGATCTGGCCATCAATGCCGAGATCATGATCATGATCTTAAAGAGACGCAACATGATCGTTGACTTAGCTAATAATGGTGAAGAAGCAGTTGAAAAGTTTAAGACAAGTGAGCATGGTTACTATGATGCCATTCTGATGGACATGCGCATGCCTAAGATGGATGGCCTGGAAGCAACCAGATTAATCAGAGAAATGGACAGAAGCGATGCCAAGAGCATTCCAATTGTGGCCTTGACGGCCAACGCCTTTGACGAAGATGTCAAAAGAAGCATGCAGGCAGGACTGAATGCCCATTTAAGCAAGCCGGTAGAACCGGAACACTTATATGAAACTCTTGAGCAATTAATCAGAGATTAGTTGGTGTAATTAATGGATAAGGAAGCAAAGACTAAACTAAGAAGCTATCTTTCACCCCTTGGCGCCTGGGCTTTTGCGATCGGTACCAGTGTTGGCTGGGGTTCACTGGTGGTTACCAGTAATACCTATCTGGCCAAGGGCGGCATTGCCGGAAGCGTAATCGGCCTGTTACTTGGGGCCATGATCATGCTTATCATCAGTTTTAATTATGCCTACATGATTAAATGTTATCCTGGCAGCGGTGGTGTCTATGATTACTGTAAGGAAGCCTTTGGCTATGACCATGGGTTTCTGACGGCCTGGTTTCTGGTTCTGACCTATCTGGCTATGTTATGGGCAAACGCAACTTCTTTACCGTTATTTGCCCGTTACTTTATCGGTCCGGTATTTCAGTTTGGAAAGATGTACAGCCTTTTTGGCTATGATGTATATTTCGGTGAAGCATTACTTTCAATTGCGGCAATACTTGTGGTAAGTTATCTCTGCTCCAGAAGTAGGAAGGGCATTGCGATTTTAATGATCTTAATGGCAGTATTCTTCACCGTTGGCATAACTGTCTGTTTTGCGGGAACCGAGTTTAATCATGGCCTGCATTTTTACCCGGCCTTTGTACCTGGTGAAAGTCATCTGTCTCAGATCATCAGAATTGCGGCGATATCACCATGGGCCTTCATTGGCTTTGAGAGCATTTCCCACAGCAGTGAGGAATATGGCTTCCGCCATAATAAGATATTTGGCGTTCTGTTAGCAGCAGTGATCTCTACGACATTGTTATATCTGTTTGTAACATTCATGTCGGCCAGTGCCTTCCCAGTTCAATATGATAACTGGCTTGATTACATCCATGATATTGGTAATCTTTCAGGTCTGGAGGCATTACCGGCATTCTACGCATCTCAGCATTATCTTGGGCAGTTTGGGGTTGTTCTTTTAATGGGCTCCTTACTGTCTCTGATTTTTACATCTCTAGTCGGTAACATTACGGCCTTAAGCAGATTATTATATGCCCTGGGACGTGATGAGATTTTACCGGAACAGTTTGGCAAACTTAATAAACAGGGTATCCCGTCAAAAGCCATTTTGTTAGTTGCGTTAGTATCAGTCATCATGCCGTTTGTCGGACGTACGGCAATCGGCTGGATCGTTGACATAACGACATTCGGGGCCATCATGACCTATGGCTTTGTGTCATATGCCACCATGAAGACCGCTGCTTTCCGTAATGATAAGTATGAAAGAACCTTTGGTCTCATTGGTTTAATCATTATGGTCTGTTTTGGAATCTACGTGCTTTTGCCTAATCTGTTTTCATCAGGTGACATGGAAACTGAATCATATTTTCTGTTTGTTGTCTGGGCAGTTCTGGGCTTCATAATGTTCAGAATAGTTCTTAAAAAGGATCAGCATAAACGCTTCGGCAAGTCAATCATCGTCTGGATCGCCTTACTGTCACTTATTCTGTTTGTTTCATTAGTCTGGATGAATCAGTCTATAATGAATGCGGCCAATAAAGGCATGGTTAGTGTTGCCAATTCATCAGGTGATGAAACTGTCATCATTCAGCAGATGGCTGAATTAAGAAGGATCGCGGCAGGAAGAGTCGTTGTCGTAGTAGGTCTATTTGCCTTATCCTTATGGGTACTCTTAAATAACTACCGGATGATGAGCCGTAAAGCAGAAGACAATGAAATGCAGCTGTACAAAGTCAGGGAATCAGCTTATACTGATCCATTGACCGGGGTCAAAAGCAAGCTGGCATACGCCGAAAAGGAAAAGGAACTGGATGAAATGATCCAGAAGGGTGAAGCAGAAGAATTTGCCCTGGTAATATGTGATGTTAACGGCCTTAAGGTCATTAATGATACCCAGGGCCATAAGGCAGGAGACGAATATCTGCGTAAGGCCTGCCGTCTGATCTGTCTCTACTTTGACCACAGTCCGGTTTACCGTACTGGAGGAGATGAATTTGTTGTCATACTGAGTGGGCAGGATTATGAAAACAGAAATATCATTCTTAAAAACCTGCATGACACTTCAGTTCTGAATATAAAGAATAAGAGTGTTGTCATTTCGGCAGGAATGGCTGAATATGTCAAGGGCCGAGATGAAACACTAAGAAGTTTATTTGAAAAGGCTGACGCTTTAATGTATGAAGAAAAGAAATACCTTAAGAGCATGGGCGCCAATGCCAGAATCTAGAAGGGGGCTTATAAAATGAGTGAAAACATTACCGGTGGCATCGCCGGCATAAGTAAGCGCAAACTGCTTGTCGTTGAAGATGAGCGGATCAACCGGGAACTTTTAAGAGTGATCTTAGCTGGTCAGTATGACCTGGTATTTGCCGAAAACGGCAAACAGGCTTTACAGCTTGTTCATGAACACATGGATACCTTGTCATTGATTTTACTGGACCTGAATCTACCTGATGTTCATGGCCTTGATCTGTTGCAGCAGATCAAGGGTGAAGACCAATTGTCTCATATTCCTGTCATCGTCATGACTGCGGACAGGGAAGCAGAGGTAGAATCACTTGGCTTAGGTGCCATTGACTTCATACCAAAGCCATATCCGCAGCCTAAGGTAATGCATGCCAGAATTCAAAGAACAATTGAATTGTCAGAAGGCAAGGATATCATCCGTTGGACAGAACGTGACCATCTGACCGGTTTATATAACAGGGAATACTTCTACCGTTATGCTTCGCAGCTTGATAATTACCATAAGGATGTCGAAATGGATGCCATTGTTCTGGACATCAATCATTTCCATATTCTTAATGAGCGTTATGGTAAGCCTTTTGGTGATGAGATTCTGATCAAGCTTGGTCACATATTAAGAGGTATCATAAATGCCAATGGTGGCATAGTATGCCGAAGAGAAGCCGATACATTTTTAATGTATCGTCCTCATCAGGAAAACTGTTCTGCCTTAATGGAAGAAATCAGCAAGGCTTTAGGCGATGATAATCACATTAGATTAAGAATGGGTGTTTATTATAACGTTGATCGTGAAATAGACATTGAAAGAAGATTTGACAGAGCCAAGAGTGCCGCTGATACCGTCCGAAACAATTACAAGAACAACATCGGCATTTACGATGTCTCATTACATGAAGCTGAGGTATTCGCCGAACAGTTACTGGAAGACTTCCCAACTGCCATTAATGAAAAACAGTTCGTGGTTTACTATCAGCCTAAGTTTGATGTCAGACCTTCTGAACCGCAGTTAAGCAGTGCTGAGGCATTGGTGCGCTGGAAACATCCGCAGTTAGGCATGATCTCACCGGGCATCTTCATCCCGTTATTTGAGGAAAACGGTCTTATTCAGCAATTGGATACCTATGTATGGAGAGAGACAGCTTCTCAGATCAGAAAATGGAAAACGGAATTAGGCATGAACATACCGGTATCAGTAAATGTTTCCCGAGTTGACATGTATGACCCTGATCTGATTTATACCTTGGAAGACATTGTTCATGAGTTTGATCTGGACTACAGTGAACTGTTTCTGGAAATAACGGAATCAGCTTATACTGATAATTCTGAACAGATCATCTCAGAAGTCAACAAGATGAGAGAAAAGGGCTTCAGGATCGAAATGGATGATTTCGGTTCCGGCTACTCTTCACTCAACATGATTTCCTCACTGCCTATTGATGCCTTAAAGCTGGACATGCAGTTCATCAGAAATGCCTTCAAGCAGCGTAAGGATACCAGGTTACTGGAAATAGTCATTACATTAGCTGAATCATTAAATGTACCGACCATTGCCGAGGGCGTTGAAACAGCTGAACAGATGTTTACCCTTAAAACGATGGGTTGTGACTATGTTCAGGGCTATTACTTCTCTACGCCGTTACCGGCAGATGAATTCAGTGAATATGTCAGAAATCTCAAAAAGGAAGAAACTGAAGAAATCACCGGAAACAGAAACGAAAGAAATCTGCAGAGAGACAAGTACACTTACGATGCCCTGCACGATGAACTGACCGGTTTATATAACCATACGGCCTTTGATGTACTGTTCCATGATTCTGATAAGGATCATATTGCGGTATTACTGGCAAACATTGATGACTTTGCCAGAATGAAAGCTGAACATGGCAGGAAATATGCCGATGAAGTGGTAAGGACCGTAGGCATGACATTAAGAGATAATTTCCGTTCAGTAGATGACATCTGCCGTTTGAAGGAAGATGAGTTTGTCATCATCATGACCAGAATCACTGATTCAAATCACAATCTGGTATATGAAAAAGTTGAGCTCATTAATGAATTATTAGAGAAGGAAACAGGCAATGTATCCTTAAGCTTCGGTGTAGCTTTCTCTGACCGGGAAAACGCTGAAGGGGACATCTTTGAAGATGCCGATAAGGCCCTGAATACCATAAAGGATGTTCATAAGAGAGGCTGTGTAATATTCTAAAATGACATGAAGATGGAACAAATTAAACTGATTTCCATCTTTTTTCTTGTGAAAAACATAATAAACTGTCACTACCTTTTGATGGTAATATTTTTGATTAGTTTATTGATTTTTGGGTTTCTACAATTTTAGTATGGAAAAGGAAAATATCAGAGGTACAAAGCTCAGAAACATCAACATTCTCATCGTTGTGGTAACGGTGATTCTTTCCATGTTGTTAGGGTATGTCGGCTTACAATCCGGCAATGCCTACAGGGAATTAAACGAAGCTTCCAGTGAATACATCCTCTTGCAGCAATCCGCTGCCAACCTGCAGATGGGCTCAGATTATCTGACTGATCAGGTCAGATCCTTTGTGGTGAATGGCGACAGGAAATACATTGACAGCTATTTTGAAGAAGCCGAAGTTACCAGAAGAAGAGACAATGCGGTTGAAATAATCAGAAATAACGTTAAGGATGACATTAAGGCTGTCAGAAATCTGGAGACAGCTCTTTCCTTATCCAATGAATTAATGTATCGGGAATTCTATGCCATGAGGCTGGCCCTTGAAGGCAGAGGCTATGACTTAAATGAATACAGGGATGAGATCAGAAATGTGACTCTGATGATCGATGATGTTTCCCTGAGTAATGAGGAGAAGATTGAAAAGGCCAGAAGCATGGTTTTTGATGAAATATATCAGGACTATAAGAACAAGATTTCATACCGCATTAATGAAGTAATAAATGATGCCTTAAGCAGAACAAATACCTTGCAGAATGAGAGTTCAGAAAGTTTTTCCAGAATGCTTAAGATCCAGAACCTGGTAATCTTCATTTTCGTGATTGCCATGTTGTCTATACTGCTGTTCATTCATTCTCAGTTAATAAGACCTTTACTGGCCAATGTCAGACACATTTCTGCTCATGAAGAGCTGCCGTTAAACGGCACATATGAACTTCAGTTTCTGGCAAAGACCTATAATGACATGATGCAGCAGAATCAGATCGACAATACCAAGCTTTCCTTTGAGGCAACACACGATGCCTTAACGGGATTATATAACCGTAAGGTATTTGATGACATGCGAGATAAGGACATTGATAACTACACAATGATTTACATTGACATTGATTATTTCAAACAGGTAAATGACACTTATGGCCATGAGATCGGTGATAAGGTACTGCAGAAGATGGCTTATGCCTTACATAAGAACTTCCGTTCGGAAGACTATCCTTGCCGTATCGGCGGCGATGAATTTGCGGTCATCATGGTTAATGTCAATTCCAACCTGAAGCATCTGGTTTCAAAGAAGATCGAAAATGTCAACAATATCATGCATGACACCTCAGACGGCTTACCAGAATGCTCAATAAGCTGTGGCATTGCCTTCCCGGACAGGGATAACCCAACCGGTGACATTTACAAGGACGCTGACATTGCCTTATACAGGGCAAAGGAAGCAGGAAGAAATAATTATAAGATTTACTAGGAACAGAGCAATCTGTTCCTTTTTTTGCAACAAAAAAAGAAAAATTCAGGTCGTTTTATTGAATATCCTTTTCCAAGACAATATAATATTATTGAGTTAGAAGGTTACACTCTTTATCATAGTGTGACATCTGATAAAAAATGATGATTCTTTCAAGAGAATCATCCATATCCTTAATTTACGGAGGTAATTAATATGGGGAGAAAGGTTAATTATTTCGGCAAGCTATTACTTTCTTTATTAATGGTGTTCAGTGTACTTCACATACCTGCACTCAGGGCTACTGAAGTATACGCTACCGAAGGTGAAGAGCCTGCAGCACAACAGGAAGAAGTAGCTGAAACTCCA
>JAFRLB010000050.1 GCA_017431405.1 Erysipelotrichaceae bacterium | reverse complement strand
CATCATTCCCATATTATAAATATCACGGGTAAATCATATCGCATGAAGGATGTGTTGATGGAGTCACAGGACAAATCTGATTAACAAAACTGGTAAAAATTTCAGTAACATTTTTGGTGAATTTCTCATTGACATTATCAGATGTTAAAGCAGATGAGAGACTTCATTGAATCAGGGAAGGAACCTTATTCATTAAGGGATGCTCTGTATGACGCATACATGGCAATCAGATTAAGAGAGGTAGTCAGTAAGTAAGAGCTTTAAAATAAGGGAGATAATTCATAAGCAATTATATCCTTTTGTTATTTCAGGCTTAATGAAAAAAAAATTAGCACTCAAGTATTGACAGTGCTAAAAAATAGGACTATAACATAATTGTAAAGAGAATTAGAGAAGATTCAAAAGGTAAATATAGAATCCAAACCCTCCATTCCCTTACTGAAAACATAGTTCATTATATGAACAATGATTAGAAAGTAAAGGAGGTAAATGTACTATGTTAACACCTAGAATTTTTACAGAAAGCTTATTTGATGATTTATTTGATGACTACCCATTCAGAAGTCTGGAAAATGTAGACAGAAAGTTATACGGTAAGCATGCCGGAAAAGAAATGCTGACAGATGTAAAGGAACATGAAGATCACTACGAAGTAGAAATAGATTTGCCAGGTTTCAAGAAGGAAGAAATTACTATTGAACTTAATGAAGGTTATCTGACAATAACTGCTTCCAAGGGATTGGATGAAGATGAAAAGAACAAGAAGGGCAAGATCGTCCGTCAGGAAAGATATGCCGGCGTAATGCAGAGATCCTACTATGTAGGTGAACAGATGACAACCGAGGACATCAAGGCTAAATATGAGGATGGTGTTCTGAAGTTGGAAATCCCAAAGAAGGAAGAAAAGAAATTGCCTGAAAAACATACCATCATGATTGAAGGTTAACAGAAATCCCCTGCGGGGGATTTTTTGTTATACTTATAATATAAAGAACGGAGGCCATAATATGATTTACAACGATTTCAGAGGTGACAGACTATCCAGACTGGGTTTCGGCTGCATGAGATTTGTTAATGATCCGCATACCGGCGAAATAGATCAGAAGAAAGTAAACGACATGTTTGATCTGGCCATCAGCAGAGGGGTTAATTACTTTGATACTGCCTATCCTTACTTAGGCGGCAAGAGTGAACTGGCCATGGCTGAGGCATTAAGGAAGTATCCGCGTGACAGCTATTATCTGGCTGATAAGTTCCCGGGACATTCCCTGCCAGGCCCTGTTGATAACATTGCCTTGTTTAACATTTCCCTGCAGAAATGTAATACGGATTATTTTGATTACTATCTGCTCCATAACATAACGGAATGGTCAGTAAAGATCTATGAAAGTGAAGAATACCATATCATAGATGACATTGTAAAAATGAAGAATGAAGGTAAGATCAGACATCTTGGTTTTTCATTCCATGGCGGGCCTGAACTTTTGGAAGAATTCCTCAACAGACATGAAGGAGTCTTTGAATTTGTTCAGATTCAGTGTAACTATCTGGACTGGAGCTTACAGAATGCCAGAAGAAAATATGAGATCATTACCGAACATGGCTTAGGAGTCTGGGTAATGGAACCTTGCCGTGGCGGTAAGCTGGCTGTTTTAAATGAGAAAAATACTGCCAGATTAAAGGAGCTTGATGAAAAGGCATCAGCTGCATCATTCGCTTTCCGTTTTGTTCAGGGACTTGAAAATGTAAAGATGATCTTATCAGGCATGAATGAAGTATTCCAGGTAGAAGATAATCTGAATACATTTGAAAGCTATAAACCTTTAACTGAAAAGGAAAGAGAAGTTCTCTTGGAAATGGCTGAAGGAATGAAAAAAGGTGTACCTTGTACTGCCTGCAGATACTGTTGCGCAGGCTGTCCGATGGGCTTGAACATCCCATATCTGTTGGAATGTTACAACGATTACAAGTTCGCAGAAAGTGTTTCAGCTTCAGTCAGAATTGACGGGTTGGATGAAGATAAGAAGCCTGCTAACTGTATTCAGTGCGGTCAGTGTGCTCACGCCTGCCCGCAGGGCATAGATGTCCCAACGGTTTTAAGTGAGTTAACTGAAATGTATGCCAATGGGCCTAAGTGGGCAGACATGGCCAAGGGGCGTCAGGAATCAATCAGAAAAGATCTCAACATGAAATAAAACCACCTGCGGGTGGTTTTAAAATCTTATTGAGAAATCATTGTATTCTTCAATTGTGGCCGGTATATCAGGGTGTTCCCTTGCCCATAACTGGCGGTACTTTATGATTAAATCTCTCTTACGGTACATTAGTTGACTGTCTGAGTTACCATACATCTTAGCCAAAGTTTTATTATCCGGTAACTTACTGTAGAAATAGTCATCCTTTTCCTTCAGGTTATCAAGGATTTCCTGGGCTGTTAAATCCAGATAGTCAGTGTTGTTTTTTAATACCATTGTAAGGATGCGGTTTTCTTCCTGAGGGAAGTCATTTTCCTCAAGCCACATTGCTTCGGTTTTGACCGGCACCTTAGTAAAGTTGTTTTTGATGACCTCAGGTAATGAAAGATAGTCATTCAGATCAATTCTCTTATTTTCCAGTCTGAAACCTCTGCCCTTACTGTGCGGCAGGAAAATGAAGAATCTTTGAATGTCCAGGGTATTAAGGAAGTTATATAATTCCTCAGCCTGATCAAGGTTATCCTTGAATAATGGCATGCTTATTTCTACCGGGACAAACAGTCTGTTACAGGTTCTTATTATGTCCACAAGGTAGTCAAAGTCGCCTTTGCGTCCGGCAAATCTGTCATGGAATTCCCTGGTACCATAGAATGTCAGATCAACAAGCTTAATGCCATTGTCCTTAAGGTTATAGATGAATTCTCCTAAGGAAGCCAGATTACGGAACCTTAATCCATTCAGCTGCAGGAAGTCAGCTGATGAATAGTTGAATTCACGGCATAACTTAAGATAGTCATTTAAGTATGGCGTGTCCATGCAATAGCCGATGTAATAATTGAAGTTGATGTTAAGCTCATTCATCTCGGTCTGGATCCTTCTGATGAATTCTTCAGTTTTATGGTAACCCTCAGTATTTACATCATTATTGCATGACAAAAGACAGTAACGGCAATAGTTACTGCATGGTACCATCAGATTTTCAATTGCGATTGAGTGTATCTTCATAATTCAATTATATTGTTTCTCATTTTTGTTTTCTAGACTATAATGGTGGTATGAACATAGGTGTATTTGATTCAGGCATAGGTGGCCTGACAGTATTGGAAGAATTAGTAAAGGAATTACCGCAGTGTAATTTCATTTTCTATGGCGATCAGAAAAATAACCCTTACGGTGAAAAAAGTGATGAGGAATTATTGAAGATCACTTCCGAGATAGTGGATTACCTGAATGAAAAAGACTGTAAGATCATCGTCATTGCCTGTAATACCGCAACCACCAGATGCCGTAACAGATTAATTGAAAAATACCCTGACAATGTTTTCATCGGTACTGTTCCTGCCGTTAAGGTGGCCTGCGATAACAACTTTAAAAATACCCTTGTGCTCGCTACACCCGCTACAATTGAATCTGAGAGACTTCATCAGATCGTAGACGAGAATATAAGGGAGGACCAGAACATTTATCTGGTGCCTTGTTACGGGCTGGCAGATGCCATTGAGCAGAACGATGTTGATAAGATAGAAAGAATACTCTCAGAAATAGCTGAAGAGTATGCGAATAAGGAGATTGATTCCATTGTCCTGGGCTGTACGCACTATCCTTTCATTAAGGACAGAATTGCCAGATACATGCCTGAAGCTGTCTTACTGGATGGCTCAAAAGGTGTCGCTAGGGAAACCAGACACCAGCTTACTCTTAATGACCTCATGCCTGAGGATAATGAAAAAGGAACCCTGGAAGTAGTATTTACGAAAAAATGAATTTAGAAGAAAAGACATTTGAAAAATACAGTCCTGATTTTAAAAGGATGCTTGAATACGGTTTTAAGAAAGATAAGGAAAACTATGTATTCCAGAAGAAGTTTGAAACTTCCCTGGAAGCTTTTGTCATGGTTAAGCCGGATGGCAAGGTCATAGGCAGGGTGATGGATTGCGAGCTGGATGAAGAATACATTAACTTCAGACTGCCTTCCTCAATTGGTGAATATGGGGCAAGAGTTAAGGAAGAATATACGGCGGTTCTTGAGGATATCAGGGATAACTGTTTTGTGAGAAATCCTTTTAAAAGTGCCCAGGCAAACAGGCTGGCTGCAGAGATAAAGAAAAGATATGGGATCTCACCTGAATTCTTATGGGAAAAGTTCCCTGGTTACGGGGTATTCCGTAATCTGAACAGTCCAAAATGGTTTGGACTGATTGGTACAGTTGATAAGGAAAAACTGGTAAGGAAGAATAAGGGAAAAGTTGAAGTATTCAATGTCAGAACCGGAAGTGAAACGGAAAGATATCTGCATGAAGAAGGCTATTATCCCGCTTTCCACATGAATAAGAAAAACTGGGTCAGCATCATTCTGGATGACACCTTGAGTGATGAAGAGATCATGAACATGGTAGAAAAGAGCATGGCTTCTTCAAATGTCCACGGTGAATGGCTGGTACCTGCCAATCCAAAGTACTATGACATCGTTAATGCCTTTAATGATACTGATGTGATAATCTGGAAACAGTCCAGTAAGGTAAAGGTGGGAGATACCGTCTATCTCTACGTAGCTGAACCGTATTCCTGCATAATGTTCAAGTGTGAGGCAACTGAAACAGACATACCATATGAATACATGAGTAAGGAAGTTTCCATGACTCACGTAATGAGGATCAGGCTGATAAGGAAGTATGATGAAGATGAGTTCACCTTTAAGAAGCTTAATGAGTATGGCATAAAGGCCATAAGAGGGCCAAGAGGCGTACCGGAAAAGCTTTCAGAAGATTTAAAAAAATAACATGCGGTTAGATTACCGCATGTTTTCTTTTATTTAATTCCTGTATCGAAATACAGACTGTCTAATTCAAATATGTATTTGTCCAGACATTCTCTGGCCTTATCGATTAATGGCTTGCCGTCTTCATAACCGAATCTCTTGATCGTTCTTCTTAAGATACGGGTAAAGCCAAGTACGGCAGCCTTCTTGCCGATTTCTTCAATTTCCTCTTCACTGCGTCCTTCCAGATACTTGTGCATGAACTTGTTAAAGAACAGTACACTGTCGTCCCAGTCAAGACCTAAGAAGTCCTTGGCAATGGAATGGTCGGCTGAGTTGAAGCCAATGTAGGCATTGTATACGCTGGCAAGTTCGAAGATCGGATGGCCTACACACAATGTATCCATGTCAATGAGTAAGACTTCGCCGTTCTGCATCATGACGTTCTTAATGTGATAGTCACCATGCAGCATGTGGTGTTCTCTAGGAATGTCATTGACCATCTTATTGAGCTTTTCGTATTCTTCCTTTGGTAAGTGGTCCTTTAAGAAGTCTACCCAACCCAGGGCTGTATCCTTGATGTAAGGCATTTCCCCGTCCTTTACCGGGGTATTGTGGATCTGCTTGGCCAGTTCTACGGCCATGTCTACTATTTCATCCATGGTCTTCTGACCTGATGTCAGTAATTCAGCGAAAGAGTCAGCGTTTAACAATTCAAATACGGAACCGTACTTGTCACCGACTTTTACAACATCATAAGGTATTGCGGTAGGAATACCGAGAATGAGAGCCTTTCTGGCCATTTCTCTTTCTCTCTTAATGTCATCCAGAGAACTGAACTCGTTATATACCTTTACGATCGTATCTTCATCATAACGGTAAACGCTGCCGTTTGCGCCCTTGCCAATTAGTTCGCAACCATCTACTGAGAACTTACGGTAGGCCTTTTCAATTGTCATCATTTCCGCAAAACCGGTCATGTCGAATATTTCGTATATTTCACTTGGAACATTGACGATCTTGAAATCTGGGTGTTCCTTCTTCAAACGCAGAATGATTCTCAAGCCGGCACTTGAAATGTATTTCAATTCTTCAGCATCAACAACAAGGTGTTCAAACTTTTCGTTGCTCAGCGCTTCGCCGATTTCCTTTTCAATGTCAGGAGCATTTGATGAATCAATGTGTCCCTTCAGAAAAACGGTTGTGATATTATCCTTGTTTGTAAAATCTATGTAGTTCATAGCCATTCTCCTCAGTTATTCTTGGTAATGGTCAGAATGTTCTGGCCATCCTTATACTCGTAACGCATGTCATCCATGCTCTTCTTTACCATGTAAATGCCCAAACCGCCAATGTTTCTTTCCTCAGCACTTAATGTTACATCAGGATCAATGGCTTCAACAGGGTTAAACGGAATTGCACTGTCCTTAAATACAAGCGAGGTACTTGTGCCGTCGTTGATTACCGTAACACTTATCTTTCCTTCGCCGTTCCGGTAACCGTGCTTGATGATGTTGCTGCAGATCTCATCTATGGCCACATCAAACTGCATTCTGGTTCTGGCTAAGGTATTATAACTCTCCAGTTTTTCATTGACAAATGCGGTAATCTTACTGATGTTGTCTATTGATGAGTCAACAACTATTTCACTTGTCTGTGGTTTCATGCCTGTGAATCTTAAGCCAAGCATTGTTATGTCATCAAACTGTTCGGTATTACGCTGATAGATATCCAGGGCTTCCTTGATATGGATACAGAGGTCTTTCATCGAATATTCAGCATTCTGTTTTATTAATTCCAGTGTTCTCTCCATGCCATACAGATTTCTGCATTCATCTTCTGCTTCTGTTACACCATCAGTGTACAGATAGAGGAAGTCACCTTTCTGTAAGGTAAATTCTTCATCAGGGTATTGAACATCAGGCATGCCGCCTAAAATGAAGTTAGACTTGCATTTGATCGTTTCCGGAATGCCATTATGAACAAGTACTGGTGGATTATGGCCGGCATTGACGTATTTTACCTTACCGGTACGACAGTTTAGTATGCCCATCCAGGCAGTTACGAATAATCCTGTATCATTACTCTCACATAAGAGATTATTAACGTCCTTGAATACTTCAGATGGCTTTCGGTAGTTCATGGTATGGTTCTTAAGAAGTGTCTTGGCAATGACCATGAACAAGGCCGCAGGAATGCTCTTGCCTGAAACATCAGCAATTATGAATGCAAGATGATTTCTGTCGATCATGAAGAAGTCATAGAAATCGCCACCGACCTGCTTGGCAGGAATGTTCATGGCATAGAGATCAAATTCTTCATGATCAGGGAAAGCAGGAAATGTTGTTGGCAACATGCTGTTCTGAATGTCATTTGCCAGAGTCAGTTCAGAATCAAGACGGGCAGACTTCTTGGTTGATTCGTCCTGTTCCTGTACCATTTCACGGCCTCTTTCAGCAATGTTTACGCTGATGACGGCAACAAGTATGTATATCAGTAATTTAGGCAGGAAAGAATACAGCAGCGTATTCCTTATCAGCATTTCTGAGGTATAGAGCCCCGTAGCTCTTATGCTTGGACCCAGGAAACGGCTGATTACTTCAATCAGGGTACCCTTTGGGAAGGATACGATGTTAATGTCTACCAGGCCAACAGTTGTTCCCAATATCGTTGATATCAGAAAAAGAACAATGGTAACTACAGCTGTTGTTATGGTCAGATTCTTGGAAAAATAACGGCTGCTCATTATGACCGGAACAGTCATTAATAATGAAACCTTGTAGGTAAGTAACATGTCCACTCTGGCAAAGGCGATGGTTAAGCCAAACAGTAACACATACTTCAACCACCATTTCTTCTGCTTATAGTGGAAACTCAAATACAGTGGTATAGCCAGCTCAATAAGGCCCTGCCAGACCACCAGGTTCATGTCATTAGGATTGATTGGGAAAACGTCGAGTATCATTAATATCCAGCCGACAACTAATAAAAAGGCGCATAAAACCATGATCGTGGTAACTAACTTGTTAGCCTCGACCTCGTTATGCCAGAAAACATCATTTTCCCTTACACTGTTTCTTAGTTTTTTAAAGAATCCTTCCTTTGCCATAACTATTTCTCGATCGTCAGGATATCACTGAATCCAGTAACATCGAAAATTTCCATTATGTAGCTGTTAACATTGCGCAATACCAGCTTGCCGCCTTTGCCGTCCATCAGCTTGTGTAAAGCCAGAATGACTCTGAGACCGCTTGAAGATGTATATTCCAGTCCACGCATGTCCAGAACGACTTCGTTAACAGAATCAACAGATTCTCTGACTGCGCTGTCGAATTCAGCACTGTTTGATGTATCAAGTCTTCCAGACAGGAAAACTGTCAGTACATCATTTTCCAAACTCTTTCTTATCATCATATTTAAACACCTTATTTCTTAAAGATATAATATCATTTTTAAAATAATAAAAAAACGATGTTACCATCGTTTTTACAGAAATACCTTTAAAAAGCCCAGCACGCCATAACTGGCTAATGTCAGTATAACTCCTGCCAGAACAACACCTAAGAAGATGCTTAATAAGCCTCTCTTGAAGTCAAAGCCCAGGATCGTGGCTACTAAGGAACCCGACCAGGCACCTGTACCAGGCACTGGAATACCGACAAACATGGTCAGGGCAAAGAAGCCGTATTTCTTTACTGCTTCAGACTTTGACTGAAGCTTCTTTTCATATTTGGTGAAAAACGGGCCGAAGGTCCTGGTCGTTTTTAACCAGGCAATGATCTTCATGCCGAAAATGAGCAGGAAAGGTACCGGCAACATGTTTGCGGTAATGCATATCGGCAATACCTTGTACCAGGCCATGCCTCTGGCTGCCCCAAAGATGATGGCTCCTCTTTCCTCGATCAATGGAATTAAGGAAATCATGAACAGTGCAAATTCATCACCCATGGCTGAGAAAAAGTTAAATATATTCTGAATCATAAAGTACACTCCAACGATATCAATGCGTTTTAAATATATCAAATATGATATAATAAAAGCAACAGGTAGGATATTCTGATGCAGGTATTAAATCATAAGAATTCAATCATTGTCAGAGAAAACAAAATAATTATCGACATATATGATGAACTGTTTCTGTACCGCCCGGAAGAAATCAACAGAATTGCCATCTTGACCACCGCTCAGCGACTGGTCAATGAAACGGTATTTCTGGTTTTTGATGTGGTGGATGACATTTATCTGATTGGGTTAACCCATCCTGATTTTGACCAGATCCTTTTACATGATCTTGCCAGATTCTGTGAAGTAGATAATCATCTGGTCATAGAAGCAATGCAGAATAAGGGCGATAAACAGTTCGTTCTGTATCAGAAGTAACAAGGGAGTAGAAAGTATAGTATGTATGATGTGATTATCATCGGCGCTGGCATAGTAGGTTCAAGTGTTGCCTACTACCTGTCACGCTACGATCTCAAAGTCGTATTACTGGAAAAGGACAATGATGTTTCCAACGGTACGACCAAGGCTAATTCAGCCATAATTCATGCCGGTTACGATCCTGAAGAAGGAACGTTAATGGCAAAGCATAATGTCAGAGGTTCAAGACTGGCCAAGCAGTTATGTGAGAAACTTGATGTTCCTTACAAACAGTGCGGTGCCATGGTTTTAGGCTTTGACGAAGAAGACGAAAAGACAGTCAGAATGTTATATCAGAGAGGCCTTAACAATGGTGTAGAAGGCCTTGAGATTCTGAATAAGGAACAGATCCTTGAAAAGGAACCGCAGATATCTTCTGAAGTAAGAATAGCCTTACTGGCTAAGACAAGCGCCATCGTTTCACCATGGGAATATGCTTTAGCCCTAGCTGAAACAGCTGTAAGAAACGGTGTGGAGTTAAAGCTCAACAATGAAGTAAAGGCAATTAAGAAGACTGATGAAACCTTCTTAGTAACAACCGATAAGGGCATATATGAAGGCAAGTACATCATTAACTGTGCCGGGCTTTACGCTGACAGGATTCAGGAAATGGCCGGTGAAAAGGAATTTGAGATCAGACCTTCAAGAGGCCAGTATTACTTACTGGATAAGGCTGAAGGTAAGAGATGCACTCATACCATTTTCCAGTGCCCAAGCAAGGTTGGTAAGGGCGTCTTGGTATCACCTACCGTTCACGGTAACCTGATCGTCGGTCCTAATGCCGAAGAAAGTGAAAATGACGATACATCAACCACAATGGGCGGTCTGGCCTTTGTTAAGGCTGCCAGCAGAAAGAGTGTTCCAAACGTTGATTTCAGAGAGAACATCAGAAACTTTGCCGGTGTCAGAGCCAGAAGTGACAGAAGTGATTTCATCCTTGAAGAAAGCAGAAGCGTTAAGAACTTATTCAACATTGCCGGCATCAAGTCTCCTGGCTTAAGTGCTGCACCATCCCTGGCTTTGGAAGCAGTTGAATGGTTAAAGGGCAAGGGTGTTGTCTTAACTGAAAAGGAACACTTCATTGACGAACGTAAGAGAGTAAGATTCAAGGAATTAAGTGGTGAGGAAAAACAGGAACTCATCAGAAAGGAACCTGCCTATGGCAGAGTCATCTGCCGCTGTGAAACAATCACGGAAGGTGAGATCCTTGATGCATTAAAGAGACCTATTCCACCGGTATCAATTGACGGTGTAAAGAGAAGATGCAATGCCGGAATGGGCAGATGCCAGGGTGGCTTCTGTTCTGAAAGAGTTGCGGACATCTTAATGAGAGAACTGCATTTGAATGGTTTGAATATCTTACAGGACAAGGAAGGATCAAATGTATTGTTAGACTATTCTAAGGGGGGTAATTCAAATGTATGATGTCATAATCATCGGCGGCGGTCCTGCCGGTTTAGCCAGTGCCAAGGCGTGTCTCGATAAAGGACTGGAAAAGGTACTGATCGTAGAAAGAGATAAGGAATTAGGAGGCATTCTGAACCAGTGCATTCATAACGGGTTCGGCTTGCATCTGTTTAAGGAAGAACTGACAGGTCCTGAATTTGCGGGCAAGTTCATTGATCTGTTAAAGGATACCAAACTGGAAGTAATGCTTGATACCATGGTATTAAGCATTGAAGATGACCATACCGTTCACGTTGTCAATACAGTCAACGGTTATCAGTGCTTAAAGGCCAAGAGCATAATCTTAGCCATGGGCTGCCGTGAAAGAACCAGAGGTGCAATTGCCATTCCTGGTACCAGAGCAGCCGGTGTCTTTACCGCCGGTACAGCCCAGAGATACATGAACATTGACGGTTACATGGTTGGTAAGAGAGTAGTAATCTTAGGTTCTGGTGACATTGGTCTGATCATGGCCAGAAGAATGACTTTGGAAGGTGCCAAGGTATTGGCTTGCGTTGAATTAAATCCATATTCAGGCGGCTTAGCCAGAAACATCAAGCAGTGTCTGGAAGACTTCAACATCCCACTTTATCTGAGTCATACAATTACTGACATCAGAGGCGAGACCAGAGTTGAAGGCGTTACAGTAAGTGCCGTAGATGATCATTTCCAGCCAATTCCTGGCAGTGAAATGTATTTCGATTGCGATACCGTACTGTTATCTGTCGGCTTGATCCCAGAGAATGAATTAAGCAAGGCGGCTGACATTAAGTTAGATCCAAGAACAAAGGGACCTGTTGTCTATGAAAACATGGAAACAAGTCAGAAGGGCATCTTTGCCTGCGGTAACGTCGTACATGTACATGACCTGGCAGACAACGTAGCTTTAGAAGCCAAGAAGGCTGGCGAAAGCGCCGCAGACTACGTTAACGGCTTAAGCAATGAAAGTGAAACAATAATGGAAGTTAAGACCTTGCCGGGAGTAACCTATACGGTTCCTCAGCACATTCACTTCCCGTTAGTAAAGAAGAGTACAGACATATTCTTCAGAGTTAATAAGATATTTGGCAACAGTGTAATACTGGTTACTGATGAAGAAGGACAGATCATATCTCAGTTCAAACGTCAGTATGTTGTTCCTGGCAGCATGGAAAAGATTATCGTACCTAAGGTCATGCTGGATAAGGCCAAGGGCAGTATTACCGTATCAGTGAAAGAGGTGGAATAAATGACCGAATTAATTTGCATAGGTTGTCCTAGAGGCTGCCACCTGAAGGTTGATGAAGAAAACGGTTATAAGGTAACCGGAAACAGCTGTCTAATCGGTGCAGAATATGGGGCAAATGAGTTACGTAATCCTACCAGAGTTCTGACTTCCACAGTCAAGATCAAGGGCGGCTTACATGACTGTCTGCCAGTCAAGACTAACAAGCCTATTCCAAAGGGACTGTTAATTGAAGCCATGGGACAGTTAAGAAACATTGAAGTAAGTTCACCTGTAAAGACAGGTGATGTAATAGTTGAAAATCTGCTTAATACAGGAGCAGATGTCATCGCAACTAGAAACATGTAAGGAGCATTAATGGAGAAGCTTGCGGAAAAGAGAGTAATCAGAGACCCGATCCACGGTTACATCCACATTGAAGACAAGGTCATCTGGGATCTGATCAACAGTAAGGAATTTCAGAGGTTAAGAAGAGTCAGACAGCTTGGCAGTACACTGATGGTTTTTCCAAGCGGTGAACATTCAAGAATGATGCATTCCTTAGGCGCTTATGAAATAGCCCGCAGAATGATAAATGAAGTTGACGACATCAGAAATACCTTAACTGAGAGAGAAAAAATGGTATTAATGGTTGCGGCCTTACTGCATGACATTGGACATGCACCGTTTTCTCATTCCTTTGAGAGCATTCTTTCCTGTAAGCATGAACTCTATACTGCTCAGATCATAACCGGACCAAGTGAAGTAGCCAATGTACTAAGAAACATTGATGAGAATCTTCCTGAAGAAGTGGCTTCGGTAATTGATCATACCCATCCAAATCCGATACTAAGTCAGCTGATAAGCTCTCAGCTTGACGCTGACAGACTTGATTATCTGTTAAGAGATTCATATTTTACCGGTGTAAGCTATGGTCAGATCGACTTGGACAGAATATTAAGAACAATGCGCGTTAAGAATAATAAGGTCGTTGTAAAGCGCAGCAGCATCTACACGGTTGAAAACTACATCATGGCCAGATATCACATGTACTGGCAGGTGTACTATCATCCTAATTCAAGAAGCTACGATACCTTATTGAAATCCATATTCACCAGATTAAGAGATCTGTACAGTGAAAATGAAGATATCCTGGAACAGTACCCGATGTACAGGGAACTGTTGACAAAGAAACGTCTGTCAAATGAGGAAATGTATCTGCTTGATGATTCAACCTGCATGTACAGCTTCTCATTAATGCGCAGGTCCAAGGATCCAGTATTAAGTGATCTGGCCGGCAGAGTTCTTAACCGTAATCTGTTTGAATACATGTCAGCTGACAGGGAAGAATACCTTATCAATGAGTGTAAGAAAAAAGGCTATGATCCAAGATACTACGTGGTCAAGGATCATCAGAAGCAGATACCGTATCTGCCATATACCGGGGACGGTTCCGATAACATCTATGTCTTAATGGATAATGGAACGATTGAGGAACTGTCAAATGTATCACAGGTAGTTAAGTCACTGAGCACGATAAACGAACAGGATGAACGCGTGTTTTACCCAAAGGAAATAGAACTATGATAGAAAAGTGTTATTACATCAAAAGCGGCAGTATTAATCCATATTACAACCTGGCTTTGGAAGATTACCTTTTCCACAACATTCCTGCCAACAGTCTGGTATTTTTCCTGTGTCAGAACCAGAATACGGTAATGATTGGCAGAAACCAGAACGCCTATAAGGAATGTCACTTACAGGCTATGGAAATCGATCACTGTTACTTAGCAAGAAGAAGCAGTGGCGGTGGGGCAGTTTATCAGGACATCGGTAATCTTAACTTCAGTTTCATGATGTATCTTGACAGCTATGACATTGAAAAGCAGACTCAGACCGTTGTCAATGCATTGAGAAGTCTGAACATTCCAGCCTACATCAGCGGACGTAATGACATTGAGGTTGATGGCTTCAAGGTATCAGGCAATGCCTATCTGACGGAAAAGGAACACTGTCTGCATCATGGTACCCTAATGTGGAACGTAGATAAGGAAAAGATGGAAAAGTATCTGAATGTTTCAGACAGAAAGATTCAGGCCAAGGGCTTTGATTCAATTTCCTCAAGAACTGCCAACATTACGGACTTTGATTCTTCAATATCGCTTAACCAGCTGCAGCAGGCCTTATTACAGGCCGTAGCCAACAGCTATGGCCCGCTGTATGAACTTAACATAGCCGGCAATCTTGATGACATAATTGAACACTATCATTCATATAAGTACATCTACAATACAATCGGCAAGTTTACCGTAATCGTTCATGACTACTATTCCTTCGGTGAATTGCAGATGTATGTTGATGTTGAAAACAACACGATAACCCACATCGACATGTTTACCGATGCGGTAGATCTGGAAATTGAAGACAGGCTGCATAAGATGTTTGATGGCATGCATGTAGATGACAATACCTTCAAGACCAGACTGTTTACCCTGTTTGACAAGGACATGCACGCCGACATCGCCAAGATGTATCTGGCAATAAAGAAATACCTTGCATATTAAATCTGTGCTCACAAGCACAGATTTTTTTAAGTACAAGACTTTATATGGCTTATCTCGTATTGTAAAATAACTCCATGAAGAAAATTGGAAAGTACATTACACTGGCCATTCTGTTGGTAATGGCCGCAGTAATAATCATAAACATAACCGTCATAGTTTCCAGTCAGAAGTACATTACCGATGTTGAAAAGCTGGATAAGGACGGTGATTATGTCGTGGTTTTCGGTTGCGGTTATCTGGATGAGGAAACCCCGACAAAACTGTTAAGAGACAGAATAATAACCGGCATGAAAGCCAGTAAGGAAACAGGAATCAAGATAATGTTTACCGGTGATTCCGAAGATGCAGAAATACATGATGAAGTAAAGGTAATGAAGAACTATGCCTATAAGATTGATCCATCACTGACCATTGAAGGCGATGTCTATGGGTTAAGTACCTATGACAGTTTGTGGCGCTTGAAGAACATCTATGGCGCCAGGAAGGTAATTGTCGTAACCCAGAAGTTCCACTTATCCAGAGCCATTTACATCGCCAGGGGTTTAGGTTTGGAAGCAAGTGGCATCGCAAGTGATAATGATGACTATGGACCTTCAATGTTCTGGTATCAGATAAGAGAAACTGTAGCCAGATGCAAGGACTTCTTCCAGGTCATCATAAAGCCCAAAGCACAGTACTATTAATATTGTGAAAAAATAAATTAGTATAATACTTTACGCTGTTTATAACAGATGCTAGTATAAGTGTAGCAAATAGGACAAAAATGCCTGAAACAGAAGTCGTATCAAAAGATTTTGGAATACGTCTATTATAGGTAGTTCTGTCCTGAAATAGTTACTTTTTCGCTAAAAAAGCAGCTTTGCAGATTATGATGTAAAAACAGGTAAAAATAATGTAAATTGCTATTGCATAAATATGTTTTTATATTATAATCATAGAAGTTAAAAGGGGAATCAAACTCGAAACTATTTAATAATTGTACGGGAGGCGAGAGAATAGTGAGTGTAAGGACAATTGATGTCGCTTATGATTATTTGAAAGCCCAAAGGCACAGCGTTTCATTCAGAGATCTGTGGCAGGTAGTGAAATCTGAGTTGGGCTTCAATGATGCACAGGCGCAAAGAAAGATTTCTCAATTCTATACTGATCTGACATTGGACGGTAGATTCACTTCTTTGGAAAATAATGAATGGGATCTCAAGAGCAACCACAAATTTGACGAAGTTTACATTGATACAACCACTCTTGTAGACGAAGATTCCGAAGAGGATGATGAAATTGAACAGGACAGCGACGAGCTGGATGTTGTATCTGATGACAGTAAGGATGAATATTAAAAAACCTCGTTAGAGGTTTTTTAATTTGCCCTCCTTATGCAATAATAGTATTAAGTTCAAGGAGAATCATAATGAAGGAATTCTATATTAATGATGAAGGCATCAGATTACATTGTAAATTAGATTTGCCTGTAGAAAAGAAAGATAAGTATCCACTGGTAATAGTCATTCATGGCCTTACCGGTGACATGGAAGAAACCCACATTGTAGCCATAGCTGAAAGAATGAATCAGCTTGGCTTTGCGACCTTAAGAGCTGAAATGTATGGCCATGGCAAAAGTGAAGGAGTCTTTGAAGACCACAACTTATTAAAGTGGATCTTAAATGGCTTCAAGGTAATAGATTATGCCAGAAGTCTGGATTTTGTCAGTGACTTATATATTGCCGGACACTCCCAGGGAGGATTACTGACAATGATATTAGGCGGCCTGAGAAATAATCAGTTTAAGGCTATAATGCCATTGTCTCCAGCCGTTGTTAACAGCGATGGGGCAAGAAAGGGAGAAATATTAGGTATGCAATTTGATCCTGATGACGTCCCTGATAAGGTAACCATTCCCAGCTACAGCCTGAATGGTGACTACGTCAGGGCCGCACAACTGATAGATGTTGATTATGTCATAGGCAAATATAAAAAACCGGTGTTCATTGTTCATGGTGATGAAGATGAAGCCGTTCCGGTTGAATATGCCTATGAATTAGAGAAAAAATACCGTAATTGCCAGCTGGCCATAATTAAGGGTGATGACCACTGCTACAACAGACATCTTGATGAAGTGCTGGATGCAATAACCGAATTCTTAAATAAAGTAAAATAAAAACCTCAGCTGAGGTTTTTTTGTTTGTTAATGGCAACAGTGTTCGTGTGAACAGTTACCGTCATCATGGTGGTGATTACATGATGCATCAGGATCATACATCAGTTCACCCTTAAGGAATGAATTAACTGCTTCATCAGCGTTTCCTTCAACACCAGGGAAACACTTGATTCCAATCTGGGCTAAGGTATTTACAGCACCCGGGCCAATGCCGCCACAGAATAATGCATCAACTCCATAGGCATTTAATATGGCCGCTAAGGCACCATGACCCTGACCATCAGTGCTGACTACTTCCTGCTGGAGAATTTCACCGTCAACGATGTTATATAACTTGAAGAATGGTGTTTTTCCAAAGTGCTGGAATACTTCTCCATTATCATATGTAACTGCTAAGAGCATGTTCTATTCCTCCAGGTTGTGATATACAAATAGCATTCTGTCCTTGCCATTGAGATCCTTTAGGACATCATAACGGTCAAGTGGGAAGTGTTTCTTTAATTCTGCAACTATTGCGTCTTTTTCATCATAGCCGATCTCAAAAGCCATGAAACTGTGTTCCTTAATGACCTTATGAGCATTTTCAAATATCTTGCGGTAGAAGAACAAGCCATCATTACCGCCAAATAAGGCTACATGTGGTTCATATTCTTCAACGCTTTTCTGTACTTCCTGATGAACAGGAATGTATGGCGGGTTTGAAACCAGAATGTCCAGTTTGATGTTTCTGTCAATTAACGGCTGTAACATGTCACCCTGATAGAAGGTAACTTCACATTCATTGAACTCGGCATTTTCCTGAGCCTGTTTCAGGGCTGTATCGGAAATGTCTGTAGCGTACATTCTGAATTTAGGTTCTTCCTTTTTTAGAGCAATGGCTATGGCGCCACTGCCGGTACCAACATCGGCAATGGTTATTTCTTCCTTATCCTTGAAATAGTAGTCACTGTCTGCCAGTACGTTGGCAACCAGTTCTTCAGTTTCATAACGTGGAATTAATACTTCCGGGTTAACGTTGATCTGATAACCGTAAAACCACTGGTGACCGACAATGTACTGTAGCGGTTCATTGTTTAATAATCTCTTTACCCCATCCTGATACTGCTTGTACAAGTCTTCAGGCATTTCATCATTGTAATGAAGGTAAAGGTCATTGTGAGACATGTTGCACAGTTCCAGCATTAATAACTGGACGGCTTCATCTGATATGTCAGCATCCTTTATTTCCTTAAAGGTCTGCCATAATACGTCATGGTAGCTGGCCATCTTATTCACCGGCAATCTTGGCTTTCTGATCAGCTTCCAGTAAGGCAGCGATGATGTCATCAAGCTTGCCTTCCATTACTCTGTCAAGCTGCTGCAATGTAAAGTTGATTCTGTGGTCTGTAACTCTGTTCTGCGGATAGTTATAGGTTCTGATCTTTTCAGAACGGTCACCGGTACCGATCTTGCTTCTTCTTTCAGCGCCCTTTTCAGCTTCAGCCTTTCTCTGATAGTAGTCATATACTCTGGCTGTTATGATTCTCATGGCCTGTTCTCTGTTCTGAATCTGGCTTCTGCCATCCTGACAGTTAACGGTAATGCCTGTTGGTGTATGGGTAATTCTTACTGCTGAGTCAGTCTTGTTGATGTGCTGACCGCCTGCACCTGAAGCTCTGTGAGTTTCAATTACCAGATCTTCCGGATTGATGTCCACATCAGCTTCCTCTACATCAGGCAGACACAGAACAGTTGCGGTTGAAGTATGAATTCTGCCGGCTGATTCTGTCTTTGGTACTCTCTGTACTCTGTGAGCACCAGATTCAAATTTTAATTCCTTATAAACATCCTTACCCTTAACCAGGAAACTGATGATTGTAAAACCGCCGGCTTCACTTTCTTCAGCTTCATATATTTCAGTTTTCCAACCTTTATTTTCGGCATAGCGGGTATACATCCTGTATAAGTCACCGGCAAAGATGTTACCTTCATCACCACCGGCCGCGCCTCTGATTTCAATGATGGCATTGCACTCATCGTTAGGATCCTTTGGAATCAACAGAACTTCAAGATGGTCAATGAGCTTCTGCTCCTGCTCTCTTAATTCCTCTAATTCCATTTCAGCCATTTCTCTTAAGTCATGGTCTGATAAGAGTTCTTCATCATCCTTGATGTGTTGCATTACATCTAATAATTCCTGGTAAGCCTTTACCGGAGCTTCCAGGTTGGACTGTTCCTTGCTTAAACGGGCGTATTCTCTGTTGTCAGAAAACTTAGAGTTTATCAGTAAGTCATTGATTTCGTTGTATCTGTCCAGCATTCCCTGCAGACGTTTTAACATTTTATCCATATTAGTACCTCCTGGTAAGCCCTTAAATTATACATTGAAAAGGGCATATTCGCAAACATGCCGGAACAGTTATACAGATAAATGAAAAAAGAATGGCAAAGTAAGCGGGATTATTAAGAAAATACATTATAATATATGATATATAAGTAAGAGGAACATAATATGAATTACGCAATAATAAACGCCAATCTTTTAAATGGAACAAGGGAAATGGAAGTACAGAATGATGTTACCGTTCTGGTTGAAGGTAATGTCATAAGGAAGATAGGAAAGGACTTAAAGATACCGGATGGCTATAAGGTTTATAACCTCAGCCATAAGTATCTGATGCCTGGCTTAATCAACATGCATGTCCATCTGTTTGGTACAGGCAAGCCTAGTAAGAACATCTCAGGAGGACCGACCCAGAAATATGTCATTAAGTTCATTAAGACCGGTTTGGGTCATGTTGTACTAAACAAGATTGTTGAAAGAGATGCCTTACTGGCTCTTAATTCCGGAACAACTACCATAAGATGTGTCGGCGACTTTGAATATGCAGATGTAAAGTTAAGAGACAGAATCAATAGGGGTGAGTTAGTTGGTCCTAGAATGATCGTTTCAGGACCGGCCTTAACGGTTACTCATGGTCATGGTGACGGCACTTTTGCGATTGTCTGTGACAGTGAGGAAGCAGCCAGAAGTCAGGTCAGAAAGAATCTGAAAAACGGCACGGACTTCATTAAGATCTGTAATACCGGCGGGGTAATGGATTCAACGGAAAAAGGTCATGCCGGAATATTAAGAATGCCAATTGAAATCACAAAGGCAATAGTTGATGAAGCCCATAAGGCTGGGGTAATAGTAGCTTCTCATACCGAGAGTACTGAAGGAGTTAAGCAGGCCTTGGAAGCTGGTGTTGACTCAATTGAACATGGTGCACCAATGGATGAAGAAATCATTAAGATGTATAAGGAAAAGGGCAGCTTTGTTACATGTACGATTTCACCTGCCTTACCTATTTCAAAGCTGGACCCTGAATTAACCAAGATGACTGACATCCATGTATACAATGGCAACATCGTTGCTCAGGGTATCATTGACAGTGCCAGACAGGGAGTTGAAAATGACATTCCTGTAGCCTTGGGAACCGATGCAGCCTGTCCGTTTGCGATGCAGTATAACATGTGGAGAGAACTTGTTTACTTCAAGCAGAATGTAGGTGTTGATAACCGCTTTGCCTTATACAGTGCTACATTGAATAATGCCAGACTGTTGAAGATGGACGATAAGATCGGTTCAATTGAAGAAGGAAAACTGGCCGACATGATTGTTACTGACGGCAACCCGCTTGATGACTTAAGAACTCTTAAGGATGTAAGAATGGTATTTGTGAACGGTAATGTCATAGAACATCCTGTCGTAAAGAAGTTTGAAGACATTGAAAAGGAACTGGATAAACTCATTTAGAAGGCTTATAAGGCCTTCTTTTTTGTGATAATTATTAAAAATGTCTCAAATGTGCTTAATAATGTCTTAACATATGGAAATAGTGTTATTTTTTCTAATATAATAAAAGCACTATGAAACTGAAAGAAGAAGATTACAGATTCATTAAAAATGAATTAAATGAATATCTTAACCACCCGGAAGTCCAGAAGATGAAGGGGTATGTGGCTCATGGCCGAAAGACTCTTTACAGCCACTGTCTTTCAGTTGTCATAACAGCGTACAAGATCAACAGACAGTTCAAACTGAATGCCAATGAACATACCTTACTGGTAGGAGCCTTATTACATGATCTGTACTTATATGACTGGCATGACCATCCGCTTAACTGGAACATATTCAAGATGCATGGCTTTACTCATCCTGAGGCAGCCAGAAAGAACGCAGAAAGAATATTTAATGTTGACGAGGATATTCAGAATGTGATTAAATCGCACATGTGGCCGCTGACATTACGCAGTTATCCAAAATCTAAGGAAGCTGCCATTGTCTGTCTGGCAGATAAACTGGTTGCGACAAGGGAGACACTCAGAAGATGATTTGGGTTTATGTACTGTACTTTTTCATACTAAGCTGCATCGGTTATGTATATGAAACCATCGCCATGACCATATGGGGTGGCAAGTGGGAAAACCGTGGCTTTTTCTATGGCCCGATCATTCCAATATATGGGGCAGGAGCCTTAGGTGGAACACTTTTGTTTACTTACCTGATGCCACGTCATACCATGATGCAGGTCTTCTTCATCAGCGTGTTTGTCAGTGCCATTCTGGAATATATTGTTCACTATGTATTGGAGAAACTGTTCAATCAGGTATGGTGGGATTATTCCAAGTCAGTTTTCAATCTCAATGGCAGAATCTGTCTGCCGGCGTCAATCGGCTTTGGCTTGGCAGGAATACTGATCATTTACTTCATCAATCCAATACTGCTGTCGTATTTATTAACAATAAACCGCATAAAAGTATTCTATGTTTCCATAGCGTTACTGGTAATATTCATTGAGGATTTTAAACTGACCATCATGAAGCTTAAGGGCAAAGCAGGAAAGTTTGATCACAGCTATCAGCACCTTAATGATTCCATGGAGAAGTTTACCGGCAAGATCATAAGTGAAGACATGGCCTTAAGCAAGCCGGTATACAAGGTGTTTGACATGATCGATCACCGTACAAGATCCGCTGAATAATAATATTAAGACAAAACTGCCTCAGGGCAGTTTTTACTTTATGGCATGAAAAAACCTTAACCATTCGGCTAAGGTTCTTTTTTCAATTCTCTTACTTAAGTCCGTATTTCTTATTGAATTTTTCTATACGTCCTGCTGCAGCCTGGAAACGCTGTCTGCCTGTAAAGAATGGATGACAGTTAGAACATGTGTCTACTCTGATTTCCTTTCTTGTTGAATGAGTCATGAACTCATTGCCGCAAGATGTACAAACGACCTTTGTTTCAAACAGTTTAGGATGGATATTACTCTTCATATTCATTCTCCTTCCGCCTTGGATTACATGCGAATCCAAAGTAAGTGCTTAATAATCTTACCATTTAAAAATGGATTAATCAATAGTTTCACGCCAGATTTTTGCGCCAATTTCCTGTAATTTTCCATCCAGATTTTCATATCCTCTGTCGATATGATAAATGTCATGAATGGTGGTGATTCCTTCGGCTAATAACCCTGCAACAACCATGCCGGCACCGCATCTTAAGTCAGTTGCCCAGACATCTGTTCCTACTAACGGGGTCTTACCAATGATGGTGGCCTTAGGGTATGTAACTGAGGTATTGGCACCCATTTTTCTTAACTGTTCACAATGCTTGAATCTTTCAGGATAAATTGTTTCGGTAACAGTTGAAATGCCTGTTGCCTGAGTTAATAAGCTTGATAACGGGGCTTGTAAGTCAGTCGCAAATCCAGGATATGGTGAAGTCTTGATGTCGACTGCCTTCAGCTTATCGCTGCGGTAGATGTCAACGTAATCGATCTTTGAGTCAATGTGAACTCCTGCTTCCTTGAGCTTGCTCATTAAGGCATCCAGATGGTATGGAATGACATTTTCCAGAGTTACGTGATCTGCCATGGCAGCGGCTAAGATCATGAATGTACCGGCTTCAATTCTATCCGGAATGATTTCGTGGAAACAGCCACCCAATTCCTTTACACCGTCAATAGTAATGACGTTTGTACCGGCACCCTTGATTGATGCGCCCATCTTGTTTAAGAGGGTAATTACGTCAATGATTTCAGGTTCTCTGGCTGCGTTTTCAATTACCGTTCTGCCTTCAGCATATACGGCAGCCATGATGATGTTAATTGTTGCGCCAACACTGGCAAAGTCCAGATAGATCCTGGTTCCTTTCAGTCTGTCGGCAGTAATTGTATATGTGTCATTTGTATAATCGACCTTTGCGCCTAAGGCTTCAAAACCCTTGATGTGTAGGTCAATTGGTCTAGGACCTAAGTTACAGCCGCCAGGCATCTTAATGATGACCTTGCGGTATTTACCAAGTAAGGCACCCATGAAATAGTATGATGCTCTTAACTTGCTTACGGCTTCGATGTCCAATGGCTTGTTGACCATGTGACTAGGGTCAATGTATATTTCATCGCTTAAGGTACTGCTGACATCTATCTCAAGGTATTCCAGACATTTCTTAAGACTCTTAACATCAGATATATTCGGTATTCCTACCAGTCTTACCGGCTTGGTGGCCAATACTGAAGCTGGAATGAGGGCAACGGTTGCGTTTTTAGCCCCAGATACTCTGATGGTTCCGTTTAGAGTATGTCCGCCTTCAATTCTGATTACTTCTTCCATAATAATCTCTCCTTGTGAATTAAGTATATCATATTTTAGGTGTATGAAATGTGAAGAATTACGAGTATAATTGACGCAGTGAAAGGGAACCCTTATGAAACTGTCCGCTAAAAACTACAAATTCTTTGCCGTATATTTCATGATGTTTTTTACAGAAGCATTATCATATTGCCTGCTTATCGCCTTTTTGACCAGCCTGGGCTACAGTGCAACTGAAAGAAGCATTTTCTTTGTCTGCGATGCCATCTTTGGCATGATCGTACAGGTCATCTTCGGTTATCTGTGTGACAGATATCTGACGATCAAAAGGTATTATTACATCGGCATGATCATATATGGTGCGGCAGCTTTCTTTTTGTATCGAACAACTCAGATGAATTTCTGGCTTCATACCATACTGGTCATGAATCTTGGAGCCTTAATGAGAACAACAAACGGATTGATAGATTCCCTGACCCTGGAAACAAGTGAAGAGTGCCGTAGTAACTATGGCATCATCAGAGCATTCGGTTCTGTAGGCTGGGCTGTAGGCGCACCGTTTGCGGCTAAGGTAGTTGAATTATTCGGTTATAAGAATCTTGGTGTTGCCTATGTCGTTAGTGCACTGATACTGATCGCTATAACATTTAAAGTTGATGATGTCAGAAAGAAGACGGCTAAAAACAGTGTAACATTCGCTGACATCAGAAACCTGATTTCAGATAAGGGATACTTCATTGTCGTAACCATGTTACTGTTATTCTTCATTGTTGATTCAATGCAGAATTATTCCATACCGGATAAGATACTGTTTCTTGGGGGCAGTGAAACGGATGTAGGAAACTACTGGGCGTTGGCTGCCATGATCGAACTGCCGTTATTTCTTTATGGCGGTAAGCTGGTAGAACGTTTTGGTGCAATGAAAGTAACAGCCTTTGCCGGATTATTCTATATTATTAAATATGTATTATATGGCTTGGCCAGTGTGGTAGGACACATGTTCTTAGTTGGCCTATTCCAGTCCGTTACTTATCCGCTACTGATCGTATCTTCCAAGATACTTGTAAATGAGCATACACCTGAGCATGTTAAGACCAGCGGTTTACAGCTGGCATTATCGGTATATGGCGGTGGCAGTGCCCTGATTTCACCAATGCTAAATGGCCTTTTGGAAGATTCTATTGGCATCAGTAATACCATGATGGTAATAGCCGTACTTGCCATTATTCCAACACTGTTCAGTGTTTATATGATAGTCAAAAAAGCTGAAGATTAAGGCAATTATATGATTCGGCTTAAGACAAAGTAAAGGGAAGAAGAACTGTCATAGATTACTATGAGAGTTTTGAATTCTAGCGGCTTAAAACATATTAAATGGCAGTCATCCAGATTTGGTGTGTTTTTTAGTTTTTGGAAGCTATCAACATTGGAAATAATACTGGTAATAAGCTTTTTCGGCATGACAGATTCTTCACTGTTCTCCCTGAACATGTTAAGCGTCTGGTCACTTATTCCACTTAATACAAATATCCTGTCGCCATCCTGTTGAAAGCCAAGTTCAGAATGCTTGTATTCTATGACTTGGTCCTGTTTGTCTATTTCAATGTTCCAGCGGCTGTTCATGTGCAGAGAATAATCTGTTTTAGGACGTGACATCAGCGTATTCAGGCAGGCAAAAACAATTATCAGTGCAATGATAAACAGCAGGAATAATGTTTTTACGTTTCTTTTCATTATATATTCTCCTAAAAAACGCGTTTACTTCACGGATGATTTCAGGCTTTGTACCTAAAAATATTATAGGAAAAAGCAGGCAAATATCAATCACACATTCCTAACTTAATTATTACTTAATATTTATATTTTCGTGTTTTTGAAGACTTCAGTTTTTATGTACAGTAAAACCCTAATGTGTTAAAATGTTGATAGTCAAAAACAGAGGAAATTATGACAGTTCTATTAGATAAAAGAAGTTTAAATAAGATATTATCTCTTTTGAATCAGGAAGAAATAGTTGCATTTCCCACCGATACAGTTTTTGGTATCGGTGTTATTTATAATAGTGCCAATGCCGTTAATAAAATGAAAATAGCCAAGGGCAGAGATGCCAGTAAGCCGTTTCCGTTAATGGTGGCTGATGTAGAGCAGATGGAAGAAGTTGCCTACTTAAGCGACAGAGAAAGAAAGATAGCAGAGAAATACATGCCTGGCGCTTTAACATTGGTACTGAATAAAAAGGATACGGTTGATGACAGCTTCGTTAACGGGTTTAAGACCATTGCCATCAGAATACCTGATGACAGATTTGCGTTGAGATTACTGAAAAAGGCAGGGCCTATGTTTGTGACAAGTGCAAACATGTCAGGAGAGCCGGCAGCCAATACTCATGAAGAAGTACTTGGTCAGTTAGACGGCAGGATCGCTGCCGTGGTAAAGGGCGAAGCCAAGTCACATGTTGCCAGTACGATAATTGACTGTACAGGCAAGGAATTAAAATGTTTAAGAGAAGGAACCATAAGTTTTAAGGAAATCAGGGAGCTAGTACATGAAGGATAGAGAAGTCGCAAGAGCAATAAGAAAAGAATTATACAGACAGAAGAATAACATTGAACTGATTGCTTCTGAGAACTATGCTTCAAAGGATGTACGTGCAGCCAACGGTTCAATTCTGACAAATAAATACGCTGAAGGTTATCCAGGCAGAAGATATTATGGCGGCTGTGTAAATGTTGATGCCATTGAAGAGCTGGCCAGAAAGAGAATGTGTCAGATTTTTGGCGCAGAGCATGCCAATGTTCAGCCACACTCAGGATCCCAGGCCAACATGGCTGTCTATTTCAGTGTTCTCAAGCCTGGTGATAAGGTCCTGGGAATGGATCTTTCAAGCGGTGGACATCTTACCCATGGCCATCCGTTAAGCTTCTCAGGAAAGCTTTTTGAGTTCGACAGCTATGGTGTAGACAGGGAAACAGAACTCATTGATTATGATGCTCTGGAAAAGAAGGCTCTGGAATTCAAGCCTAAGATGATCGTGGCCGGGGCAAGCGCCTACTCACGTTTCATTGACTATAAGAGAATAAGAGAAATATGTGATAAGGTAGATGCCTACATGATGGTAGACATGGCCCATGTGGCCGGGTTAGTAGCTGCAGGCTTGCATCCAAACCCATGTGAATACGCTGATTTCGTAACTACCACGACGCATAAGACCTTAAGAGGCCCTAGAGGCGGTGCGATTCTGTGTAAGGCACAGTATGCCAAGGATCTCGACAGAACCGTATTCCCTGGCATTCAGGGCGGACCTCTGGAAAATACGATTGCCGGCAAGGCAGTATGCTTCTACGAAGCAATGCAGCCGGAGTTTATTGAATATCAGAAGCAGGTAATCAAAAACTGCCAGGTAATGTGTGAAGTACTTAAGGAAAATGGCTTCAGACTGGTAAGCGGAGGCAGTGACAATCACCTGGTATTGGTAGATGTAAAAGTTTCAACCGGTTTGACCGGCAAGCAGGCTGAAAAACTGCTTGATGATGTCTGTATTACCTGCAATAAGAATTCCATTCCATATGATGAAGAAAAGCCTGCTTATTGTTCAGGCATTAGAATTGGAACTCCAGCCATGACAACCAGAGGGTGTAAGGAAGAGGAATTCAGGAAAATAGCTCAGTGGATCGCAGATGTATTAAGAAACCCTGAGGATAAGGAAGTTTTAAATAGAGTGCGTAAGGAAGTCTTAGAGTTAACTAAACGCCTGCCGCTTTATTAATATATTTTGGCATAAGGAGGATATGAAAATGCTACATGTTTTAGATCATCCAATGATTAAGCACAAACTGACAACCATGAGAAAGATTGAGACCGGAACAAAGGATTTCAGACAGAACCTTGATGAAATTGCTTCATTAATGGCTTATGAGATCACTAAGGATTTCCCAACCAGACCGGTTGAAATCGAAACACCAATGGGAAAGTGCATTGGTCAGGAATTAGATAAAGAAGTTGTATTAGTGCCAATTTTAAGAGCCGGCTTAGGCATGGTAAACGGCATTCAGCAGCTGATCCCAACGGCTAAGGTAGGTCATGTTGGCTTATACCGTGATGAAGAAACACTGGAACCTCATGAATATTATGCAAAATTCCCTAAGAACATTGCTGACTCAATCGTTCTTATCTTAGACCCAATGCTGGCAACAGGCGGAAGCGCCAAGGCCGCAATTGACTTCGTTAAGAAGACCGGTGCTACCCAGATCAAGCTGGTTAACCTGGTAGGTGTTCAGGAAGGAATTGACTTAGTAGAAAAATATCATCCGGATGTTGACATTTATCTGGCAGCCAAGGATGAAAAGTTAAATGAAATCGGCTATATCGTTCCAGGTTTAGGTGATGCCGGTGACCGTATTTTCGGAACTAAGTAATTAAGCAGTTTAATGGATAAGAAAATACTCAATACTTCGACAAAAGGTGGTTTACTGATAGCCATTCTTTTGGTCGTTGTGGATTACAGAATTACACTGGGAATGATTCTGGGACTTATGTTCTATCGTTTGTACTATATGCTGCTTACGATGAGCATTGAAGATCAGATCGATGTTCCTTCAGAAGTCAGGGCACGTAACATCGGTGCGGTTGCCTTAAGGCTTCTTTTACTGGCGTTTCCGATGCTGGTGTGTTTTGTGATTCCGGATGTCTTTAATATCTGGGGAGTGTTTTCGGGCCTGATGGCTTTCAAGATAACTGTATACATATACAGTATCTTCAACAGGTGAAGGGGGCTTAATTGAGTCTTTTTCACAGCTGAAAATTATTGAAAAACAAATATTTTTAGTAGTAATATTGAAACGTAACATATTATGTTACTTATGGAGAGGAAGGTGAGAGCAGTGTTTGAATTACAGGGTACAGTTTTCTATATTATTGCTGTGTGTCTGGCAATACTTGTATTCCTAATAATATTGAACATGAAGCTTAAAAAGTTTGATCCGTTGGATGAACCAAAGGGATTGGTTCTTATGGCAATGATGGGTGTCAACTTCATCGAAAACATGCTGAAGAAGGACACTAATAAAGAAATGACAGAGAAACTTGGACCTTACCTTGCTTTCCTGTTCATATACATTTTCATTGCGAACATATCAGGGCTGTTCGGACTGACGCCGCCGACATCAAATTACAGTGTTACACTGACCTTGGCAGCCATTACCTGCATAATGATCGAGTATTACTCAATCAAGTACAATGGGGTAAAAAGTTATGTCAAAAAGCTGTTTGAACCACTGGCACCTTTTGTTGTCATTAACATTATCAGTAAGGTTGGTACCTTACTGTCACTGTCGCTGCGTTTATTCGGTAACATCATAGCCGGATCAATTCTAATGAGTGTAGTATATCAATTACTGGCAAGGGTATCAGCTCTCATTCCGGTAATTGGTAAGTTTAACTTCGTAGGGGTTATTGTTTGCTCGGTATTACACATGTATTTTGACTTGTTTGCCGGAGCAATGCAGACATATTTATTTGGAACACTGACAGTTGCGTTCATCAGTAACGAACTGCCGGAAGAAGCTAAAGGAAAATAGGAGGATATTATGGAAAAAGGACTTATTGCTATCGCTGCTGCATTAGCTGTTATGACAGGTATGGTTACTGGTATTGGTGAAGCCAGTGTTGCCAGACAGGCTGTAGAATCAATCGGAAAGAATCCAGATGCTGCTGACAAGATCAGAAGTATGGCCATCTTAGGTGCTGCCATTTCAGAAACCTGTGCCATTTACGGCATGCTTGTTGCCTTCCTTATCATCTTCGTTTTAGGAGCATAATACTGTGGATATTATATCAGTAATTGAAAATCTGATGCCTAATCCACTGACTGTTATCACACAGCTGTGTGCAACTTTGTTAATGTTCATCTTGCTTAAGAAGCTGGCCTGGAATCCAGTTAAGAAAATCATGGCTGAACGTACAAAGTTTGAACAGGACAAACTCATCGAAGCTGAAAATCTCAGAAAAGAAAATGAAGAGTTGAAGGAAAAGCTTGATGAGGAATTAAAGAAGGCAGACAAAACAGCTCAGGAAACAATTGAAAGGGCTCAGAAGGAAGGCCAGAGACTTAAGGATGAGCTGGTTGAAGAAGGTAAGCAGCGTTCTCAGCAGATAGTGAACGAAGCTCAGCACAATGCAGAATTGCAGAAAGCCAAGCTGCTTGATGAAATGCATGATGACATTGTTGAGGTTGCTTTAAGTGCAACTGAAAAAATGTTAGGCGAACGTCAGAACAATAAGACAGACCGTCAGATCGTTGATGATTTTATTAAGGAAGTATCAAAGAAATGAGTTTAGATACAAAGCGCTATGCTCAGGATCTTTTGGAGATGGCCAGACAGGAAAATAAGGAGGACCTTTATTTCCAGCAGTTCAGTTTATTGAACGATGGCTTTAATTCATCAGATGAACTGAGAAGATACATTGACAGTGACCAATATACTTCACAGGAAAAGAAGGATAAGCTTGTGGAGATTTTTGGTGATGCTTTGGACACTAGTGTTTTAAATACCTTTTTCCTGGTTAGTAAAACCATAAATAAAAATCATACTGAACTTCTGTTAATACATGATTTCATTCAACACTATTATCAGATCAGAGGTATATTGTTTGGAACAGTCTATACTGTTCATAAGTTAGACGACAAATCAGTCGCTGACATTGAAAAGGCCATTTCAGACCGCCTTGAACACCCTGTCAAGCTGGAGAACAAACTTGATGCAGACATGGTTGGCGGTATTAAGGTCGTAGTTGATGATTACGTATGGGATGGTTCTTATAAGACAAGACTTAAGAACATGCGTGAAAAGCTCACTTCAGGCATTCAGGAATATGAAAGCACTGAAGAAATGGGCAGAGTCATTAAGGAAAAAATCAAGAAATTTGACATTGGCGATAAAGTTGCGCTGCAGTCTTCAGATACTGTAGGTTACGTAGAAACAGTCGCTGATGGAATCGTAAAGGTAAAGGGTCTGACGAAGGCAATGGCTGGCGAAATACTGGAAGTCGGCGATACCGAAGCCATGGTCATGAACCTTGAAGAAGACAGTATCGGTGCCGTATTACTCGGTAACGAAGTTGAAGTAGTTGAAGGTCAGCAGGCTGTTAGTACCGGCAGAATCATTGAAGTTCCGGTAGGCGATACAATGTTAGGCAGAGTAGTTAATGCCTTGGGTAAGCCAATTGACGGCAATGGCCCTATCAGACCTTCAGCATATTATCCAATCGAAAGAAATGCACCTGGTGTTATTTCCAGACAGTCAGTAAGTGAATCACTGGAAACAGGCATTAAGGTCATCGACTCAATGATCCCAATCGGTAAGGGGCAGCGTGAACTTATCATTGGTGATAGACAGACAGGCAAGACGGCCATCGCCGTTGATGCGATCATTAACCAGAAGGGCAAGAATGTTAAGTGCATATACGTTGCCATTGGTCAGAAGGCATCAACAGTTGCTCAGATCGTTGAAAAACTGAAACAGAACGGTGCCATGGAATATACCACTGTCGTATGTTCAAGTGCATCTGAACTGGCATCGTTACAGTATATTGCGCCATATGCTGGCTGTGCAATCGGCGAATACTGGATGGAACATGGCCAGCATGTTCTGATCGTTTACGATGACTTAAGCAAGCATGCCATCGCATACAGAACATTATCATTACTGTTAAGAAGGCCTCCGGGAAGAGAAGCCTTCCCAGGTGATGTATTCTATCTGCATTCAAGATTACTGGAAAGAAGCGCAAAGCTCTCTGATGCATTAGGCGGTGGGTCAATGACAGCTTTACCTATCGTTGAGACCTTGTCCGGTGACATCAGTGCCTATATTCCAACCAATGTAATTTCCATTACAGATGGCCAGATCTTCTTACAGACAGAATTATTTAACAGTGGTAACAGACCGGCTGTTGACAGTGGCTTAAGCGTATCCCGTGTCGGCAGTGCCGCTCAGAGCAAGGCCATGAAGAAGGTTTCAAGTTCTCTGAAACTGGAACTGGCGCAGTATCAGGAAGTATTGGATTTTGCTCAGTTTGGCAGTGATCTGGATACCGCAACCAAGAAAACAATTAACCATGGTCAGAGACTGATGGCTTTATTGAAGCAGCCGCAGTACTCACCATATTCAATCGAAGATCAGATCATCATACTGTTCGCTGCTCAGAAGGGCTATGTTGAAGACATCAGACTTAACAGAGTGGAAGACTATGAAAAGCAGCTGCTTGTAGAAATGCACAGCAATCATGCTGATCTGGTAAATGAATTAAGAGAAAAGAAGATCTTCACTGATGAACTTACAGCAAAGCTGGAAGATGCCATCATGAAGTTCTCAGACACATATCGCAGAGCAGGTAACGGAGTTAACTAATGGCAGGACAAATCAGCAGTATCAGACGTCAGCTCAGGTCAATACGCTCTACTCAGAAGATAACCAATGCGATGGCACTGGTATCAACTGCCAAACTGCAGAAGCAGAAGGGCGTAATGAATGATAACAACCAGTATTCCCAGGCTTACCAGGAAATGATTTTAACTGCGCTTTCAGCCAGGGGTACCAGGGATGAGTCGAACATTTACTTTAATGATAACGGTGCTGATAATCCATTACACATTGTCATAACCAGTAACTCTGGATTATGCGGCTCATACAACATGGATCTGCTGAAATATGTACAGAAGTACATAAGCAAGAATGAACCTATCTTCGCAATAGGAACATATGGTATTAAGTGGCTGGATGAAAATGACTATCTGGTCATCAGAAGATATACTGAATTGGATAATGCTAATACTTCAATCATTAATAGAATGATCAATGACATCATTACCCTTTATCAGGAAAGAGAAATTTCGCATGTTGACATCGTTTATACCCAATATGTCAACACGCTGACTTTCCAGCCTTCTACTTTCCAGTTACTGCCTTTGCACATACCGGAAGAACTTGAACCAAAGGAAATTGAACTTGTTCCTGATAAGGAAACTCTGTTCAACTACCTGGTTCCAAGATACATCAACTCGGTAGTATACGCTACATTCCTGGAAGCTAAGACAAGTGAACATGCAGCAAGAAGAAGTGCAATGGATGCAGCCAATAACAATGCCAGAGAATTAATCGAACAGATTCAGTTAAATTACAACCAGGCCCGTCAAGCAGCCATTACGCAGGAAGTTAATGAAATTACTGCGGGCGCTGATGCACTGTAGAAAGGAGTCACTATGGTAGAAAATTATGGAGAAATAGTACAGGTAATAGGACCGGTACTGGATATCAGGTTCACTGATCATCTGCCAAAACTATATAACGCTATTAACATTCCTTTTGAGGATTCCTTCATTACAGCTGAAGTTGAGCAGCACATCGGTAATGACAAAGTCAGATGCATTGCCTTAACTCAGACAAACGGTCTGGTAAGAGGCATGAAGGCAATTGATACCGGTGAACCTATTCAGGTACCGGTAGGAAGAGAAACCTTAGGCAGAATGTTCAACCTTTTGGGCAAGCCTATCGACGGTTTGGCAGAACTTGATGCTTCTGTTCAGAAGGAATCAATACATCGAAACGCTCCAAGTTTTGAAGAGCAGCAGACTGAAGTTGAAATCATGGAAACAGGCATTAAGGTAATTGACTTATTATGCCCGTACATCAAAGGCGGTAAGATTGGCTTATTCGGCGGTGCCGGTGTAGGCAAGACCGTTCTGATGCAGGAAATGATTCACACCATCGCTACTGAGCACAATGGCTTATCCGTTGTTGCAGGTGTTGGTGAAAGAACAAGAGAAGGTAACGACCTGTACTTCGAAATGAAGGATTCAGGCGTTCTGGATAAGACCGTTCTGGTATATGGACAGATGAATGAATCTCCTGGTGCCAGAATGAGAGTAGCATTAAGTGCCCTGACCATCGCAGAACATTTCCGTGATGTTGACAAGCAGGACATCTTACTGTTCATTGATAACATTTACCGTTTCTCCCAGGCCGGTTCAGAAGTATCTGCATTATTAGGCCGTATGCCATCAGCCGTTGGTTATCAGCCTACCCTGGCTACTGAAATGGGCCAGTTACAGGAACGTATTACTTCAACCAAGAATGGAAGTATTACCAGTATTCAGGCGATTTACGTACCAGCCGATGACTTGACAGACCCGGCTCCAGCTACGACATTCGCTCATTTGGATGCTAAAACCGTATTGGACAGAAAGATCGCTTCATTAGGCTTATATCCGGCTGTTGACCCACTTGAATCCAGCAGCCGTGCTCTTGACCCTAATATCGTAGGTAAGGAACACTATGAAGTTGCTCAGGGCGTATTACAGATCTTACAGAGATATAAGGACTTACAGGACATCATCGCCATCTTAGGCATGGATGAACTGTCTGATGAAGACAAGGTCATCGTAAACAGAGCCAGAAGAATCAGAAACTTCCTGTCACAGCCATTCTCTGTAGCTGAAAAGTTCAGTGGTTATGAAGGCAAGTTCGTACCGATTAAGGATACGGTAAGAAGTTTCAGAGCAGTTCTTGACGGCAAGTATGATAAGTATCCTGAACAGGCATTCATGTTTGTCGGTGCAATTGAAGACGTTGAAGAGAAAGCTAAGCAACTGGGGTAAAACCAAATGTTTACTCTGAAGGTAATTACTTACAGAGGAGTGCTTCCTCTGATGCATCTTGATTCGATAAATCTTCCTACTCCTGATGGCAGAAGAGGAATATTGCCGAATCACATGCCAATCATGACACCGGTGGACATAGGAGTAATGTATCTTACTGAAAATGGTAAGAGAAAGAAATATACTGTTGATGGCGGCATGTTCTATTTTGAGAACAATGAGGCAACACTTCTGACAGGTTCTGTTGAAGATGCTGAATTCATTGACATTGCCAGAGCAAGGGCAGCTCAGTTAAGAGCTGAGGAAAGATTAAGAACCTCACAGACTGAGTATGACATCAACAGAGCAAGAATTGCCTTGAACAAGGCCATAAACAGAATAAACGCAAAGGAACAGGATTAAGGCTTTCAATGTTGAAAGCCTTTTTTTATGTTAGAATTGTGGTGAGGAAAAGCGCATGAATAACAAAGAAATAAAGGAAATACTGTACAGTAAAAGTGAACATGGCTATCAGCAGTTCACTTCTTCTCTGACTCCTGATGGGAAATACCGTTTTCTGGGAGTAAGGATTCCTGCCTTAAGAGAAATTGCCAGACAGCTGGTAAAGGAAGATGGAATCAGCGCTATAAATGATTTATCTGATGACAGCTTTGAAGAACTGTTATTGCAGGGCTTTGTCATTGGCTATTGTAAAATGCCTTTTGAAGAAAAGAAACCATACATTCTTGCCTACCTTGATAAATGTGACAGTTGGAGCCTCATAGACAGCTTTGTGTCAACGATAAAGCTAAATAAAAAAGACAGAGAAGAATGCTGGAAGTTTCTTAATGATATTATGTTAACTGATAAACCATATTATATAAGATATGTATTAGTAACAATGCTTAACAGATATCTTGATGATGATCATATTGATGATGTATTACGATATACCGTCAGTGTTAAATCTGATCATTATTATGTTGAGATGGCTCAGGCCTGGTTACTGGCAACCGCCTGCATTAAATACGGTAATTCAGTCATAGAGATCCTTAAAGAAGGAAAACTTAATGACTTTGTCCATAACAAGACCATTCAGAAAGCCATTGAATCATATAGAATAACGGAAGAACAGAAAACAGTTCTCAGGAGTCTTAGAAAATGAACATAAAGGAAATAGCCCGTATCATATTACACTTTGGAACATTTGCATTCAGCTTTTACTGCTTATCAGGTCTTGATCTGAGTAAGTTAATGCTTAAGACGCCACAACGCAATACCAAGGCTCAGGTACTGTTGTTAATGATGTCGATGGCATTAGGGTATCTGGTTGCTCAGTTCATACTAGCTATCATGTACCGTCTGGGGTAAATGTTTGAACAAAAGAGCGTCATTCGTGAATCCAAAATGGATATTCTTGACAAAAACAATAAATAATCAATAAAAATCTAAGAATAATCGAATATTTTTTACAAAAGCCGCTACATTAGCGGTTTTTTGATTCTAAAATCTATAAAACAGATATATATTACCGCTAACTTGCTATTTCTTTGATTTTTGGTTATAGGGGTGCTCCCGTATTATGTAACTGTAATTAAAAAAGGAGATAAACCCCATGAAAAAAGTATTAAAGAAAGTATTCGGAACATTATTAGCATTCTGTTTAGTATTAAATTTATTACCTTCAAAGGTATTCGCTGATGAGGGGATAGTCGTAAACGTCAACATTTACGTTAACGACAGTCTGGCAGCTACAGACATAGCTACTGATACAGACTTCCCTGAACTGGAATACGGAAGCTTCCCATTCGGATGGCTGTACGGAGATGCTTATGGAAATTATGAAAAAGCAACCGTCATGGTCGATGGAAGAAAAGGAATAGTCTTCTGCTTCGATGGCGAAAATGCAAGTATCTTCCCAGCAGACTGGAGTGATCTGTACGGTAAGGAAGTCATCTTAAATCTGTATTACAGTCAGGCTCAGGAAGCTTTAGAAGCAGAACCAGAATATGGCAGAGTAGGATTTGATTTCTTCAATCAGAACAGCAATCCACTTCCAGGATATGAATTAACATTAACCGGAAAGAAAGGTGCCGAAACAATCACAGCAACAGCAGTAGCTGATGAAAATGGCATTGCATGGATCGAATTAGACAAGTCATATGAATGGTCATACAGAGTAAACGGTTATTTATATGAAATTGACTTCGAATATGATGAGGGATGGCTGTTAGATACTCAGGTCAGAATTGAAGAACCAGTAGTAGAAGAGCCAGTAGTAGAGGAACCAGTTATTGAGGAACCAGTTATTGAGGAACCAGTTATTGAGGAACCAGTAATTGAAGAACCAGTCATTGAGGAACCAGTCATTGAGGAACCAGTCATTGAGGAACCAATCATTGAGGAACCAATCATTGAGGAACCAGTAATTGAAGAACCTATAATCGAAGAACCAGTTATTGAAGAACCAATCATCGAAGAACCAATCGTTGAAGAGCCAGCAGTTGAAGAAGAAATTGAAGTAAAAGAATACAAGGTAACAATCTTACATCAGTTCAGCGCAGCTCCAGGTGGAAGAATGGTTGACGGATTCGCTGAAAACGCACATAAGGTAGTTGAAGGAAAAGAAATCACAGTTAAGAGCGGTGAAAGCTTCAGACTTGATTCAGAATTATTATCAACATCAGAATTCACATACAATGAAGAAGATCATTCAATCATGTTAGGAAACGACTTATACAGAGTCGGAACAGTATACATCGCAGGCTCACATGAATCAAACGGTAACGCAGCTGACAGTGAGATCACAGTTACAGACCAGGATCTGACAATCAGAATCAACGTTACATTCGTTAAGCAGTACATCACAGTAGAAGTTGAATACATTGACGAAGAAGGCAACAGCATCTTCATGACATCACACCGTGAATATGAAGCAAGCAGTGACTTGAATGGCGAAAAGGAATATGATTTCTCAGATGCATACGCATTCCCAATCAAGGGTTATGAATTCAAGGAAACAAGAGGCGATGCAGTTAAGGGAATCGCAGACTCAGATAAGGTTATCTACATGGTATACACAAAGATCGTTGAAGAACCAGTTGAAGAAGAACCAACACCTGTAATCGAAGAACCAGTAATTGAGGAACCTGTAGTAGTTGAACCAATCATCGAAGAACCAGTCATCGAAGAGCCAATCATTGAAGAACCTGTAATCGAGGAACCTGTAGTAGAAGAGCCAGTCATCGAGGAACCAGTCATTGAGGAACCTGTAATCGAAGAACCTGTAGTAGTCGAACCAGTCATTGAAGAACCAATCGTTGAAGAACCTGTAATAGAAGAACCAACAATCGTAGAACCAGCTCCAGTAGCAGAAGAACCAGCAGTAGTTCCTGCACCAGTAGTTGAATACACACCAGCACCTTCTCAGCCAGCTTATGAAGAACCAGCAGCAGTTGAAGAAGTAGTTATCGAAGAAACAGTAATTGAGATCGAAGAAGTTGAAGTACCAATGGCAGCAGTAACAGAAGAGATTGCAGATGTTGAAGCACCATTGACAGAAGCAAGAGCTTCATGGGCATTAGCTAATCTGTTAGCCGCAATCGCTACAGTAATCGCAACATTAGCAATGTATGTAACTTACTTCAAGAAGCAGAAAAACGCTCTCACGGCCACGCTGTCAAGGTTCAGATCCGGCATTTCCGACCAGAATCTCGCCTCGTAGTACCACTCGGTCCCATCGAGGGGGGCATAGCCGTCCGCCGGTCCCCGCTGAAAAT
>JAFRLB010000001.1 GCA_017431405.1 Erysipelotrichaceae bacterium | reverse complement strand
ATCATATTGATATTTATTCAGCTTTGGCTGATGTTTTACAGTCAGAAACACTACCCCTCACCCGAGATAATTATACCACATACTTGATTTATATTCTAGTAAAATCTCAAATAAACATTCTTTCTTTATGTTATAATTCTCTCATGAAAAAATATTAGAAAGTATATTGAAAGCCAAGGATGATGGCATTCATCCCATCGACTGAAGATCAATGGGTTTTCTGCCAAAATTTATATAAATTGCATGGATATGTGGTGGATTATGTTCTGCTTGTTGAAAATACATACGGATTGTAATTCCGTAAAACCTGGACAATACTGGCATTATTAACCTCCCAAATATTGTCAAATACATTATATCACAATATCGTGATATTTTATATTCGTTTTAAATCCTTCTTAATTATCATTAGTGTTTTTAGAGTACTTATCCTTAAAACGAGTTTAAACCAGTATTTTTATACTTAACAGACACTACAAAAAATAGCTGGCAATAATACCAGCTATATTCATGTTGTTATTAATTATCATGCAAATCAACTATATGGCAAAATCCCCCTGATCGAAGATCACTACTTCCTTACCATCAGCGGTTGTACCAACGATGTGCATGTCAGGAGTGCCGATCATGAAGTCAATGTGAATTACTGAATCATTGAATGTGTATTTTGAATCCTTTGGCTGTGCCCCATTTAAGCCTCTGCCTAAAGCCAAATGACATGATGCATTTTCATCAATCAATGTTGTATAGAATACTCTGCCGCTCATTGAGATCGGTGAATGGTATTCTACTAAGGCTGCCTCTCCCAGATAGCCGGCATTTTCATCCATTTTGACTAACGCTTCCAGCATTTCCTTGCCTTCATTGGCAATTACTTCAACTACCTTGCCGTTTTCAAAACGGAAGCCAAAGTTTTCAACACTCTTACCACCTAATACCAGCGGTCTAGAAGCATATACGACACCGTTTGTTCCAAACTTTTCAGGTGTTGTACAGATCTCTTCAGTAGGTATATTGGCATTGAATCTGATGAAGTTCTGATCACCTCTTGGTCTGTAGCCAAACTTTGAATCAGGTGTCAGTTCAACTGTCAGATCAGTACCGTTGGAAGCGGTGTAATGGAACTTGGTAAAGTTGTATGAATCAATCAAGTTGCCTCTTTCCAGTTTCAGTCTGTTCTTTTCTTCCCATACAGCTACGATATCATTATCTTCTGTTATGTAACACAGTTTTAAGATCAGTTCCCACAACTCATCATATCTGTCTTCTTCCTTAATGTCAGGCAGGATGTAATCAGCCCATTCCTTAGTAGGAATCATGGCTATGCACCACTGGCAATGTTTTTCTCTTGAAGCCTTACGCATGATGTTTCTTACGGCATCAACATGAGCAAAGATGGCATTAGCTTCCTCTTCAGGACAGTCTTCCATTAACTTTGGATTTACACCTTCCAGTCTGATGTAACAGGCTCCTTCGTCAAGATACTTCTGACACTGCAACTGTTCCCAGTCTTCAACATTACGGATATCTTCCCCCTTGCGGTAAGCAGCTGATACCTTCATTGTCGGTAAGTCCAGATAATGGACAACGACATTACCGGCACCTAATTTATAACACTCTTCAGCGAAATAAGGTACGAAGTCTCTGCCTTCAATGGCAGCTTCAACCAATACAGTCTGGCCAGGCTGCACATTCAAGCCGACTCTTGCCAGGGTATATGCATATTTCTTCTTCAGTTCTTCCTTAATCATAAGTACCTCCCTATTATTTCTTAATTAAATTAAAAAAATAATAGCACAAACTGATCTGACTTACATTTCTAACGCAACAAAAAAATCCTGTTGCCAGGATTCTTAATACAAGTCAGCCTTGTCGTTGTCGTTGAATAAGTGAATCTTATGAACAACGACTTCTTCAACTGCCTTCATGCAGGCAGGTTCGATCTTATTAGGTTCTCTTAAGTTTTCATCCTTAAGTACTTCTCTCATCTTCTTATAGAAGGCATCCTTGATGTCAGAAGAGATGTTGATCTTATTGATATCGTTTTTAACAGCTTCAGCGATTTCGCTGTCAGGATTATTACTGCCGCCATGTAATACTAATGGCTTATCTACAGTTGCCTTGATTTCCTTTAAGATGTCGATTCTTAACTTTGGTGTTACACCCTTTGGATATAAGCCATGAGAAGTACCGATGGCGACGGCTAGGGAATCAATACCGCTACGCTCAATTAATTCTTTAGCATCTTCAGGCTTGGTATAAATGATGGTCTGATTGTCATAAGCTTCCTTGGAAGTCGTTACGCCAATTGTACCTAACTCACCTTCAACAGAAACATTTACTGCATGAGCTACTTCACATACCTTCTTACAGATGGCTACATTCTCTTCAAATGGTAATGATGAACCGTCGATCATAACAGAAGTAAAACCGTCTCTGATGGCTCTCATGACATCTTCTAAGGAAGAACCATGGTCCAGATGCAATACAGCCGGTATTCTGGTATTCATTAATCTTTCTCTGATTGCAGAAGTAATGTCATCGCCCGTAAAGGCCAGTTCATGAGGATGGATCTCAATGATTACAGGAGCATTCTCCCTTTCACAGGCATTCATTACTGCCTCAAACATTGCGTAGTTGCTGATGTTGAAAGCCGGTACGGCAAAGTTGTGTTCATTAGCTACCTTAAGCAGCTCATTCATATTCATTAACATTTTATATTCTCCTTACGTCTTCTATATTGTAACAGGTTTTAACTGCCATTGGCCACATACATTCCCATTAAGGCAAAGAAAAAGGTTCTGAATATCAGAACCTTCATTGGTTAATTCTTCTTTTTGGCCGGGCCTAAGACAAACAGTACAAGGCCAACGACAAAGCCGTTTCTGGCAGCGCCGAGTAACCAGTGTTTGAAATCTGGAACGAATGGATTTCCTGTTACAAGTGAATATACATATTCAAGTAAAGGATAAAGAACAAGGCTTGCGACCATACATGCTAGAATGTAGAACACTAATAATGTCCATTTATTTTTAGCCATTGCTTCATATAATTTCTTCATACATACTCCACTATTTCAACTGTCATAAACAGTTCATTATCATTATGGTGCCGAATACCGGAATCGAACCAGCGACCTGCTCATTACGAATGAGATGCTCTACCGACTGAGCTAATTCGGCATGAATGGTTTATTTTTTTCTTAACTTATTAAACCATTTCTTAACGTTTTCCTTCAGATTGAACTCTTTCTGTCTGTTCTTTTCCATCTGAATGACACGGCTTTCTCTTTCAGAAATAAACTTCATCAGGGTGTCATAACACTTACTGACCTGGAAGGTGTTCTTGTAGATGACTTCACCGCTTTTCAATTTTAACATTACTGCATCAACACCGCTAGCATTATTTTGAATTGTCCATTCAATGATCTCATCAAACGATATCTTAGCAGCTGTTTTACCCTCATCATCTGCATACATGACGATGGCATCATCATAGATGTCCATCACCTTATGATCCTTAACTTTCAATAATACAAATAAGGCAATGCCAATTGAGAATACACCTAATAAATATCCCCAGATATTTCTCAGTAAAAACAGGAAGGCACCGCATACCATGATGATGTATGCAGAAATATTATTTTTGAACATAATACTCTTTACCAGGTTTCCTGTAATGTTTATTGCGTTGATTTCGGTAGCCTTGATCTTTTCTTCAAGACTTGGATTTTTCTGTTCACTCATGTTTTCATCTCGTTTCCGCCTTTTATTTTACCATATTTCCGATATAATATATATGGTGATATTTATGAATGTAACTTTATTATGTGCAATCGTCGGCGTTGCCTATCTGGCAAGCCGCATATACAAGGAAAAGAAGAATCAGGATAAACTGAAGGAATATGATCTTTCCAAGTACCAGTGTACTAAGTTCTCTACAGGTGTAATCATTGCCTTGACAGTAATGATCGTATTAAGCGTAATAGTATTCATCTGGGGTATTCAAAACAAGTCAGAAGTCCACAGTTCAATCGGCATCATCATGTTCATCATGGGGTTCGCTGAAATCTATTATGCCTACATGGAAATGCGTCTCTACTATAATGACAAGTTCTGTATCTTAAACGGTAAGAGAATATCTTATAACCACATCAAGGCTGTAACCCCTAAGAGCATTCTGTTCATTGCCAAGGGCATGGTAGAACTCTACAGCGGTGAAAAGATCAATGTTTACAAGAAAGCTCTGGACATCATCAGAGAATACATCAAAAAGTAATACTGGTTCTAACAGAACCGGTTTTTTTAAGGAGAACACCCATGAAGACAATTGACAACTATTCATACCATTTAGGAGCTGCCTACTGTTTCTGTGAAATGGTAGCGGCAGGAGTTAAGAAGATTGCTCTCTCCCACCCTTGTAACAGTAAGGAAGAAAGAGACAGTTTTCTTTCAAACTTTGACAAGTTATGCGATAAATACGGTGTAAGCTATTATGTAGAAGACAAGCCGTTTCTTACTGCTCTTTTTCCAGAGGAAATGAATAAGGGAAAATACAATGTCATATTCTATTGCGAGAAGCAGTATCTGAATAAGTATCTGCAGTTAAAGGAAGCCAAGGAAAAGCTGATCTATTCAGGAGAATACAATGACCATAATAAGGAGCTCATAGCCAGGGAATATGGCAGACTGTTGTCCTACAGCGAAGAAGGAATAGAAAGACTGTTACAGAAAGCAAGAATACAGGGCCAATAGAACTATCTGCCCTGTTTTTATAAGACATTTTAATTAAGCAAAAAAAAGATGTGATCATGGATCACATCTTTTAGTTTTTTTTAGAATCCTGCTTCGTCTAACAGTTTCAGGAAATCTCTCGGCTCGTTAGCTGGTGTTAAGTGGCTTATTAACTTATTGCCTCTCATAGCAGCGATCTTACGGTATATAACAGCATCTTCAGCAGTAGCAGCAATTGACTTGTCTACCATCTTGTATGTTGTTCCGTTGATTGGAGCTGCATTACCAACGTTTACGTCTTTAACCTCTACACCAGATTCCAGGATCTGTAATGCATCAGATGGGAACTTAGCGATAACAAACATTGTTTCGTTTGGATGATCCTTAGCATACTGAATGCATTCTGCAACTGACAGTACTAATACTGTGCTGCCTCTTGCTGCCAGTGGTAAAGCCATCTTCTGAATTGGGTCAGCAGCAACCTTATCGTTAGTAACGATGATCTTGTCTGCGCCAATGTGGTTTTTCCAAGTAACAGCAACCTGGCCATGGATAAGACGGTTGTCGATTCTTAAATGGGTAATCATGGGTTTAACCTAAAACGCCAACAACGCCTAAGATGAATGTACAAACTAATACGTATAAGATAACTCTTAATGGAGTAACTTTGTTCTTAATCAGCTTGTAGCAGATGAATGTTAATACGATTGGGATGATGTATGGGAAGATAGCATCTAATGCTTCCTTCAATGTCTTAGCAGACTGGATAACCTTACCTGTGTCATCAGTTAAGTCTTTACCTAACTTTAATGGAGCACCGATACCAGCTAACATTGATGGAACGAAACCACCCATAACTACGATACCAAGGATAGAAGCAGCTGTCTGTAACTTATCTAAAGTACCAGCACCGCTTACGTCATTGATAACGTTAACGCCCTGTTTGTAACCATAGTTGAATAATGGCCAACGAATGACGAATAATGCGATTAATGGCAGGATATTAACTAAGATTGATAATAAACCTGTTCTTAAGCTATTCTGCTGAACAGCATGAACTGCTAATGAAGCAGCCATGATTGAGAATGGTGGAGTTACCAATACAGCCTGGATTGTATCACCAATACCAGCTAATGGGCCCATCCAAGCGATCTTTAAGTTGTCGCCAACTTCTGTCTGGTAGTCTTCTTCAAGAGCTACGTCAGCACCAGCGATTAATGCAGAAGCACCTGGATGGGTGTTGTAGAACTGCATGTGTCTTTCCAATTCACGGCACTGTGCTTCTTCTGTGTCATATAATTCCCTAATTACAGGAACCATTGCATAAGCATAACCTGCAGCCTGCATCTTTTCATAGTTCCAGCACCACTGTAATACACAGTTGTGTCTTGTTGCTGCTGATCTCTTAGCCTTTTCACTTAATTTCTGATTAGTTCTTGCCATTACTCAGCACCTCCTTCAGTACCGATACCGGTATATAAAGCGCCTGCAGCTAAACCAACAAGTGCCAAACCGATGGTACCTACGCCCATGTAAGCATACAGTACGAAGCCTAAGATCAGGAAAGGCCAGAACTTCTTGAGATCCATGTAAGATAACAGAAGTGCGAAACCTACTGCTGGTAAACACTTACCAACAACTGATAAGCCCTTAGAGATCCACTGTACACTGTTTGCGAAATCGGCCAACTTATTAACGTTGTCGATTAACAGCATACCGAAGAATACTGGGATTGCTCTAGACAGGATCCATGGTATTGTACCCATGATTGTCCAAAGTTCCATCTTCTTGATATTGTTCTGTGCCAAAGCACCTTCAGCTAAATGCTGGAATACTGTTGTTGTTGAACGACCTAAGATATCCATCTGTGTCATTAATAATGCTAATGATGTAGCTACTAATAGACCAGCATCGACACCTGCGCTCTTAGCAACGACTGTTCCGAACATAGAGCCTGTAACGTAGTCAGGGATTGTTGCGCCACCGTAAGTATAGTAACCAATACTGAACAGTAAGCATGTTGCTCCTACGTTAATTCCAAGTAATGGGTCACCAACACAGAGGCCTGCGATAAAGCCGCAAACTAAAGCTGTTCTGACACCAATACCTGTCAGGTTTAAGACCATTGCAACACCAGACCATAAACCTAAAATGATTCCTAACATTGCATTGCTCATATTATAAATAAGCCCTCCTATGCACTCATTATACCATTTTTTTGACTATGTAAACACTTTTTGTGATATTTTTCCCACAATTTTCCCTTAATTCATCAAATATAGACGTCATTTATATGGTTAGTGCTATAATTAAGGCATACAGAGGTATACAAACATGCAACTAAAATTATTTAAACGAACAACTGTCTTTCTGATAGTTCTGATCGCCATAACTGCAGGAGTAAGCCTGTTTTTATGGACAAATAAGAGCTTATGGGAAACTCACTCCCTGGCAGTTTACTTTGGTCTGATGTTCTTCATTCTGATAGCTTACTTCGCCATCAGTTACTATGAAACAAACGCAGACAGAAACATCATCAGAAAAATGGTGCAGAATGGCGAAATCGCCTTAGCCAGGATAAATGAAGGTAAATTTGAAAGATTTGGCCGTGATTCAAGATTCAAGAAATATGTTTTCTGGAAACTGGATGTTACCATTTATGATGAAAACCTGAACCAGATCAATACGACCATGATTGAAAAGTTCAACGTAAAACAGACCAAGATACCTAGAGGCAATGTCTATGTAACATATAATAAGGAAAAACCTGATGTACTGTTCATTATTCCAAATGCCCTGATCAGTGTGTTCCCTGAATTACAGCCAAAGGTTGAAAAATATGAAAAGAACATTAAAACACAGTATCTGAATTCCTATTATAATAACGGAATGCTATTGGAAACATTTAAAGATTCAATGAAGGAGGCTAAATAACATGCGTTATGCATTCAAGCAGTTTGTGATCAACCCTTTAAAGCCCGTCAAGCAGGCCGGACACATCCAGCAGGTTGATCCAGTTAGTGAAGTTCACGATGACCTGCATGCCAGAGTCGCAATTCTGGATGACGATACCCTGATATTTGTACATGTATCATGCGACTTATTAGGCATCAGATATGATTTTGAGAAAGAACTTGAAAAGAGACTGGCAGATAAGTTTGACAAGCCATTCCACATTACCGTGTCATGTACCCATACTCATTATGCCGGCGATACAACAAAAGAAGAATATTATAACCAGTTATTGGAACAGGTTACTGAAGACATCAGATCAATGGAATTAACGGAAACTGACCGAATCAGTGTTTCCTACAACATGGTACCTTTTGATGAATTAGGCAGAAGCCGTATTTCTCACTATACAGCTATCGTATTATTAGGCTTAATAAGACTGTTTGACGGTAAAGATAAGGAAATTGCTCAGTTCACCTTCCACAATGTTCATCCGACTGTATTAAGTGCAAGTGAAACTCACTTCTTCAGTGCAGAATGGCCTGGCTATGTATTAAAGACATTATCAGATAAACACCCTGACATCTTCTTTACCTACTTGCAGGGCTGCTCAGGTGACATTTCAACCAGATTTACCAGAGACGGGCAGGATTATGATGCCATCGTCAAACTTGGTGATAAGTTAGTAAAGAAGATTGAAGAACTCAGAAATGAACCAGTTGAAAAGAAGCCATTGAAACTTGATTATGATGAAGAAATGATTCAGTGCGAACATGAATTCAACGAGATCAACTTCGATGAGATTCCTGATTACGCTACACCAAGAGAACTGGAAACAATAGGCTATGGCAAGATCGTAAGAGCCAGATTAAAGGACCAGCCGGAAAAATGGACAAAGCAGGTCCTGTTATCAAAAATCAGTCTTGGTCCTGTTAGCTTGGTATTCTCACCAAACGAACTGTTCTCAAAGTATCTGACCTATGTTGACTTAAGCAAGGCTTTGGTAGTATGTTACTCAAATGGTTATTCACCATATGTAACACCTATTGATGAAAAGCTTCTGACTTATGAAACATTCACTGATACATTGACTAAGGAAACCAAGCAGAAGATCATTGATGTAATCAGAAAATACGGAAACAATTAAGACACGGTTAATCCCGTGTCTTTCCTTTCATATAGTAGTCAAATGACTTATTCTTAAACTCCTCAATCAGCTTACCTGCCTTTGGGGAAACAACTGATATTCTGCCCTTTCCTTTAACAAGTGGATCAATGTAGCGCTTCTTTGCCGCAACTTTAATCCAGGAATCATCTATCTGTTCATCACTGATCATCATTTCATTCATGGCACAGAAGTCATTCCACTTACGATTGCTTACATCGTCTTTCTTCAGTTTTTCTATTACAACGCTTTCACCGGCATATATGTCCCTGTATTCTATGACTTTTCTTTCCAGAGCATCCTTTACTATTCTGCCTAACAGCTCCATTGAATAACGGTCAGCGTCCTGAATATATATTGAACTTGTCTTCAGCGTATTAATGACAAATTCTTCAGCCTTATCAACCTCATTAAATGCCAGCTCATCAATTCCCTCTTCATTGCTTATGACACACAGATCATCATAATAGCTTCTGATCTCTTGCTCTGATAAGTGCAGATAACGGTAGAAGTTACGCATCGTATATTCCAGGCGGTCTGCGGAAAGTCTTGGTGAATCATTGTCGGCGATTGGATACTTATGATAGTCACAGACATCATCAGTAGATAGGCCATGTCTTTCCAGAATCAGCTGTAATTCAGTTGAATTTTCAATGATATTTCTGGTATCAGATTCCGTTGATTCCTGAGACAGATAGTCATGATTCATGAAATCAATGACATGGGCAAAGGCCGGAGTCGAAATATCATGTAAAAGACCGGCAATCGCCTGTTTCTCATCACCAGTAAAATGCCAGACGATCAAGCCAACGCCAATACTGTGTTCATATCTTTTCCCCGGTAACAGGTTCTGCCATAAGGAAAAGGAAGTGTATTCGCAACCGCAATCCATTCCCGTGTCCTTTAAGCGCTGCATGATGTCCAGTTCACTGATCTCCTTAATGAAATCAGGTACATCACTGTTGTATATCCTGTTAACGTACATTTTGATTCACCTGTTAATAATCTTAACAGAAAATCAGCTGCATTTAAAACCGATTGCCATAAAAAAGAACAGGTTTCCCTGTTCCTTGTTTACTGTTTTAGAAGTGTTTTGCTCTTCCCTTGTAGTGTTCGTAAATGGCATCGTTATCGAAGCCGTCAACGTTCTGTGACTGGAAGATATATGGCTTGAAGCCCTTGTCAGTTACGATCTTGATGGCTTCTGAAGTAATTGTATTTAACATGAACATTGAAGCAATTGAGCTTACGGCACCGGTAATGTAGCCGTTAATGTTCAGACAGCCATCGCCGCTAGGAGCACAGTTGTCTAATACGACGTCGGCAACTTCAAATAATCTCTTGCCGCTTGGATGACGTGAAATCATCTTTTCAGACTGTTTCAGTGAAGTAACTGCTACTACAAATACGCCTTCCTTTTTACATCTCATGGCCATTTCAATTGGCATTGAGTTACGGCCTGAGTTAGAAATGACGATCATGATGTCACCAGGCTGAATGTTGTAGTTATCATAAACGATGTCAGCTACACCAGGCAGCTTTTCAAGAGCACCGCTTCTCTGAGCGCCATTGCTGGTTAATACATCCGGATCCAGTAAGGCATCAACATTGCCCAGGCCGCCAGCTCTGGCAAACAGTTCAATGCCGATCATGTGTGAATGACCTGTACCAAATGTATGGATCATTCTGTCTTCCATGATGTTCTCGGCAAACTTTTCTGCCAGTTCATGGATCTTGTCCTTATTTGTTTCATATACCTCATCAAGAATAGAGGTCAAAGTATTCATGTATTCAAATTCTGTATTCATTCTAAGTTAATTCTCCCTTCGTATTTCTTTAACAGTTCTTCATTGTGTTCCTTATATCCAGGTCTTGTTTCGTCCCATAATACAGGCGCTTCAATACCCTTTTCAGTTAAAATGGTTGCTGCCTGTAAGCCAATGGTCTGAGCAATGACGGCGCCGGTAATTGATGAAATTGAGCAGACCTTTTCCAGTTTGCCTGTTTCAAGCAAGGCATCACCGACTGGGCCACAGTTATCAATTACGACATCGCCATATTCATACAGTTTCTTGCCACTAGGATGTCTGGAAGCTTCAGAATTGGTATGTTGCCAGCTGGTAACGACAATTACCTTATGGCCGGTCTTTTTGGCATATATTGCCAGATCGATTACAACACCGTTAATGCCGGAATTGGAAATGATGATGAAGACATCATTATCATTTGTTTCATATAAGTTATAAAGCTTATCAGCAATACCCGGGGTTCTTTCGAAGATAACATCCTGGCTCTTGAAAGTTGCCAGATCAACGATTCCCTTAGTCACGAAATCACTCATAACCATGCTGTGTACCGGAACCAATGATCCAGGTCTGTTACGCATTTCCATGCCGAAGCCAACACTGTGGCCGCTGCCAAACACCTGAATGACACCGCCCTTTTCAATTGCTTCCGCACATAATTCAGCAGCCTTCTGAATGTTTTCCTGCTGAGTTTCATAAAGTGTATCAAACACTTCTGTCAGTCTGTCGTGAAAGACATGCATATCTACCTTATTTGTCATGTTAGTCACCTAAATTGAATTCCAACGTCCTAAGTACTTGTCAGAAATCTGACGGTTATGAACGTCGGCCCCTTTCACATTTGCACTTAACAGTATTGGGCAATCCAAACCGTTTTCAACAAAGTAACGGTATGTTTCGCCGGTTATCATCTGGGCAATGATATTGCCGCAGATCGTAGATACCTGACACATTTTCTGGCCGTCAGAGAGTTCAATGTTTACGTCAGGATATGGTGCATGAGTATCAATTACCAAGTCAGCCACTTCTACAAGATTCTTGCCGCTAGGGTGATGAGACTTACTGACCTTTACTTCATTACCGTTAACAACGGCAATGACCTTTCTGCCCTGTTTCTTTGCCAATAAGGCAGCTTCAACTACAACGCCTTCCGTGCCTGATGAAGATGTTATTAAGAACATGTCTTCCGGATATACGTTATAGATTTCCATCAGCTTTTCAACCAGTTCGCATCTGTCATAAACGGCTGGATCATTCATTTCTTCTTCAGTAAGAATGCCCTTTAAGACCAGGTCAGTTACATTGAAACGGTGGAATGGCATTAAACCGCCGGCTCTGTAACCTAATTCCATGGAAAATTCCAGGCCATGCTTGACACCGAAAAGCTGACATACGCCGTTATTCTGGAAACATTCTGCCAATATTAAAGCAGCCTTTTTAACGTCGTCTTCACTGGATTTTTCTATAAGATCCAGGTAATTCTGAACAACATCAAAATACTTTTTTACATTATTCATCTACGTCATTCTCCTCTACTAAACATTATAGACCTACCATGTTTAAAATCAATGTTATAATAGATGCAGAGGAGAACATAAATGCTTAAAGAGAAACAATGTAATAATGTTTATGAACTAGTCAAATACCTGGTAGATGAAGATAAGTTATGCGGTTTTAACATGGCTATCGTCACACCGGATGAAGAATTTGTCAGAACATATGGCTACCGTCAGAAAGTAGAAAAGCTTCTGCCGGCTGAAAGAGATACCATTTACGATCTGGCATCATTAAGCAAGGTCGTTTCAACAACCACCTGCATGCTTAAGTTAATGGAAAACGGTGAGATCACATTAGATACTACCATTCACAGTGTATTACCTGAGTTTGCCAATGAAGAAGTCACTGTACGTGAATGCATGACTCATACAACCGGACTTATTGACGTACCGGAATATAAGAAACTGAATGACGAGGAATTCCTGCATGCTCTTCACAACATGCAGCCGGATCCAAAACTGAAAGGAAATATCTTCTACTCAGATACAAACTACATTCTGTTGGGATTTGTCATTGACCGTTTAAAAGGTTCCTTAAAGGATTTTGCTACAGAAACAGTATTCAAGCCATTAGGCATGGATCATACCTGTTATCAACCTATCGACAAGTCTAACTGTGCCGCTACTGAAGTAACGGAAAAAAGAGGTGTCATCTGTGGAGAAGTACATGATGGTAAAGCCTACCGTCTTAACGGCATCGCAGGCAGTGCCGGGGTATTTTCAAACATCGATGACCTCATTAAGTTTGTAAGAATGATCATGAATGACAATGATCCATATCTGAAGCCTGAAACCAGAGAAATGATCAGAACCTGTTACGCAGACAAAGGCGCTGACAGAAGAAGCTTAGGCTGGATCATTTCAACAGATAAAGCAACAATGGGAATCAAGTATTCAGAACATACTTTGTTCCATACCGGCTTTACCGGCGGCCATATCATGATTGACCTTGACAGAAAGATGGCAATGATCCTGTTATGTAACAGAATCCATCCAAACAGAAACAATACATCAGTATTGAAATTCAGAGATGTAATTAATACTCTCGCAATTGACTGCGTAGAATAAGGAGATAACATGAACGTAGATTTAAAGAAACTGGAAACCGAAAACCAGAACGTTAACACCATGAACATTGATACCTGCTCTGCAGAAGAAATCGTTACACTGATCAACAATGAAGACGCAACGGTCGCTGCCGCAGTTAAGAAGCAGCTCCCTCAGATCGCCAAGCTGGTCGATGTAATCGTTGAACAGTTTGAAAAAGGCGGTCACTTATATTACATCGGCGCCGGAACCAGCGGCAGATTAGGATTTTTGGACGCTGCTGAATGTCCGCCAACATATGGTGTTCCATATGAAATGGTCGTCGGCATCATGGCTGGTGGTTTTGAGGCATTATACAAGGCTAAGGAAGGTGCTGAAGACAGCGCTGAACTTGGTGTAGAAGACTGTAAGGCACATAATTTAAGCAAGAATGACGTATTGGTTGGCATCGCTGCCAGCGGCAGAACTCCTTATGTCATCGGTGCTCTCAAATATGCCAAAGAAATTGGCTGTCCAACAGGTTCAATTGCCTGTGTTTCAGACAGTCAGATCGGTAAGATCGCTGACTACCCTATCGATGTAGTATCAGGTCAGGAAGTTGTCACCGGTTCAACAAGAATGAAGGCCGGCACTGCTCAGAAGATGGTACTTAACATGCTCTCAACTGCTTCAATGATCAGAATGGGCAAGGTATACAATAACCTGATGGTTGATGTAAAACCAACTAATGAAAAGCTCGTTGCCAGAGCCAAGGGCATCATCGTCAAGGCTACATGCTGTGATCAGGAAACTGCTGAAAGATTATTTGAAGAAGCTGGAAAGAATCCAAAGCTTGCCATTGCCATGTATGAAACAGGTTATGACAAAGAAAAAGCCCTTGAACTGCTCAATAAGTTCAAAGGCCATCTGAAACCAGCCTTAAAATCAGTAAAGTAATATAGATAACAGGGACTCGCAGTCCCTGTTATTTTTTTCTTAATGAGTAAACAGCCAGCCTAATATCAGAGAAGCAACAGCTGAAATGGCTGCCTTGACAGGAATCATATACTGCCAGCTGTGAACCAGATAACTCCAGACATCAGCTTCCATTTTAATCTGCCAGGATGGTATGAAGCCCAAAGCAGTATAAATGATGATAAAAGCCAGAACAAATGTTACAAAGAATCCAAACCAATTAGTATTTTTCTTCTTATGTTTTTCGCTCATGTCTTTACCTTATTCCTGACTCATCAGATCCTTAATTGCTTCAACGGCAACTCTGATTGCCAGATCTGTATCATGTCCCTGTTTATTAGGTAAGCCGGCCTTTGCTCTTTCCTGATTAGCAACAACCAGGAAACAGCTTCCTACCCTTACCTTTAAATATGCCGCAACAATGAACAAGGCAGCTGATTCCATTTCTGAAGCAACTGTACCCAGTCTTAACCAGGCATCCCATTTTCTTAACAGTTCCTGACCATTAGGTAATGTTTCAGGACGGTGCTGACCATAGAATGAATCCTTACACTGTACAACACCTTCATGATGATCAGCCCCAAGTTTTTCACAGGCCTTTACTAAGGCATTGGTAACTGCCAGGTTAGGTACAGCCGGGAATTCTATTGGAGCATATTCCTTAGTAGTTCCTTCAGCTCTGATGGCACCGGTAGCTACTACTACATCGCCGCCCTTTACATCCAGCTGCATACCACCGCAAGTGCCGATTCTGATAAAGGTATGAGCACCGCACTTTACCAGTTCTTCCATCGCGATTGAGGCACTTGGGCCACCAATGCCTGTAGAAGTAACAGATACCTTCTTACCATTCAGATAACCGGTATAAGTAACAAATTCACGGCTGTCACCTACCAGTTTTGCATCATCAAAATACTGTGCAATTTTTGCACATCTCTTTGGGTCACCAGGTAAGATTACATACTCTCCAACGTCACCCTTACCAACGCCAATATGATATTCCTTACCGGAACCTTCTGTATAATCTATCATAATTATTTCCTCCGAAAAAACTTACACCTATATTTTAACATATAATCAAAGTATATGCCTCACATTACTTTGCGCCATATTCTTCATTATTCAAGTTTTCGAATAACAATGATGAAAAAAGCTTCAAACATTTTTATGTTTGAAGCATATATTTATTCATTCTGAGGTTTTCATTGCCTTGAACACATCAACAAGTTTATTGATGTAGTCAATGGCCGGTCCGGTTAAGGCCATTGCGATTATTGTACCGATACCAACTGTGCCGCCTAACACATAACCTAAACCAATCATTAAGCCGTCAAGAGCGATTCGGGCATATCTGAACTCCACATGAAGTCTTGCGGCTATTTCCGTAGCTAAGGCATCAGCCGTATTCATGCCGCTTTGATATCTAATCAGTATTACGCAGCCAATTGATATCAATACTACGGAAGCCAGCAGAACCAGGTATCTGTAGAACAGAATGTCACTGGTAAATATCGGTGCCAATAATGGGTAAAAGAGATTCATGAATGATCCGATCATCAATGCGTTGGCAATGGTTGTCCAACCCAGATACTTTCTGGCAAAGAAGAATACCAGTGTGATCATGAAAGTACTGTACAGTATTGAAGCCGTACCAACCATGACACCTAAGGTCTTGCTTAAGCCTTCTTCTATTACCGTGATACTGTCACCGCCTAATGCCGCAAACAGTTCAAAGACAATTCCTATGGCCATGAACATTGAAGCAATCAAAACGGCGATGAATTCCTCTATGAGTTTTCTGTAATCGATCTTCATTCCTACTTACCTTCTTACAACCTGGTCATTTTAACATGAAAAATGGCATATTGCCATAAAAATAACTGTTCATTATAGTGAACTTATGTAAGACATAGTGCTATAATACATTCCATCTGAATTGGAGGTTTCCCATGAGTAAAAGAACGGTTAACATGCTTGATGGCAACTTGCCTTTAAACCTCATATTATTTGCCTTACCGGTAATTGCCAGCGGCATCATGCAGCTTTTGTTCAATGCCATAGACATGATCGTTGTCGGTCAGTTTTCCGGCAGTGCTTCAATGGCAGCGGTAAGTTCCACCGGTTCACTCATAAACCTTGTGACTAACCTGTTCATTGGCCTGTCAGTTGGCAGCAGTGTCTGTATTGCCAGACGAATCGGATCAGGTAATGCAGAAAGTGTCAGCAGGGCTGTTCAGACTTCATTAACAATTGCCTTATTATCCGGAGCAATACTCACGATATTCGGAGTCCTAATGAGTAAGACATTACTGGAGATGATGAAGTCTCCTGAAGATGTCATCGACTTAAGTACCCTGTACTTACGAGTTTACTTTACCGGCATGCTGGCAACGATGGTTTATAACTTCGGAAGTGCCATATTAAGAGCCAAGGGTGATACCAAGCGTCCGCTCATTGCTCTGATCATTGCCGGAATGCTGAATGCCCTGCTTAATCTGTTCTTTGTAATCGTAATGAAAATGGATGTTGCCGGTGTCGGGTTGGCCAGCTCACTGTCATCATATGTATCAGCCATCATTGTCGTATATGTTTTAATACATGATGACGGCATTACCCATTTTGATCCTAGACATTTATACATTGATAAAGACTCACTGTTTGAGATTTCCAAAGTAGGCATTCCTGCCGGAATTCAGGGAACGGTGTTCTCAATCAGTAATACAGTTATCCAGTCTTCAATCAACAGTTTCGGCAAGATCGTCATGGCTGGGAACGGTGCAGCTGTTTCAATCGAAGGATTTGTCTATAATGCCATGAACTCTTTCTACCAGACCTGTCTGACCTTTACTTCACAGAACGTTGGGGCCGGTAAGATTAAAAGAGTTGGCAAGATCCTGTTGTTATGCGAAATATATGTAACATTAACGGGATTATTCGCTGGCGGCTTAGGTTACATTTTCGGTCACCAGCTATTAGGCATCTATTCAACTGACAGTGAAGTTATTGCGGCAGGCTTCATAAGACTTACATATGTATGCCGGGTATATTTCCTTTGTGGCATCATGGATGTACTGGTAGGATCCCTTAGAGGCATGGGGACTTCAGTACTTCCAATGATCGTTTCCTTACTTGGCGCCTGTGCCTTCAGACTGGTATGGATCGCCACGATCTTCAAGAGCAATCATACTCTGATGATCCTGTATCTCTCATACCCGGTAAGCTGGATACTGACCGCTACCGTTCACTTCCTGACATTCTTATTCATCTACAGTAAACTAAAGAGGGCTTCAGCTCAGAACTGAAGTCCTCTTTTTTTGATAAAAAATGGTGCACCGGATGGGACTTGAACCCACACGACATGTGTCAAACGCCCCTCAAACGTACGCGTCTGCCATTCCGCCACCGGTGCATGCTTTAACATTATACCACAATTTCAAAAAAAGCAATCAATATATTACAATGAGACCTGAGATAGTCACTAGTAAAGCATAAAGAAAACGACTGTTCTATGCAGAATAGTCGTCATATCCTATTTTCATTAAATACAGACCGCAGGCTGGTGCATTGTAATGCACAGCGTTTTTATCTCTTGAATCAAGAAGCCTGTTTATTTCTTCAGCAGTTATCTTACCCTTGCCGGCTTCAATCAATGTTCCCGTCAACATTCTTACCATGTGTCTTAGAAAACCGTTGCCATAGAAATCCAGAACGACCCTACCGTTTATTTCATTAACATCAATGCGGTAAATGGTTCTTACCTGATTTTCCATTTCTGAAAGCTTTGTGGCATTGAAACTTGTAAAGTCGTGTTCACCCACAAATTCCTCAGCTGCCTGCCTCATTAATTCAACATCCAGCTTTTCATTAAGCTGGTATTCATAGTTACGTCTGATCGGATCATAGCCGTTTGTATTAATGACATATCTGTAGTGTTTCCACTTGGCATCAAAGCGACTGTGAAATTCATCACTCACTTCTTGACAGGAAACGATTCTGACATCATCAGGTAATTGCGAATTAATTGCCCTGGCAGTGTCCTTGAACTGCTTATCGCAATCAAAATGGAACACCTGGCCATAACTGTGGACTCCAGCATCCGTTCTACCGGCTGCCGTAACAATTATTTCCTGTAAGGTTAAGGATTTAAGTGCATCCTGAACAACCTGTTGAACGGTAAGACCGTTAGGCTGAATCTGCCAGCCATTATAGGCTGTACCATCATATCTTACTATTGCCTTATATCTCATTTTACAAATATCCAGATCAATATCATTCCAACCAGAATGAGATTGCTTACGATGAGAACCACATAGTCCCCACCATGGAACTTCAGGGTCTTATATCTTACTCTCTTAGCACCAACTACGTAGCCTCTGGCTTCCATGGCATCTGCCAAGTCATCAGCTCTCTGGAAACAGGATACAAACATTGGAACGATCAGAGAAACAATAGCAGTAATCTTTTCACCGAACTTACCGTTTTCAAAGTCAACGCCTCTTGATGACTGAGCTTTCAGAATTCTGTCAGCTTCATCAATCAAAGTAGGAATGAAACGTAAGGCCAAGGATATCATCATGGCAATATCATGAGTTGGCACCTTCAGTTTTTCCAACGGTGCCAATAAATCCTCAATGCCTAATGTCATGTCCATTGGCTTGGTAGTAGCTGTTAATAGTGTCGTCAACATGATCATTAATACCAGTCTTACCGCAATGTATGCCGTTTGAGTTAAGGCATCAGTATAAACAGTTAACGGACCGATCGTAAATAACAGGTCACCGGTCTTAACAACCAGCAAGTTAATGACAAACAGGAATATCATCATCATTAACATTGGCTTCATGGCCTTGATGATGAAATCCAGCTGCAGCTTGGCTATGAATATGCAGCTGACTATTACAGTACCGATGATCGCATATCCGATCCAGCCTGCAGGAATGAAGATGGCAATCAATATGGCAAACATAGCGCAGATCTTACTGCGCGGGTCAAGCTTATGGAAGAAGGAATCAAGTGGAATGTATCTACCCAAAGTTACATTTTTCATTTGCCTTTCCTCCTTGAGAGATACCTGGCCAGATCTTCAATGCTTAAGATATCAGAAGGAATGTCCAGGCCTCGCTGTCTTAACATGGCCTTGAATCTGATGATTGAAGGCGGGTTGATGTTTGCCTCTTCCATGTATTTTTCATTTTCAAAGAATGTGGTCATATCTGTATGCATTAACAGCTTGCCATGATCAAGTACTACTACTTCATCACAATACTTTAAGACATGCTCCATGTTGTGTGTAACGACGAGAACAGTTATGCCCTTTTCCTTATTCAGTTTTCTGAACAAAGTCATCATCTGTTCAGCGCCCTGTGGGTCAAGACCGGCTGCCGGTTCATCCAGAACCAGGATGTCAGGTCCCATGGCTAAGATACCGGCAATGGCAACTCTTCTCTTCTGACCGCCGGATAATTCCAACGGTGATCTCTCGTAATATGACTCATCCAGGCCAACAGTCTTCAGGGCTCTCTTGGCTTTTTCAATTGCTTCTGCTTCGCTTATGCCAAAATTCTTTGGGCCGAAGGAAACATCCTTAATGATGGTTTCTTCAAACAGCTGATATTCAGAAAACTGGAATACCAGACCTACCTTATGTCTTAAGTCCTTGGTCTTGACAAACTTCTTGCCTGCTTCAATGGTATGTTCATCAACTATTACCTTACCCCCTGTAGGAAGTAATAAGGCATTAAGATGCTGAACAAGCGTAGACTTGCCACTGCCGGTTGCTCCGATAATGGCTGTCATCTTGTCCTTTGATAGTTCAAGATCAATGTCGGTAAGAGCCTTAAATGCGAATGGTGTATTTGGCGAATATTCGAAATCTACTTTTTCAAAACGTATTGACATATTTCATCCGCCATCCCTTCCATGTCAAGGGTATCAGATAACTTGAACCCTTTCGCATTAAACGCATTTCTTACCTTATAGACAAATGGAATGTCCAGACGCATTCTGATGAGTTCATCAGAGTGTCTGAATATTTCCTTTGGTGTACCTGTTAAGGCAATCTTACCATTATCAACTACGATGACATAGTCTGACTGTGCAACTTCTTCAATTTCATGAGTAATTGAAACAACTGTCAGTTTCTTGTCGTTGTGTATTTCATTAATGAGATTACTGATGTCTCTCTTACCGGTTGGATCAAGCATACTGGTAGCTTCATCAAATACCAGAATGTTCAAACCCATTGCTAAAACAGAAGCTATGGCTACACGCTGTTTCTGACCGCCGGAAAGCTTTGTCGGTTCACTGTCCAGAAATCTGGTCATGCCGACTTTTTCAGCGTATTCTTCAATGATGGAATCCATCTTTGCCTGTTCGAAACAATGGTTTTCCAAGCCAAAGGCGATGTCATCTCTTACTGTTGATCCGATGAACTGGTTATCAGGATTCTGGAATACGATACCGATTCTGTTTCTGATCTCGCCCAGATTTTCATAAGTAAGATCAAGACCTTCAATCTTTATTTCACCTTTTTCCTTTTCCAGTAATCCCAGCAATAATTTGGCAATTGTACTCTTTCCACTGCCGTTATGACCGATGATGGTGGTATAACTACCGTAAGGAATGGTAAAAGATACGTCGTTTACGGCGTATTTTTCCTTATCATAGCTGTAGTAAAGATTCTTAACTTCTACTGCGTTCATCTAAATCACCCTTTGACACCATGTTATTATACATTCTGCAAGTAAAAAAGTGAAGAAAACAAATCCTCATAATCACTTAAAACTCTACTCTGTTTGCCTAAACAAAAGCGGTAGCCAATGGTTACCGCCTTATATTACTGTTAAAATACTGTTTAGCCTTTCTTGGCAGCCTTGAATGCGTCTACCTTATTACGCATTTCATCATCCATGTTCCATAAGAACTTGAAACCTGCCCATGAGCCAAGAACCAGGATGCCAGGCAATAATACGGTCAATACCTTTATGCCGGTAATTGTCGCAGCTGACTGAACTGCGATGGCCCCGTTGTAGCCGATCCAGCCCAATAATAACATGGCGGCTGAATTACCAATGGTCTGCCCTACTCTTCTGCTTAGGTTGAAGGTACCGTAGATTGAGCCTTCCGTTCTCTTACCGGTGATCATTTCATTATAGTCGATTGCTTCACCAACCAGGCCCCACTGCATGTAGATGGAGATACTGGCAACACCAAGAGCGGTATTGCTCCAGATGGCATAGACCCAAGGATTGATGTTGGTGATCATCATTGTAATAAATAATGATATGTATAATACACAGCTTGCCAGTAAGCCATAACGGATCAGTCTTTCCAGACCAATTCTTTTGGCAACCATTGGTCCGGTTATGAAGATTATGAGCATGAACGGTGCGCTTAACAAGGTACCGTAGCTGGCAATGGAAATGTCACCGATTACATCTGAATACATGTAGTTACTTAAGGTACTGCCAACATACTGCATCATGCAGATGAATAAACCATGAACACATAAGGCCACAAACGGTCTGTTGACCTTAATGACCTGTAAGATGTCCCTAACCTTGATGTTATCGCCATCTTCACTGTTACTGTTATTATTGTATTTTTCATCAGTCATGTAGTAATGAGCCAGACACATGGCTAATCCTATCAAAGCACATACCCCAGCACCCAAGGCATAACCAATCGCATTACTTTCACCATATTTCTTTAAGAACAACGGCATGATGAATAGTGAAATCAAGGTAGCTACGGCACTGCCAATGCCTCTGGCTGAAGAAAGAGAAGCTCTGTCCTCATCATTGTCAGCCATGGCTGAAAGTAATGAACCCATAGGAATGTTAAACATTGTATATGAGCCTTCATATAATATCTTAAGGCCAAACAGAACACAGATTCTGGCTAACCCTTCAAATAAGCTTGGTACAGCCCATAGGGCAATGAAGGTCACACATACCATTGGTGTTGACCTTAATATCCACGGACGGAACTTACCATTTGGATTACCTTTCGCATAGGACTTATCTATCCAGGCTCCCATGAGCGGGTCATTGATGAAGTCCCAGATATTCCAGATGAGTAATAACAGTGCCAGTCTGGCCGGGTTAATGCCTAAGGCATCAGTACAGTACATGGAAAAGGTGCTGCCCATTAAGGCAAATGTCATTACGCCACCGCAATCGCCTAATCCATAACCTATCTTGTTTTTCAGAGTCAGAGTCTTATTTTTATCTTTCATGAGATTATCCCCTTATTTCTTATCTTTCTTCAACAAACCATACCGGTAAGTCATTAATTGAGCAGTTTACCTTAACAAGTGTTTCACCTCTAATGACTTCACCTTCACCTCTTAACTTAAAGCCAAAGGCACTCTTAGGTAATCTTACACTTATTTCCTTAACTCCCTCATCATATACCGGACAAGCCAGTATCTTATCCCCGCACATGAAGAAGTCTGATTCTCTGTCATAATCACCATCTCTCAGAAATACCGGAGTAATTAACGGTCTATTGTTATCTACACATTGTTTTAACTGTTCTTGCAAATATGGAACAAAGCTTTCTCTTAGATCAAAGAGCTTTCTTACCGTATCCATCATGTCTGGGTATAACCAAGGCATGGTTGATGGTTCATTTATCTTCCAGGAATGAAGCACAAATCTTGGTAAGAAGATACCGTACTGCAGCCAGCGGATAAACAGTTCTTTACCCGGCTTAGGACCCGCAAAACCACAGATGTCCGGTCCAAAGAAACAGAAGCCGGAAAGTGACATGGTCATTGCCTGATAGTGGTTATAGCGCAAATCTCTGAAGCTGGTATAATTGTCGCCTGTCCAGGTAGTGGCAATGCTTTGCGTGCCGGCAATAGCACATCTGCTTATCATGAACGGTTCCTCATTTACCTCTTCGCAAGCTTCCCTGCTGGCCTTGCTCATTAAATATGAGAATAAAGGCTTGATAAGTCTTGCTGGAATTTCACCGTTAAAGCCATGAGCATAAACATCCTTATCATGGATGTCATATTCATTATTATCATTCCAGATGTTCATGTAGCCTTTATCTACAAGTTTCTCTCTGACACACTTCTTCCAGAAATCGTAGGCTTCAGGATTGGTAAAATCAAGATAACTGGCATTGCCACCCCAGAATGGGAACTTGGCAACTGTACCGTCCTTGTAATGCAAAAACCAGTTGTTTTTCGCAATGTAATCATATAATGGATGATCATCAAGGAATGCCGGTTTGACATTAGGCATTATTTCCAAGCCCTTACTGCGGAAATAATCAGCCAGACCCTTTGGATCAGGAATCTTATCATTATTCCAATGGAAGACATAACGCTTGTCACCGATCTGGGTATAGCCGCTTGACATGTAAAAACCACCGGTCTTAATGCCATTAGCTTCGCAATTATCAATGAATGATCTTAAGCGTTTATCTGCATCAGGTGCATCTGTATATTCCATGGTTGACCCGCAATACCTTATAGCCCATGACGGCACTTTCGCAATGCCCCCAGTCATGTCTATGAATTGTCTTATTATCTCACTTACGTTACCAAAGATGAGATAGAAAACCATGTTTTCCTCTTCATATTTAATTGAATTGAAATGTTCGTAATAGTTGTCGTGTTCCCTGCCGAAATCTACTTCACCTTCGCTGTAGGTATCATAATACAGGCCATAACAACCAGCGGAATTCTCACAGATATAGAATGGCAACAGTTTATATAACGGGTCACTGTATTCTGCCTTGAACCCCATGGCATCATTTGTATCAAGTTTAAAATGCTGATGGTTCTTATTGACTCCACCGCTTTTATCACCTAAGCCATAGATCAGCTGTTGTTCTTCTCTTCTGGTATAGTGAACTGAACCTTCGCCAAGTTCACCGGCGAAATTATAGGCCAGGCCATTACGGTCCTGATATAAGATCTTTCCATTCTTACTGCAGGTAATACGGAAATTCAGTAATTCTATCTTAAAGTCATGATCAGCGTGTCTGAAAGAAACGACGCAATCATCTTTCTTAACATCCGGAGAACACAGTTTAAAGCCTTCCAGGGAGAGTTTATCTCTGCCCTGATTATTCAATCTCACATGTTCAGGATTAATGCTGAAAGTAGGTAGGATGTCCTTATTCTTAATTAAGGCAACTCTCAGCATGTTTTCAATGAAGTCAATGCGCATGGTAACGCCATCACACTTATAAATGCGGCTGTTACCATTAGCGTAATCAAGTTTGAATTCATGTTTGAATTTCATGCCTTTGGTCCTCCTTTCGTTAACATGTTCTTAGCCAGCTTCACATATGATGCCTTGCCCATGTCAGTTTTTTCCAGGGTAAAGCATAATGCCTTATCATTATCCTTATCCATCTTCTTCCACTCAGGTAAGCCCTCTCCGTTTGGATCACCATTATTGGCAAAGTTTGTCAGGTAACTCATCATCTGCCTGGAAACTTCCCGGTCTCTTTCCCTGAATGGTCGCCAGCTGTTGTCCAGACGGCCGAAAACATATCTCAGGTCACAGGAATGGAATGCACCATTCTCATCACCCGGCTGATCAATGTCAAAGTAATAGACGTATGCCCCATTGTCCTTAGCAAACTTATTACCTATGTATGCCATTATCGGCGCATAAAGGTCATTATTTGTATAGCCGATCATGTAATCGATCTTCAGAGGATCAGCTATCAGTTTATCAATATCATCCTTCAACAGATAACCGTCAACTACCGGCATCATGTTGTAGGTACTGTCCTTTCTCATTTTTCTGATCACTTCATAGGCTGCGTGTAACTTCATAATATCTGCATTCCTGAACTCTTCAAAAGTCCTGCACTCAGCATAATCCATCATTTCATGCCAGTATTCATATGTATCTTCAGCTTTCTTTGGCAAGGCGAACTTCGGGAACATTCCGCCCCCGGACATCATGAAAGCACGGTTAAAAAGACCATCGTTATCATGATTCAGGCAATGATACTGAACCTGAATGGCCCCGGCACTTTGTCCCTGTATGGTTATGTTATTATTATCGCCACCGAATTCGGCGATGTGCTTTTTTACCCACTTTATGGCCTGAAGCTGATCATCAAGACCAAAGTTACCGTTACGGCCATACTTCTTCTGAATCTCTTCATGACAGAAATAACCTAATACGCCAACTCTGTAATTAGCGAAAACAGTTATCAGCCCTTTTTTAGCCAGTTCGAACCCTCGGAATGGCTCTTCAGCGTTTGAACCCGAATTAAAACCACCGCCATGGAAAAATATGATAACCGGGCAGTTTCTGGCATTCTTAGGTGTATATATGTTCAGATTCAGGCAGTCTTCATCATAGTTAAACTCTAACCCTTCTCTGAACTCCCTATGATAAAACAGTCTTTCAGGATTCTTCAGATCTATGTAATACTGTCTGTATTGCGGACATGAATTGCCCATTTTCGTAGCATCAACATTATCATATTCATTAATAAGTTCACTATATTCAAAGCGTCCGGCCCTGGCAAAACGAACATTCAAAAACTCATAAGCCTCTTCATGTTCATTGCCCACAAAAGTTCCCATGTTTGTCTTTAGTGTAATCTCTGTCATTATGGTCCCCAATATCCCCTTACATTATGGTTTTATAACTTTCTATTCCATTTAATTTTATCACAACCATTATTACAATTTAACCCTTCCGGTATATGTTCAGATTCAGGCAGTCTTCATCATAGTTAAACTCTAACCCTTCTCTGAACTCCCTAT
>JAFRLB010000049.1 GCA_017431405.1 Erysipelotrichaceae bacterium | reverse complement strand
CAAACTTTGTTGCGGCTTCAACTTCAGTATAGATACTGACATCATCTTTCAATGCTTCCATGTTTTCACTGGTGATGACATCGCCTGATCCTACGTGACCGAGTTCCGCTTCAACAACAACGCCATTGGCATGAGCGTATTCGCATACTTCGCGGGTTCTGGCGACATTGACATCAAATTCCTGACTGGAAGCATCGATCATTACGGTAGTATAACCCAGATCGACTGCCTTTTTGCAGGTTTCAACATCCTGGCCGTGGTCCAGATGAATGGCAACACTGACTTTTGCCTTTTCACCATAGTACTTCGCCATTTCGTAGGCTTCTTCCAGTGAAAGCATGTCCTGGTGAGCCTGAGCAAAACTCAGAATGACAGGTACGCCGAGCTTTTCAGCAGTTTCTACATATGTACGGCAGGAGTTTGAATCCCAGAAGTCAGGTGCAACAATTGCATAGTGTCCTTCCTGAGACTTGCGGAACATTTCTTTTGTCGTTACAAGCATTTTCTATTCCTCCCCTGTACTGAGACCAGCTTCTTTAATCAGCTGATAGTAATCATCATAATTGTCTACTTTGGAAAATCTTTCCATTAAATCATCATTCTGGAACATATCCATAAGTTTCATCAGCATTTCCAGCTGTTCATGAGCTTCCTTAAGGGCCAGCATGAACATCATGGTAACTGGAATCTCACTGTCTTCAGTTCCCATTTCAATGAAAGGTACCGGAGCATCGAGACTGATGAATCCTACCTGTGTCCTGTTGACATGTTCGGGATCAGTATGCGGAATGGCAACTGAAAAATTATTTAGTCTCAGACCGGTAGCAAAATTCTTCTCTCTTGTTATTATTCCTTCAAAAAAACTATCCTTAACTACACCACATTTGACAAACTCATCAGCAAGCATTTTCAGCGCTTCTTCCTGACTGTCGGCATGCTGATTAAACAAAGCAATTCTTGCATCAAACATATCTGGCATTATTTCAGATCCTCCAAAAAAAATTTTAACATAATTATTTTACCACATTCACATAATTTGTATATAATTTGAGTATGAGCAAGAAAAAAGCACCTAAAAAATATGATCCCACCCTTCTTCACGGGATGTCGATCTATCAGGACGAAAAACGAACGGTATATTCTCCTTTTTATTCAAAGGCAGGTTATGTAGTATCTGCTGACAACTGCCGTTATTATGTAAGTTACATTCAGGGTTATCTCATGGCTCTTCTGATATTCTCAGTCGCCTATCTGATAACCAGAAATCTTATTATTTCATTATCTCTGGCAATACTCTTCATTATCGGGAATTTCATCAGTTTCTACATGAATTTCATGAAGAAGGCTGCAACAATTTACCCTTATAAGAAACCTGAGCGCGATTCATTCGCAGTTAGACAGGCTCAAGCACTGGAAACCAAGAACATTATTACAATAATCGTCTGCTGTCCATTGCTTGCGGCAACGCTCCTGCTCAACGGTCATATAAACAAGTTTGAAGGATTGGCTTTCTATCTTAATATAGGTATGTCAGTATTTGCCTTGCTGTACGGTTTGCTTCATGTATACATACTGATTCTGAAAAAACGAAATCATTAGTAAAAAGGAGCTGATAACAGAGAGTGGACCCCATTTAGTTCACAAAAATAAAAAGGTCAAAAGAAGTGATTGTTGAAATCACTTCTTTTTCAATCTTATTCTCTCAGTGTTATAGAACTCAATCCAGTCCTCAACCAATGTGATATATTCAGCCAGAGAT
>JAFRLB010000048.1 GCA_017431405.1 Erysipelotrichaceae bacterium | reverse complement strand
TTACAATTCCATTTTGTATGTGCTAAACTTTGAGTGACATTATCTTGTTTGTTCATCTTAATGTTATCCTCCTTTGTCTTTCCTTTGTTCAAGCTGGCAGGCTTACTCAAAGTTTATCACATGGGAGGATTTCTTTTCTCACCGCTTAACCTCTTTTGTACTCCCGCCACTATGGCGGGGTTTTTGAATATAAGAAAAAAGATCCGCATTGACTATGCGGATCTTAAGTGTTTTATCCTGTTTAATCAAGGCTGGCATAATATGGAGCTATGCCATGCTGACTGTTTGCGTATTTCTCACCCTTGGTGTAATAGAGGCTTCCACCCGGGCCTGTACCACTGGCTACATAATAAACTGTAGCCCCGCTGCTGTTATTGGTATCAATAACTTTGACCATTCCGTCTTCAAAATTGAAAGTCAGCTGAATTGTTTCACCGTCTCTGGTCATTGTAGAATTGACCCGACCTTCAAACTTGTTATCAACAAGTACGCCTTCTGAAACGATTTTATCAAGTTTTGTCACCTGTTTTTCCAAAAACTGTTTGAACGGTCCGTTCCGCTTGTCATTTGTGAAATCGCAGTATGTAACTTCCTTAACGTATTTCTCGCCGTCAACTATGTGGGTATAGAACACGCCTGCTCCGGTCTTTCTGTTGTTTGCGTCCAGAGCACCGTAATAAACCGTCAGACAGCCGCTTTCCCAGTTGGCAGCCAGTACTTTGTCGTCTGCTACGATAACGTACACAGGAAGAGTAATTTTCTTATATACCTTCTGTGTTTTGTTTTCAAGGTCTGTGCTTTCAATGGCTTTTATGATGCCCTCATAATCCTGATTCTCGATACAGCTCAGCAGATCTGTGCTGTCCTTCAGAGTATTTAGTTCAGTTTCAACTGTAACTGCCATATAAGTCTCATATATGACTTTCAGTTCTCCGGTAATCGTTTCACTGTCAGCATATCTGTCCATAAATGCCTTATATAAATTTTCAGCTTTATCAAGGTCTTCGGCTCCGGTTAAAAGCGCAGAACACAAACCTGCTAATGTTTGTTCTGCCTCGTCTTTGGCATCTGGGAATCTGTCGCGCAGTTCCTCCATGATCAAAAGTATATCCATAATACTGGCATCAGTTTCATAAGCTTTATTCCTTAACCAGCCTTTGTAAAACTCCACTACCTTTGGTATTACTACTTCCTTATCCAGGCCGTCATTAATTGCTTTTTCATACAGATCAGCAGCTGCCCGATAGTCTTTGATTTCAAGAGCCTTCCGTACATCCTTATCAAGCTTTTCAATCTTGTCCACACAGCCGGCTGCAGTCGTAACCATTAGTACTGCCATTACAGCAAGAAGAATCTTTTTTAATTGTTTCATAATATTGTCCTTATATGATCTCTAAATCAACTATATCATATCCTTCATCCTTAAGCACTTCACAGATTTCGGATACGCTCTCACTTGTTTCAATTACAGCTTCCTTACGGCGTGCATTAACACTCGCGTATGTATCGCCGATGTCTTCCAGCAGTTCCTTAAGTTCTCTGGCATCTGCTATTTCTTCAAAAACGATCTTATATGTATACATTACTTTACCTCATCAATCAGTACCACAGCCTGGGCCACAGCACCTTCCTTATTTCCTACATATCCCAGTTTTTCTCCGGTAGTTGCCTTAACATTTATCTGATTCTCATTACACATCAGTACTCTGGCAATATTCTTTCTCATATCCGTGATATAGTCTTTCATTTTAGGCTCCTGAATGAGTATCAGAGAATCAACATTGATGACTTCAAAGCCGTTTTCGTCAAGAAGTTTCTTTGTGTGTTCAAGAAGTTTCATGGAGGATATGCCCTTATATTTATCGTCGGTATCAGGGAAATGTTTTCCAATATCACCCAAACCCATGGCTCCGATAAGAGCTTCAATGATGGCATGCAGCAGCACATCAGCATCGGAATGACCTAAAAGACCTTTTTCGTAAGGTATTTTAACTCCTCCCAGTATC
>JAFRLB010000047.1 GCA_017431405.1 Erysipelotrichaceae bacterium | reverse complement strand
GCCTCCCCTTTATTACATGAGGAAACATTTACTTCTATGTTGAATGGTAAGGCTGAAGTTACGGTCAGACCCTCTATTTTTTCCAATTCCCTGCGGCAGATTTCTCTCAGATCCATGTCATTAAATGAAATCTCTATTTTCATGATCTGCTTTTCCAGCAGTTCTTCCTTACTGACAGTATACATTTCATGGAATCCTTCAAAATCATCAAAGCCATAGCTTCTCATTAACGGTTCCGATACTTTTTCAAGTTCTTCACTCGTCCATAATGAATATGTATCATAAAGCCCGTTAAATACTGCGGCACAATTGTATTCTTCAAATACTCGGACGCATTCACGCAGATTATCCTTTGAGAAACAGTTCATGAAGAGGACTTCGCCATCAGCGGTTATGTAACTTGCTCCATTCATTAAAATACGATTACAGTCAAATCCAAGGTCATCCAGAAACATTCTGGCAAGATTTTCCGGTCTGCCTGTTGCGACTATGAAGCTGATGTCATTTTCTTCTAGTAACTTAATAGCTTTATAATTATTCTCTGAAAGTCTTCCCTTATTTAACAGTGTTCCATCAAGATCACTTATAACACATCTGATCATAGCCACATTTCCTTCCCAAACTCCGCTTAGATTATATATTATAAGTATATACATATTCATTATTTATGACTACTTAAAATTTATTTAATGTCATAACTAATGTTTTCTTAAGAAAAATCTCCCTACAATTATCTGTAGGGAGATCATGTTATGAAAATTAAGACCATTATTACCGCAATCATTGCCACATCAGTTTCCATGTTTCTGATTGGCTGTTACAACATTAACTGTCAGCCGCGAATCATTAAGGTCAATTAATCCTTTTCAATGATTTTAATGGCTGTCTTGATGCCGTCAACAGCCGCTGAAGTTATGCCGCCGGCGTAACCGCAGCCTTCACCACAAGGGTAAATATATTCGATATTTGACACAAATTCATCATTTCTGATTACTGTTACAGGTGAAGAGGTTCGTGTCTCTACGGCCGTTAAAATACTGTCAGGATCCGCAAATCCCTTTATCTTCTTATCAAAGTTCCTTATGCCTTCCTTTAATGTCTCGGCAACATATTCAGGAAGTATTTCATTCAGGTTACTTAAGGTGTAGCCAGGCTTATAGGTAGGTTCAACCTTACCTATCCTTTCTGACTTACAGTTATTAACAAAGTCCTCAAAGCGCTGAACAGGAGCGTGGTAATTACTGCCGCCAAGTTCAAAGGCCTTTCTTTCAAGTTCCTTCTGATAGTCAATGCCAGCCAATACTGAATCACCTTTAACATCTTCAGGCAGGACATTAACCAGTATTCCTGCGTTGGCATTCCTGCCGTCTCTTTTATAATTGCTCATGCCATTGGTAACGATGGAATTCGGCTCACTGCTGCTGGCCATTACTTCCCCGCCAGGACACATGCAGAAGCTGTAACAGACTCTTTCACCATTATGGTAAACAAGCTTGTATTCCGCGGCCGGCAAGTCCAGATCGGTATAGTCGCCGTATTGAGCCAGATCAATGTCCTTCTGCAGGTGTTCAATTCTGACACCAACCGAGAAGTTCTTCCTCTTCATTTCCACGTTATTTCTCAGTAACATTTCAAAGGTATCTCTGGCACTGTGACCGATAGCCAATACAAGCGCATCTGTTTCAAAATTCTTATCTTCACAGATTATTGTCAGGCAATCATCTTTTACTTCAAAATCAGTCAGTTTCGTATTGAAGTAATACTTGCCGCCGTTTTCCTCAATGTACTTTCGAATGTTAATTAATATGTTTACCAGATTATCCGTACCGATGTGCGGGTGAGCCAGATAGGTTATTTCTTCCGGTGCCCCGAATTTATGGAAGGTTTCCAATACCTTATTTATATATATGGAATTAATGCCGGTAGAAAGCTTGCCGTCACTGAATGTCCCGGCCCCGCCTTCACCAAACTGAACGTTACTTCTGGTATTTAATACGCTGTTTTCACGGTATTGCTTAACGTCATTTATTCTTTCTTCAACCCTATTGCCCTGTTCAATTATTATCGGCTTATAGCCGTTTTCAATTAAAGTCAAAGCACAGAATAAACCGGAAGGCCCTGCCCCAACGATGATTGGATCATATTCGGACTTTCTGTTTCTCTTGATGACTTCTTCCTTGATAACTTCATGCTTCTTTATCTTCGGATATCTTTTCTCATTTCTGACTTCAACAGCCAATGAATAAAGATAATGAATGTTCTTCTTGTCTCTGGCATCAATGGATTTCTTTAATATCTTATAGGAAAGAACATCATCAAAACTGACTCTGTATTTTTTCAGAGCCAATTTCAAGACTTCTTCCTTACTGACGTTTTTAAAAACCTTTACGTTATCCAGCTTAAGCATATGAATATATTAACACAAAAACTAATCAAGATGGAAAACAGGTACAAGATCCTCACATACCGGGCTGTTATCTGGGTTAGTCTCCATGATGTCAGCCATGAAATCCCACCACTTACGGTTAATAGGTTCATCTGCCTGCTTAGCCCATTCCTCTTCACTTTCAATTTCAATGTAGCCGAAAAGAGTCATGGTTTCCCTGTCCAGATATATTGAATAATTATGACCGCCATGTCTGTGAATGCTCTCACGCATTTCCGGCCACAAAAGATTATGTCTTCTGGCATACTCTTCTTCCATTCCTTCATACAGTTTCATCTTAAATCCCTTATGAATCATATGTTGCCTCCAATTATTTTTATGCTTATGTCTACCTATATTTTACAATATTCAACCAAAAGAAAAAGGCTTTATGTAAAGCCTTGTTGTAATCAATTATTCAGCTGCGATTTCACCGCTCTTTTCACGGCGTTCTCTTAATTCCCTGGTTACCTGTTCCTTCATTTCAGGTGTGTAATGGATGAACAGTAATGGAATGATGTATAAAGCTGCACCAATGGCCGGACCAATCATGAACAATGGCCAGATCCACTGATTGAACTTATCAGATACAGCAGCGCCAGCAGCGATTGCTTCAGCGTCATATTCCAGCCATGTCAGTAAGAAACCGGCAATGACTGTATTCAAAGCTGTAGAGATCTTGTCACAGAATGTCTGAGCAGCGAAGGTAATGGCTTCAGCTCTCTTACCTGTCTTGTATTCCATGTAGTCAATTGAGTCACCCCATAAGGCTGTTCTGGCAATACCGAACATCTGACCTGGAATACTGCCGATGCAGAAGAAGATCAGAGCGATCCAGATTCTGTTATTTTCATAGCCAATGAAGAAGGCAATGAGTCTGCAGATTACAGTTACTGCGTTAGCCCAGATAAGAACATTTCTCATGCCGCCAACCAGCTTTGAAATCTTAGTAACGATCAACATGCCGATACCACTGAACAGATATGCAACACCTGTGAAGATGGTCATGACGGTCAGACCGCCGATTTCATTGCCAAATAATGTGGCATGAACTGTATGTTCAAAGAAGTAAGCTGCAGGAACAGTTAATGATAAACCGTTGAAGATATTTCCTAATAAGACTAACATAACGATCTTATTACCAAATAACATCTTCAGGTTTTCACCAAATGATTCAGTCTTTGTTTCTTCAGTAACAGTAATTCTCTCTTGTGCACTGTATGATAACATGCTTATCAGCATACCGCCTAAGCCGAATACTACGGCACCGCCAAAGTAAATGGCTGATACGCTCATGCCGTTGCCCTTTAAGACATCCATGATTGTTGGGAATACACCAACAACTGCGAAACCGATGGCTGCTAAGATACGGCCGATCTGAGAAAGTTTTTCTCTTTCAGCAGGTATGTCAGTCATGACTGATGTCATTGACCACATGCTGACATCCTGGATGGTAAAGATCATGTCATATGCCAGATAGAATAACAAGACATAGATTGCCTTTGGTAAGTCACCCTGGAAGCCCCAGTTAGTGAACAGTAATACTACGATGATACCAATTACGATTGGTGTTAATCTTAAGAATGGTCTGAACTTATTACCGTTCTTAAAGGTGTGACGGTCAATGAATGTTCCCATTACAGGGTCATTAACTGCGTCCCAGATTCTGGCAATACCTAATACGATACCAATGGTCTTGCCTTCAATGTACAGTACGTCTGTACAGAAAATAAAAAACCAGTTCATCATTAATGCGCATGATAAGTTCTGGCCAAAAATGCCGAATGCATATTTCCAGGCTTCTGACTTAGGAACTCGTCCGCCAGGAACGATTGTTTTTTCTTCTTTCATTATTTATCTCCTTCAATTCGCCTTTATAACAATAACATAAAAAAACCGCTTATGAAAGCGGTTTCTGTTTATTTGTCCTAAAAATGATTTTTTACGGCTGTTTTCCGATATAAGCTAAGATACCGCCGTCAACGTAAAGAATATGACCGTTTACGAAGTTAGAAGCATCAGAAGCTAAGAATACAGCTGGACCCATTAAGTCTTCAACATCGCCCCATCTTTCAGCTGGTGTCTTGGCAATGATGAACTGATCAAATGGATGTCTTGAACCGTCAGCCTGAGGTTCTCTTAATGGTGCTGTCTGCTTTGTGGCAATGTAGCCAGGTCCGATGCCGTTACACTGAATGTTGGCATGACCGTATTCAGAACAGATGTTTCTTGTCAGCATCTTTAAGCCGCCCTTGGCAGCTGCGTAAGCAGAAACAGTTTCTCTGCCTAATTCTGACATCATTGAACAGATGTTAATGATCTTACCATGACCTTTTTCAATCATGGCTGGGATAACTGCCTTTGAGCAGATGAATGCTGAATTAAGGTCTGTATCGATGACTTTTCTGAAGTCTTCAACGCTCATTTCAGTCATAGGAATACGCTTGATGATAGCTGCGTTGTTAACGAGGATGTCGATGACACCGAGTTCTTCGCTGATCTTCTTAACAAATTCATTAACCTGATTTTCATCAGTTACATCGCATACATAACCTGTAGCTTCAATGCCGTTTTCCTTATATCTTGCTTTTGCAGCGTCAATCTTTTCCTGGCTTCTGCCATTGAAGGCGATCTTGGCACCTGCCTTACCCATGCCGCAGGCAATGGCGAAGCCAATGCCATCTGTTGCACCGGTAACTAAGGCAACCTTACCGTCAAGACGGAAGCTGTCCATTGTAAATTCTGCCATTTTGTTCTCCTATCTCTGAACTCTGCCTGAAGCATCGCCACCGGCTAATGCCTTAACTTCTGCTTCACTTACAAGGTTGAAGTCAGTTGGAATTGTGTGCTTTAATGCACTTGCAGCAACTGCGAATTCGAGAGCTTCGCCCTGAGTCTTCATTGTTAATAAACCGTGAATGACGCCGCCTGAGAATGAGTCACCGCCGCCAACTCTGTCAATGATTGGGAAGATGTCATAACGCTTTGATTCATAAAATTCTTTGCCGTTATAGATTAATGCCTTCCAGCCATTGTGAGTAGCACTGAATGATTCTCTTAATGTAGAGATGACATACTTGAAGCCGAATTCTTCAGCCATCTGCTTGAAGATTTCCTTGTAGCCTTCAGCATCTGTCTTACCTGCTGTTACATCTGACTTTGGCTTGAAGCCTAAGCATAATTCAGCATCTTCTTCGTTACCGATACATACGTCAACGTACTTCATTAAAGGTCTCATGATTGAGATAGCCTTTTCTGAAGACCATAATTTCTTTCTGAAGTTCAGGTCGCATGATACTGTAGCGCCAGCCTTCTTAGCAGCGATAAGAGCTAATTCAAGGTTCTTAGCTGAAGCATCTGAAATAGCTGGTGTAATGCCTGACCAATGGAACCAGTCTGCACCTTCGAAGATCTTATCGAAATCGAAATCTTCTGGTGAAGCTTCTGCGATAGCTGCATGAGCTCTGTCATAGATAACCTTTGAAGGTCTCATAGAAGCACCTGTTTCCAGATAGTAGATACCTAATCTGTCGCCGCCTCTGGCAACGTATTCAGTATGAACACCATACTTTCTTAAAGCATTGATGGCACACTGGCCGATTTCATGAGCAGGAACCTTTGATACAAAGTATGCTTCATGCCCATAGTTAGCTAATGATACGGCTACGTTTGCTTCGCCGCCACCATAACATACATCAAAACTGTCTGACTGAACAAAGCGTGAGTTACCTGGTGTAGATAATCTCAGCATGATTTCGCCCATTGTTACAACTTTCATTTTTATTTCTCCTTATTACTTTACGAGATGGATGGCAAATCCACCGATTTCATCCTTGAAGTAGATGAACTTCATGTTGCCCTTTTCATCAAATGTTGCTGAATCTTCATCAAAGGCATAACCCTGTGATTCGAAGTATCTCTTAGCTCTGTCAACGTTGTTAACACCAACAGCGATGTGGCCATGAGTACCCTTCTTCTTGCCTTCGCTCATGACTTCAACTAATTCTGAACCAAACCAGCCCTTAGATGTTTCTCTTACAGTACCGCCGAAGAACTTAGCAAACTGCTTAGCTAATTCCAGACCGTTTCCGTTTTCTTCGTTAACGCCAATGTGCTTGATATGGATGCCTAACATCTTCTGAACAGCGCCTCTGGTTAATTCTTCGATCTTATCGAAATCCTTGTCAGCGATGGCCTTCTTATCGATCATCCATGTACCGCCGCATGCTAAGATTACAGGTTCATTTAAGTATGAATTGAGGTTTCCTTCATTAACGCCACCTGTAGGCATGAACTTCATTGTGTTATATGGAGCTGATAAAGCCTTGATCATCTTTAATCCGCCTAAAGGTTCGGCTGGGAAGAACTTAACGACTTTCAGACCGAATGACATTGCTGTTTCAATGTCAGCGCCATTAGCTGTTCCTGGGAAAATAGGAATATTCTTTTCCTGACAGTATCTGATTGTTTCAGGATTTGTACCTGGTGAAACGATGAATTCTGCACCTGCATCGATAGCAGAATCAACCTGTTCTTTTGTTAAAACTGTACCGGCACCGATGATCATGTCAGGACAAGCCTTTCTCATTTCGATCATTGCGTCATGTGCTGCAGCTGTTCTGTATGTAACTTCAGCAACTGGTAAGCCACCGTTACATAAAGCTCTTGCTAATGGAGCAGCGTCTTCAACTGACTCCAGAGCGATTACTGGAACAATTCCAATGTCATGAATCTTTTTACTAATATCGTTCATTTTTTATCCTCCTTATTTAATGAAGATATATACTTTAGATCTTCTTTATTAACTTCTTTTAACCAGCTGACCCTTAAAGCAAGGTCCTCGCCGGTATTATACTCCTTAAATTCACAGGTTTCATGACTGTCAGGTTTATTCCAGTCGTGATAACCCTCTTTTTTGATGTGACTGCCTATCTTACTGTTAAGAATGAAGCACTTACCGTAATGGCGCCATGGTCTGGCTAAGTAAACTGAGTCATCCATGTCCTTTTCACTAGTGAAGTCACATTCATTGAAAATGAAGCCGTATTTTTCGTTTTCCGGTGTACTTGGTGCACATACATAACCGTTTATCTCAGCATCTATGTTGCGTGATCTGATTTCGCAGTCATGGAATACGCCAAGACCTCCACCGAAGATGAAGTCTACCGAACCTTCTACCGTGCAGTTTTCAAACCAGGCATTACGCATGATTCTTTTCCTGTCTTCCAATGGACCTCTGAAGCCGCCGGCTTCATATTCCTTTTCAGGAAGCGGGGCTAAGAATATAGTATCCTGATATGAAGATATAAGCGAGTTTTCTGCAACGAAGTCATTACCGTCGATCATTAAGGCAATGGCCTGACCTTCATGATGGCCATTGGAATTAATGACATTTACATTATCCAGCTTTACATGATCTGCATCAATGAATAATGTATAAGTTCTGAATGTCCCCCTCTTAATACCGTCTGACAGTATTTCATAGGCACCTAGATCATATTCAACTGTACCGTTTTTTAGGGTTACATGCGGTTTATTTACCGTGACCTGTTCATGAATGGTTTCGCCATTTAAGTCTATGACTGCTTCTTCATGATTATCCTCAGGAATACTGTCTATTGCCTCACTTAATGTCCTGTAGAAGCGGTTTTGTAAACTAATCATTGAACCCCAGATAGTTTACGGCATTGTTATAAGAAATGTCTTCAACGATTTCCTTTAACAGCTTTTCATCATTTGGATATTCACCGTTTTCAACTAATGTACCGATGAAATCACACAGGATTCTTCTGAAGTATTCATGTCTGGTATATGACAGGAAGCTTCTTGAGTCTGTTAACATGCCTACGAAGTTTGCCAGCATGCCATCATTTGCCAGTGTCTGCATCTGTTCCTGCATGCCAATCTTATGGTCATTGAACCACCATGCTGAACCGTGCTGTAACTTGCCTCTGATTCCATCACCCTGGAAACAGTTCATTGTTGTTACGATACCGGCATTGTCAGCTGGGTTTAATGAATAAATGATTGTTCTAGGCAGGTTGCCTTCCTTATTAAGACTGTCAAGGAAGTCAGCCATTTCAGAAGTTGGTGCATAGTTATTGATTGTATCGAAACCTGTATCTGGTCCAAGCTTATTGAACATATCAGTGTTATTGTCTCTCTTACAACCATAGTGCAGCTGCATAGCCCAGCCCTTTGCATGGTATACACCAGCAACATGTCTCATGAAGGCTGTCTTGAACTTGAGTTCTTCTTCTCTGGTAACCTTTTCGCCAGAAAGTCTCTTGGCAAAGATTCTTTCGATTTCTTCTTCGCTGGCTGGATTGTACATTACATATTCCAGAGCATGGTCACTGGCCTTACAGCCCATTGATTCAAAGAAATTGATTCTTTCATCAATGGCAGCGCACAGCTGCTTGAAGCTGTCGATCTTTCTGCCTGTTACGCCTTCCAAGCGGGCAATGTAATCAAGGTAGTCAACCTTTTCAATGTTATTGGCCTTGTCAGGTCTGAAACAAGGAACGATGACTGTCTTAATTGTCTTGTCTTCCTTTAATAACTGATGATAATGTAAGTCATCACATGGATCATCTGTTGTACAGATGATGTTTACCTTTGAGTCTTCCAGGATCTTTCTTACTGTCAGAGTCTTCAGTACTTCATTACACTTATTGAAGATTTCTTCAGCATTATCTTCAGTTAATGGTTCATAGATGTTGAAGTATCTCTGTAATTCCAGATGTGACCAATGGTACAGTGGGTTACCGATTAAATGTGATAAAGTCTTGGCCCACGCCTTGAACTTTTCCAGATCACTGGCATCACCTGTGATGTACTTTTCATCAATGCCGTTAGCTCTCATCTGTCTCCACTTGTAATGGTCGCCACCGAGCCATACTTCAGTAATGGTCTTGAACTGTCTGTTGTCATAGATTTCCTTTTGAGAAATGTGACAGTGGTAGTCAATGATAGGCATTTTGGCAGCGTAGTCATGATATAAATGCTTGGCTGTCTCATTGCTTAGCAGAAAATCTTTTCCCATGAATTCTTTCATAAAATGTCTCCTATCTTTGTACGGCTGCGTTGCCGTTTGAACTTATGAATTCTAATATTTCATCCTCAGAAAGTACTGAAGCATCACCATAAAGTGTATGTTTTAATACTGATGCGGCCAAGCCGAACTTCAGTGCGAACTTAGGATGATTGTAATCCTTTAACAAGCCGTGAATGACACCGCTTGAGAAGGCATCACCGCCACCGATTCTATCATAAATGCTGAATCTTATCGGTCCTTCCTTGAAGCAAATGCCATCTTTTCTGATGCAGTAGCTTGAAAGTGAATTGTCTGTTGCGGTATGAACGATTCTGTCGGTACCGAAGACATAGTTGACCTTAGTCTGTGCCATTAACTTCTTGGCAACATCAAGTCTCTTTTCTTCCATTGTATCCAGGTTAGGATCAACTTCGATGTCCAACATGGTGTTAATGTCGAAGAAGTTGGCAAACAGTACGTCAACATACTGAATTACTTTCTTGAAATGAGGTTTGGCTTCTTCAATTGTCCACAACTTTGAACGGTAATTGAAGTCAAATGATACCTTTACACCATACTTCTCACAGGCTTCCAGACACTTGTAGGCAACTTCTCTGACTCTTTCATGCAAAGCCAGGGTAATGCCTGAAATGTGGAACCATTCAGCATCCTTGAAGATCTCATCATAATCGAGATCATCAACACCGATTCTGGTAATGGCACTGTGAGCTCTGTTATAAAGTACCTTGCTTGGTCTGCCGCCAAAGCCTGTTTCAACAAAGTACATGCCCAGGTTAGATGAACCTCTTAACATGTAATTGGTGTTAACAGCGTGTCTCTTCAGATGCATGATGGCAGATAATCCTAACTGATTGTCAGGAACTCTGCTGATGAAGTATGTTTCGTGACCTAAGTGTGATAAGGAAACAAGTACGTTTGCCTCAGCACCACCATAGTTTGCGATGAAACTCTTTGCCTCACTGATGGTTGTATAATCAGGAGGTGTAAGTCTGAGCATTATTTCACCAAATGCTACTACTTTATCTTTCATTTTTCTTCTCCCTGAAGGATTTCAGAATCAGATCCTTCAACTTAATAAGCAACATGTCAAATGCGGTATAGACTACTCCAAACAGCAGCGGCTCAACCCCGAAACCGAAGAAGCGATATACACCAATAGTCAGAGCAAGCAGAACAAATGCATAGATTATGTTAGCCACGAATGTCCAGTACTTGGAAGATGGAAACATCATGTAAGGATAGAATTCCTTATCATCGCCACTGAAGAATCTTAACACATTGTTAGTCAGAATATCAGTAACCAAACCCAAGCCCAGACCAAGTATGACCATCTGATCCAGCCAGCTGCCTATGTAAGCGGCAAGTCCCCAATAAAAGAAAAAACAAGACGCGCCAGCAAACCAGAATTTAATAAATACAGCCTTTACCCAGGTTGGTAATAAACCAATCAGAGAACTCTTATATCTATTTAACTCCTCATCAGATACCTTTCTGGCAGTACCTTTAGTAGCGCCAGCCAGTCTTTCAACTGCATCGGTATTTAACTTGTAATAATTCTTCTCGCTTTCTGAGACGGTATTGTTTTTCTTTCTTGCCATAAATTTCCTATAATGTGATGCAAGTCACAGATAACTGTGACTTACGCATCGCTAATTTTCATCTGTTAATTCAATCTTAACATCCTTGTTTTCGCCCAGCTTAACAGATGTATCGATCTTGTTAAGCATCTTACCGATAACAGGAATAAGAGCAATTAAGACAACAGAGATGATAACCAGCACGATATGTACTGTCAACATGCTCTGAGCCTGTGGGATGAATTTTCTTGCTTCGGTTATTTCAATTGCCTTTAAACCTTCAGCAATACGTGTCAGATACATAATATCTGCACCAATGATGCATCCTTCCAGTAAGTAAAGCAGTATTACCATTGGCAGGATTGGCTTCTGTCTCTTCGGGAAAGCATTCAGGAAGGCGACAAATGCCAGAATTGAGAACAGCATGATGATGAATTCACACAGTCCCATTAAAGGTCTGTTAACAACAGCTGTTGTATTAGATACTTTTGTAAGATTGAAAGAATAAACCACAAATGCAACTAACATCATGAACAATGCAATGTTATGAGGTCTTTTCTTCAGTGAAACAATAAACTTACGTTTTCTTTCAGCAAAACCCTTTTTTTCTTCACTCTTCATTTCATTGTTCCTCCTATATTAATGCGTCAGTTGTATCAGCATCGAACAGGTGAATCTTTTCTTCATCGAATGAAACGTTAACCTTTTCACCGATTTCGAAGTTCTGCCAATGTCTGAACTTAGCACATGATGTCTTACCGAATAACTTACCATGAGTTAAGGTGAAGTGACCGGTATTTTCATTTAATGTAACATCAATTACGAAGTCACCGCCAAGTTTGATATCTTCTGGTCTGATGCCTAATACAAACTTATCCTTGCCAGAATCCTTAATACCCTTAACGATTCTGTCTGGTAAGTCAGCTTCAATGCCTTCAACGTAGTACTTGCCATCCTTAACTTCAAGATTGAAGAGGTTCATTGGTGGTAAGCCGATGAATGAAGCTACGAATAAGTTCTTTGGATGATCATACAGTTCAAGAGGTGTACCAATCTGCTGAACATGACCCATTGACATACAGCAGATTCTGTCAGCCAATGTTAAGGCTTCAGTCTGGTCGTGTGTAACATAGATCATTGTAGTTCCAAGTCTCTTGTGTAACAGTTTGATTTCTCTTCTTGTGGATCCTCTTAATTTAGCATCCAGGTTTGAAAGTGGTTCGTCGAACAGGAATACCTTAGGGTTTCTAACGATAGCACGCCCCATGGCAACACGCTGTCTCTGACCACCTGACAACTGGTTAGGCTTCTTGTTTAACTGAGCTGTTAATCCTAAGATTTCAGCAGCAGCCATTACTTTTTCATGGATGACATACTTGTCTTCCTTAGCCAGCATTAATGAGAATGCCATGTTTTCGTAAATTGTCATATGGCCGTACAGAGCATAGTTCTGGAATACCATTGCGATGTCTCTGTCCTTAGCAGGTAATCTTGTACAGTCCTTACCATCAATGAAGAGCTTACCAGCTGAAATGTCTTCCAGACCGGCAACCATTCTTAATGTTGTAGACTTACCGCAACCAGATGGTCCGACAAGAACGATGAACTCACCATCTTTGATTTCCATGTTGAAGTCGAAAACGGCCTGAACATTATTATCATAAATCTTATCGATATGTTGTAATGATAGACTTGCCATAATTTCCTACCTTCCTACTTCTTTTCCAGAGAATCAAGATGATTCTGTAATGTCTTAGAATTCTTAACGCTTAATAATCCACCTACGATCATACAGGCAGCTGATGCAACCAAATAAACAATTGCCTTTATGAACTGTGCATTGTTCATTACAACTACCATCTGTTCACCAGACATGGCGGTAGCTGCATGAGCCTGCATAGGATAGAAGAAGATTCTGGCGATCTGTACCACACCAAGAGCCATCATCACATAGCCGAATTTGCCGTGGTAGCTTTTAACTTCAATTGAGCACCAGAAACCGAAAAGCATGAATAATAAATTAACGATTACTGATAAGCCAATAGTGAAGGTATAAAAATACTCATTATTGATCTTATATATTAAAACGAAGTATAAAATGTCAAAGACAACTGCGAGTATTGCAAGATTTGATGGAGTAGAGTCTTTTACATAACGCATTCTATCCAGTTTGATTTTCTCTTTATCCATTATTTGATCTCTCCTCTCAATATTGCGTCTTCTTGTTTTACCAGTTTATTTTTCCAAGTTAAGTTGTATACTGCTGCAGCTGCACCGGCAATTAACAGTACTGCTAATATTAAGCCTAATGTGAAGTATGCAGTAGAATCAGAATACATGAAGTTCATTGTTTCAGAAGCTGTCTTGTAGAATGTGAAGTCTACAGTTGTCAGGAACTGATTTCTGAACTTTAAAATGTTAATGATCAGATATACAGCTGCGCCAACAAAAGCAACTGCCTGTGCATATGTAGCAACTGTATTTCCAATGTAATATTTTCTTCTTGTGTTAGAAGCTGTGATGAATGGTAAGCTGCTAACAATAATTAATGCGATAGAAATAAGTACCATATTATGGTTGTATCCCTGCATGTCATAGAAAATCTGTGATCCAGGAACACCGCCTAATGCCTGAGTTTGATACAGGCCATACATGTCAGTCATTATACCTAATGAATAGATAAAGGTTGCTCCTGACAAGATTAATAAAGCAATAAATAGGATCTTTTGAAATTTCATTTGTGGTTTAAACATAGTATCACCTCTCAGGTCATTCCTAGTGCTACGCAAGGTATCACTAGGAATTAAATTAATCTTTTAATTACTTAATTGTGTCGTAATAAGCCTTTAATGTAGCCCACTGAGCCTGCTTGATCATCAGATAAGCACTGCCTGACCAAGTATTCTTAACGAAGTCAGCATAGCCCTGTGCTGTTGGTTCTGCACCAGCGATTGAGCCGTAACCGTTAACTAACAGGTTATAGAATTCAGATTCGCCACCCTTAGATGTTGAGAATCTTGTGCTCAGGTCTGTGTAGCCGTTCAGAGTATTTGTCTGTTCAGCTGTTGTTGGGAATACTGTTGGAACCTGTGTATACCACATGTTAGCTGTGTTGACTGTCAGTAACGGATGCTTGATAACGCCTGCAGCGATTGCAGTTGACAGGATAGCAGCGCCCTTTCTACCGATTTCATGAGTCATCTGGTATTCAAATGCCTGTGACTTAGGGAAACCGTTCAGAGTTGAACCTAAATACTGTCTAGCATAGTTGGTGTAGTTACCACCAGTTAACTTCTGGCATTCTGCGAATGTAGCATCAGCTACAACTGGCATTAACTTACCATTGAAGTTG
>JAFRLB010000046.1 GCA_017431405.1 Erysipelotrichaceae bacterium | reverse complement strand
TGTTGTGAGCTTAACAGCTCTATACAGTAGAGGGCAAGTGGACAGCCCGTTAAGAATAAGGATAGCCTGATCATAGTACACTAACTATTGTCAGGTGAACAAAGCTTAAATATCAAACTTCTTAAGAAGCCCATAAGTCTTCAGCTTATGGGAGGTTCACTAGCTGCCGCATGTTTTGTGGTCATTGTCTTATGTAACAGAAAGCTTAAGGACATTTCCGCCATGGACAGATCGGTTGTTCAATTACTGGTTTCAGCCATTACGATCTTTCCATATGCCCTGATTAAGAACATGGGAACAGCTCTTGAAGTCAATACCGTTTCCATATTGATCATATTAATGCTGGGCATTGTTCATACCGGCATTGCCTACTGCCTCTATTTCAGCGGCATGGCTCTTTTACCGGTCCAGACCGTTGCCATATTGGGCTATCTTGAGCCAGTCGTATCAGTATTGTGTTCAGCTGTCTTATTACATGAACCAATGAATGCACTTGGCTGGGCAGGAGCAGTAATGGTTATTGTCTCAGCAGCGGTAAGTGAAATACTGCCTGAGAAAAAAAAGTAATTGATGAAAATAATAATAAATAATAAACTAGTCTTAGAAAGAATAATGAGGAAATAATACATGGAAATTAAGGCAGTTAAATTCAGAAACCACGGTTTTTATTCTCAGCCGTTTGCCTTTGGGGGTGAAGGCGGTAACTTTGATCCAAACATCAGATACAGAGGCAGCTTACAGAACTATTTAATTGATACAGGCAAGGAAGTAATCCTGGTAGATACGGGTTTACCAGCCGGTACACCGGAAGAATCACCTGATGAAAAATCAGTTATCTATACCGGCAAGGACATCTGCTCATACATGGAAGCTTTCGCGAAGCTGGGCTATAAGCCTGAGCAGGTCACAAAGATTCTGTTAACTCATAAGCATAATGACCATTCAGGTGAATTACGTTCATTCCCAAATGCTCAGATCTATGTCAATGCTGAAGAGATTGGAGCAGCTGAATTACAGGGAATTAACAACTTAGTATCTGTAGAATTCACTGATGGACCATATTATAATTTCCCGGCCAGTCAGACGATCGCTGAAGGAATTCATTTCATCAAGGCTAAGGGCCACACCAATGGCAACAGCATCATCATCGTTGAAAATGACGGCTTATTCTACATGTTGCATGGCGACATTACCTATGTTGATGAAGCCTTATATGCCAATAAGCTTTCAGTAGTATATGACGATGTAAATGAAGCCAGAAAGACACTGGACAATGTCCGTGAATTCATTAAGAATCATCCAACCGTATATTGCGGCACTCATACTCCTCAGGGTTATGAAAACTTAGAGGCTAAGAGAGTAATGGATCTTGATAATCCAGTAGAAACCATTTTTGAAGAATTTGACTTCACAAAGAAGGAAGCTACAGGTAAATATGTATGTTCAATCTGCGGTTATGTCTATGACCCGGCGGAACATGACGGTGTTGCCTTTGAAGACTTGCCGGCTGACTGGAAGTGTCCAAGATGCCGTCAGGGTAAGGAAAAGTTCAATAAAGCTTAATTAATACACAAAATCATAGGGAGGAAACATGATTTACGATTACATTATTACAACCGGAACAGGTGAACAACTGAATCTCGCTGATTACAAGGGCAAGGTCATCATGGTAGTTAATACGGCTACCGGCTGCGGCTTTACCCCACAGTATGCTCCAATTGAGCAGATGTACCGCGACTATCATGAACAGGGTCTGGAGATCCTGGATATTCCATGTAACCAGTTTGGTGCTCAGGCTCCTGGTACAGATGAAGAGATTCATGAATTCTGCACCGTACACTTCAATACAACCTTCCCACAGATGAAGAAGGCTGATGTCAACGGCGAAAATGAATTGCCACTGTACACTTACCTGAAGTCTCAGAAGGGCTTTGAAGGATTCAATGAACATCCATTCAAGGAGTTACTGGAAAAGATGTTTGCGCAAGCTGATCCTGACTGGGACAAGAAGAGCGACATCAAGTGGAACTTCACCAAGTTCATCATCGACAGAGAAGGTAACGTAGTTGCCAGATTTGAACCAACAGCTGACATGGCTGATGTTGAAGCCTGCGTAAAGGCATTATTATAATCTGAACAGTTTATCAGAAGGAGGCATGAAAATGCCTCCTTTTTCTAATGGTAAATTGTGAAAAAGCTAGGTGAATGAATAAAGTCCTATGATATAATGATTATGGCTAAAAAATGAAACATAATAACGAAATCATTCATCAGGGGGTGTACCACAATGATTTTAGAAAAATGGAAGAAAGCTGGGCTTACCATAGGTCATGGCAGAAATAATTTCACCATGAACCGCGGCAGCTTTCGTTATAATACTAAGGTTTCAGACAGACAGAAATTGGTAAGAGAGTTAACGGAAGATCTGGAAGATGGTTTCAGTCTTCTTTTTCGTGATGAGCAGAATAAGCATCACAGATTAAATATCAGAGAAACTGACGATAAGGTTCATGTTGATTATGAAGCTGTTGACGGCACTGATTATAACCGTTTCTGGATCGTCTTACCGGCAAGTGAAAATGAACATATCTACGGCTGCGGGGAAACCTATTCTGAATTTGACTTAAAGGGTCAGAAAGTAAGGATCTGGGTAGCTGAGCATCAGAACACTTCCCGCATTTCTTCAAAGATAATCAGAGAAAAGCTTTTCGGCAAGAAACCGGAAAAGGTCCTGCCATTTGAAAAGTATGAATCATATTATGTTCAGCCTACCTTTGTTTCAAGTGACGGTTATTACCTGCACGCCGATACCAGAGCATATGCTGAATTTGATTTCCGGCATAAGGACAGAACGGTTCTGCATTTCCAAGAAGCTCCTTCCATCATCATGGAAGAAGGAAACAGTTTTGAGGAGATCTCTGAGAAACTTACAGGATTGCTGGGCAGACAGAGGAATCTGCCTGACTGGATCTATGATGGAACAATATTAGCCATGCAGGGTGGCACTGAAATACTTGAGCAGAAATTACAGAAGGCCCTGGAAAGCGGCATAAAGGTATGCGGGATCTGGTCTCAGGACTGGTGTGGTTGCAGAAGAACCGGCTTTGGCTATCAGGTAATGTGGAACTGGCAATGGGATGAAGAACTGTATTCTGATCTGGATAAGAAGATAGCCGAATGGAAGGGAAAGGGTGTTCACTTCTTAGGCTACATTAACCCGTTCATGGCCATTGAAAAAAACATTTACAGGGAAGCCAGTGAAAAGGGCTATTGCGTAAAGGACAGGGAAGGAAAGGATTACCTGGTAACCATTACCACTTTCCCGGCCGCCATGATTGACTTCACCAATCCTGAAGCCTATCAGTGGTATAAGAACCTGATAAAGAAGAACATGATTGAATTTGGCTTAAGCGGCTGGATGGCTGACTTCGGTGAGTATCTGCCGGTTGATGCCGTATTATACAGCGGCGAAGATGCGGCCATGATTCATAATGAATGGCCGGCAATCTGGGCAAGAATGAACAGGGAAGCGATTGAAGAATGTGGTAAGCAGGATGAGATCTTCTTCTTTACCAGAGCAGGTTATACCGGTACTCTGAAGCATTCAACCATGATGTGGACAGGTGATCAGCACGTTGACTGGTCAATCGATGATGGCTTGCCATCAGTAATCCCGGCAACATTGTCACTTGCCATGAGCGGCTTTGGGGTTACTCATTCCGATGCCGGGGGCTATACGACCATCATGCACATGAAGCGTAGCAAGGAATTATTAATGCGCTGGGAAGAAATGAACGCCTTCTCACCATTATTAAGAACTCATGAAGGTAACCAGCCGGTAAATGACGTTCAGTTTGACGCAGATGAAGAAACACAGGCTCAAATGGCTAAGATGAGTAAGATACATGCTTCTTTAAAGGATTATCTTAAGAAGTTAGTAAAAGAGAACGCGGAAAAGGGAACACCGGTAATGCGTCCGATTTTCTATCACTACGATGAAGAGTGGGCATATGTTGAAAAGACCGAATATCTGTTAGGCAGGGATATTCTGGTAGCTCCTGTTTATAAGGAAGGGGCAAATAAGAGATTTGTAAAGCTGCCAAAAGACGAATGGATTCATCTGTTCAGTGGAAAACAATATGTCGAAGGAACCTATGAAATTGAATCAGAAATAGGGTACCCACCGGTATTTGTCCGTAAGGGAAGTAAACTTGAACAGTGGCAGAAAATAATATCAGAGGAGGATTATTAAAATGGGAGAACAGAAACATCGCGAAGAGCGTCTATGGTCCAGAATCAGTTACGGCTTTGCGGATATCTATGGTGGCGGCGCTTTCGTAGTCATCGGCACATTCTTTACAGTATTCTTAACTAAGGCATTAGGCATGCCACCAGCATTAGCTGGAACAATACCGCTGATCGGTAAGGTCTGGGATGCCGTTAATGACCCTATCATGGGGGCAATCGCCGACCGTACAAAGTCAAAATACGGCTCAAAGAGATTCTGGCTGTTATTTGGAGCCATTTCTTCAGCTATCAGCTTCATTGCCTTGTGGATACCGTTTAAGGTAGGTGGTGTTGTTGGACAGTATATATTCTATGTTGTAATGTATCTGTTATTCTCAACAGGAGCAACCATTGTCATGGTACCTTATAACGGTTTATTGCCTGACATGATTGATGACTATACCTTAAGAGCCAAATACTCAGCAACCCGTATGGCATTCTCATCATTCGGTGCAATCATAGCTGGTTTGATACCAACATTGATGATAAGGGATAATACCAATGCCACACAGTATCTGGTCGTTGCCATCCTGTTCTCAGTCATTTTCTTTGTATCAGTATTCCTGACATTCCTGGGGACATGGGAAAGAGACAAGAATCTGCATGAAAGCACCATGAAGGAAGCTTTCACAGAATCAATTACTGTATTCAAGAGCTACTCATTCCGCTTATTAACAGGAATGTTCATTTTCGGGCAGGGTGCAGCAGACTTCTTAACAGGTCTGGCTGTTTACTACATTGATGATGTTCTGAATGCCTATGGCGGTGGTAACTTCACCATTTTGATGGGTGTTCTTTTGATAGCACAGTTTTTGGGCATGTTGCTGTTTGGGCCTATAATGGCAAAGACAAGTAAGAAATTCCCGATTTTAGCTGGTACACCGGTAAGGATCCTGGCAACACTGGCCATGCTGGCATTCTCTTATGAAGGAGCTAACTTTACCATTATTCTGATACTGGCATTCATAGTTGGCTTGGGTATGGCCGGTACTTCAACAAGTATCTTTGCCATCCTGGCTGACATCGCCGATGTTGATGAACTGATCACTTCAATCAGCCGTCCGTCAACCTGTTCATCAATGGCAACATTTGCCCGTCAGCTGGCTGCCGGGTTGACAAGTGCCCTGATAGGTGTATTATTGGCAATGGTCGGTTATGACGAAGTTCTGGCTGCTTCAGGTGCCCGTCAGGCGTTATCAACCCAACGTGGCATTGCGCTGATATTCGTATTCACTCAGGTCATCTTCATGATAATTACATTGCTGTTTACCATGAAGTTCCCTGTTACAAAGAAAGAATTCCAGATTGTCCGTAAGGAAATAGCCAGAAGAAAAGGTGAAGATGATTCAATTATCACAGATGAGGAAATCAGAGTCTGTGAAAAGGTAACCGGCCTGTCTTATGACCGTCTGTGGGATAAGAATAATGCATTTAAAATAAAGAATTAGTGAAGGAAGAAATAATGAAAATTGGTTTTGTTGGATTGGGCATCATGGGTGAATCAATGTGTGAAAACATCATTCACAAGCATGATGATAAGGTTTATGTTTTTGATTTAAATCAGAAACAGGTAGAGAAACTGGAAAGGTTGGTGCAATTGCCTGTAAGAGTTCCAGGGAAGTAGCTGAAAACGTTGATGTTTTCATTACCATGGTTCCTAAGTCAGAGCACAGTAGGGCGGTATATGAGGAAATCATTCCGGTATTGCACAAAGGACAGACATGCATCGACATGAGTACCATTGATCCAAGTGTTTCTGTTGAAATAAGTGAAAAGGTAAAGGCTACAGGTGCTTCATTTATTGATGCACCGGTAGTCAAGAGCAAGCCGGCTGCCATTGCCGGTAAGTTAGGCATCTATGTCGGCGGCAGTCTTGAAGACTATGAAGCCATGAAGCCAATATTGGCCTACATGGGTGAAAACATCATACGCATGGGTGATAATGGCAAGGGCTTAGTCATGAAGATCTGTCACAATGCCTTAGTATCACAGATACAGAATGGCGTTAATGAGACATTAACACTGGCTAAGGCCAATGGCATTGACATTGAAAAATACGCTACAGCCATTTCCTATGGCGGTGCTGGTAACTGGTATCTTGATTCCAAGAAGGAAGTACTGGCTAAGGAAGACTTTACAACAGCCTTCTCAATTGAAAATGAACATAAGGATGTTCATCTTTGTTTAAAGCTGGCTGAAGAAAGCGGCGTAAAGATGCCTGGTGAAGAAAATGCGGTAAGAGTATATGACAAGGCCATGGAGATGGGCATTGGCAAGGAAGACTTCAGCGCAACGATAAAGGTGGTAAGAGATGGGCAGAATTGAGGAACTAAGAAAGAAGAACGATGTCGAGATCTATGACATCAGAGATAAGAAGTTTGAAACATATGGCCGTATTGTCGAAAAGCTGGATGTTGATGAATTGATCAGCTATATGGAAAATAATACGCCAATTCCTGAAAGTGGAAACATCTATGTTCCAAGTGTTAAGGAAATGGAAGAGCTTGAAGTATTCAAGACAGTAGGTGAAGTATTATATGGCGGCATGCCGATTCAATTTGGTTACTGTAATGGCCGTAACAATACCTATAACGGCTTTGAGTACCATAAGGGTTCAGAAATAAACGTAGCCGTTACTGACTTCATGTTAGTACTTGGTCACAGTTGGGATATTGGCAAGGATAATACCTACTCAATTGATCAGGCTGAAGTATTCTACATTGAAAAGGGCATAGTATTTGAAATGTTTGAAACAACACTTCACTTATCACCATTAAGAGTAAGTGACGAAGGTTTCCGTGATGTCATCATCTTACCAAGAGGTACAAATACACCTTTAAGCGATGAGGAAAAAGCCGCAAGAGATGAAGCTTTTGCCAAGGGTAATAAGGAAGCCAGGTTATTATTACTGAAAAACAAGTGGGTAATCTCTCATCCGGAGAGAGAACCGTTAATGAAACAGGGAGCTTTCCCTGGTGTAATTGGTCCTAATAAGGAACTTTATTACTAGAGTTTTGGAGGAATAGTGTTATGAAACAGTTTCAGATAGCCTATTTGCCAATAGGCGTGCCTACTTTCCATTTGGAAAGTGCTCAGAAGGCATTTGATGATTCTGCTGAACTATTACGTTCATTTGGTGAGGACACAAGAGTTCCTGAGGAAATGTTACTGTCAGTTGACAAGTTACAGGCCTTCATGGAGACAATTGATCCTGATTTGATCGTCTTACAGAACGTTACCTTCGCCAATGCGGCATATGCCTCTGAAATGTTACACCGCTTCAAGGATGTACCGATCTTATTATGGACATTAAGAGAGCCGGTAATTGACGGCGGAAGATTAAGACTTAATTCCTTAACCGGTGCTTACTCGGCAGCCAATGCGATCAGACATTTCCGTGAAGAACCGTTTACCTATGTATTCGGTGCACCAAAGGAAGAAAAGGTCATTGAAAAGGTTGGCGCAACAGTCAGAGCAGCTAAGTTACGTTTTGAAATGAAACACTTGAAGATGGCTGCCATCGGTCATACTCCTCAGGGCTTTGGCTTTGGCAGAGCATTGGATCTGGAATTATTGGATACCTTTGGTGTTCATCTTGAATCAATTGAAGCCAGAGAACTGATTAATAAGGCATTATCATACAGTAATGAAGAATGTGAAGAATACCTGCAGGATGCCATGAAGGCCATGAATGGCTTGGAAAAGACACCTGAAAAGAACAGACTGGATTTTGCCAGACTGTATAAGGCTTATGATGAATATGTTAAGAGTAACGGTATCGGTGCCCTGGCATCACGTTGTTGGCCTGACTTCTTTACTTCATTTGGCACACCTGTATGTGCCGTATTAGCCATGTTGAATGACAAGGGCATTGCCTCAAGCTGTGAAACTGATGGGTATGGTGCCTTATCAATGTATCTGGGCATGAAGTTAAGCAATACACCGGTATTCTTTGGTGATCCGGTTTCAATGAATGAACAGGAAAATACCATTTCCTTCTGGCATTGCGGTACAGCTGCCTGTTCCTTAGCCAGAAAGGACACCGGGGCAATGGTTGGCGAACACTGTAACCGTCACATTGGTCCGACCATGGAATTCGGCTGCCGTGAATCTGAAAGAGCAACAGTCTTCAGAATCGGCAGAACTCCTGAAGGCAAGTTCCGTTTCTTCTTAACAACAGGTAAGATCCTGGATAAGCCTCAGCAGTTCTTAGGCACTTCATTAGTTGTTGAATGTGATAACAACGCCGAAGAAATCATCAACAGAAGTGTCAGGGAAGGTTGGGAACCTCACTTCGTAGTTGTATATGGCGACTATGAAAAGGAACTTGAGATCCTGGCTGACATGCTGAATGTTGAGGCTTGTAAATACTGATTACTGATTAAGGAGCATATGCTCCTTTTTATATAAACAAGTAAAATACTTACTATAAAATTACATTTTATAGTAAGTATTTTTATGAATAATGTATATTTAATCCCCACTTGAGAAAAGGAGCACTTAGTGCTCTTTTTGTTTGAGTTATGGAGCAGAATATGAATGTTTGTGAAAATGATACAGATAAATCTATATACTTGTGATATGTTCATTAGGTATAATTGTGTCATAAGAGGTATATAACAATTTATTAAAAGAAAGAGTTTGTAGGACATGCTTACAAATGTTTTGTTTTTCTTAAAGGGAGGTTTACCATGACACAAAAAGAAACTGCTAATTCCAGCATCATACAGGATACCAGTGGCAAGTACCGCTGGGTATATGAACTACCAATGTTAAAGAGTTTCTTCCTGCTATTGGAAGTATGGAAGGTGTTAGGCATTTCGGCAATGGCAGTATACATGCTCATGTTCATCATTAATCTGATAGAAGGTTATGATTTAGAGACATTAAGGGCATCTGTAAAAATGATGTTACTGGTACTTGCCATACTCATTATTATTTCTATACCGGCGTATTGGATCGTTACCAAGGCTAATAACGGTAAATATACGGTGTTATTTGAAATGGATGATTCAGGAATTGACCACATACAGATTAAAAGTGAAAAGGCTAAGGCTCTTGAAATACTGACAACTTTTGTTGGATTAAAGACCAAGAACCGTACAACAACGGCGGCCGGTTTACTGTCTGCCTCAGGTGGTTCATTGTACTCGCATTTTGAAAACATCAAAACCATTAAGCCAAAACTGAATGACCATCTGATCATTCTAAAGGGAAGTTTCTTCAGCAACCACGTATATGTAAGTGATGAAGATTTTGACTTTGTTTACCAATACATTGTTGAGCATTGCCCGGATGCAAAAAAAGGTTAATCTGGTTACCATGAAAAACGTAATATATTCAGTAATGTTCATCATGATCATATATATTGTTGGCATGGCTTGTAATATAGCAGGATTAACGGACAGTCAGTCGGCAATCCCAATGCTTATTGGCATGTTTGTCGTGCTGGGACTTTTCATATCCAGAAAAGGTAATAAGGGGGAATAACATGGAGGGTTTTAGAAGTTTTACAAGAGCCATGGACAGGGCGTCAGATGTCTGCTCACAATGGATAAGCGCTGATGACGGAACAAAATTCAGCTATGCCGAAATGATGTTACTGGCTGCCCATCTGGATAAGGATTTTCCTCTTGAAGAGCATCAGTGGTATACCGTTTTTCCTGACGGTGAGATCTGTCTTCTTCATGAAGATTTTGACGAGATAATGCCCTTATGGAAACCAATCGCCAGTAAGCCGATAAAGAATAAGTATACGGGAGATGAATTTTACCCGCAGGATAAGCAAGAAAAAGAGAACGGTAAATATGCTTATTGTCCATATTGCGGGGAAAAGCTGCCTGAAGGTGCGGCATTCTGTCCGCATTGCGGAAAGAAGGTAGGCTGACATGAAGAAGATATTAACAGCCTTTTTCTACCTGATATGGTTTGCGGTTCCGGCACTGATAGTCCAGTATTACCATAATTTCATTGATCCGATGACTGATGAGGAAATTAAAATGGCTACACTGGCTGGAACGGTCGCAATGATAATACTGGCTATTTTCTCCGGGTTTGGCGGTAAGAAATCTGTTGATAAAAAGGAGTCAGTAAAGAAAGCTGTAAAGAACACCCCACCTGTTGTACCTAAGAGCAGAATCATCCGCGATCCGGCAACAAATGCTGAAAGACAGTATATCTGGAATGAAGATGAAGGAGTATGGGAAAGTGATGATGGCAAGTCCATTCTTGATGAAAGCCGGTTATCTGAATGGGAAAGACAGCGTATTTCAGATCGTGAGTGGGCTGACAGGCAGATGGAAAAACTTAAGAACCGGGAAACTGCTTTTGATAAGGATATGGATGAATGGAATAAAAAGCAAAAGAAAGAACTCGAGGAAATGGAGAAACAGATGGAAAGAAGCCGGAAGTTCGGTGAGAAACATGGCAAATACGATCTTTCCGATGAACAGATGAAAGAGTACATTTCCAAAGAACGTGCCAGGGCAGAAATTGAAGGACAGGAATGGCAGGAATATGGTAATGAGTATGATAAAATAGTCGACCGTCTTGAGTGGACACAGTGGGGTGCAGATTTTGCCATGGATATCGTTGATGTCCTGACCCTTGGTAATGGAAAGCCGATAAAGTACATATACATCGCCAACCGAAATCTTGCCGGGGATTTCATGGACTGTCTGATCAATAGAAAGTCAATTGGCAAAACTCTGTTAAAAACAATCACCAAGACCACCATAGATATAACACAGGACAGTGTTAATAAAATCGGTTATAAATATGCCGCTAATGGTGTAGGCGATGGAATTAAGGAAGCCTTGCAAAACGCTGAAGAAGGTAAAAGCGCGGGGAAAGGTTTTGTAAGAGGGTTTTTAAAGGGGACAACCCGTACGGGAATTGAACATGGACTGTCAAATACTAAGCTGAATTGGAACTCCAAACAGACCAAGATAGCTCAGGAAGCGACTAAAAAATCTTCAGAATTGCTGGGTAAGCAGCAGGCAGGTCAGATTTCTGAAAAGCTGAGTAATGCCTTACGCAATAATGTCAGAACCAAGGCAGCTCAGCAGATAGCTGCCGAAACAGGTAAACAGAAGGGCTTACTGTCAAATGGACTCGGCAAGCTTTCCGATGGCATCTGGAATAAGATCATAGAATAATGAAAAAAGGCATGGTTAAGATCCATGCCTTTTGTGTGCTTATGGAAGTTATCTGACAAGTAAGCTGAATGCCAGATTGATGGCCCCGCATGCCAACATGACATATACAGGGTTAAGCTTGTACTTCTTTAAGATGAAGAATGAAGCAATCGCCATGGCTGTTAACAGGATGTTAACGTTGTTAACGGCTATGGCCTGGCCGCCAAATACGGTTGATAAGGTCATTGAAACAAATGTTGAAATGACCATTGATAATGCCATGCACTTTAAGGCAAACAAGATGTTGCCGACGATCTTTATTTCCTTATACTTACGGTAAAGTAAAATCAGCAAGGCAGTAATGATTACCGGCGGTGTAATGGCACCAAGTGTTGCGGCAATGGCACCAGGTAAGCCAGCCATTCTCATGCCGACGAATGTTGCGGCATTGATGATGATCGGTCCAGGAGTTATTTCATCAATGGCAATGAGATCTGAGAATTCAGCGTAGCTCATCCACTGACTGATTTCCACAACCTGTTTTTCAACTACGGCTATGGATGCGTAAGCCCCACCAAATGCCAGAGCACCTATTTTCATGAAGACAAATGCGATTTCAAGTAATAACATCTTATGCACCTGCCTTTCTGTTCATTATCAGGGTTTTAATTATCCCTGCAACAATACAGCCAAGAGCCAGATAGAATACTGAGAAATCAGTGAACTTAACAAATATGAAGCCGGCTATTACCAGTATGTAAGGATAAATTGTCTTTTCCTTGGTAACACTGGTAAACAAACCGATGATAACATCCAATAATAAGGCACATACGCCAGCCTGCATGCCTTCCATGAACATTCTGACATAGACGTTTGTTACGATGTACTGATAGAAAATGGTTACCAGGGCCATTATGATGATTGGTGGAATGATTATGCCTAATATGCCGACAACAGCTCCAATAATTCCCGCAATCTGGTAGCCGACAACTACGGCACCGTTAACGGCCATGGCACCAGGAGCACTTTGGGCCAGACCGATGTAGTCATTCATTTCTTCTTCAGTAAACCACTTATGCTTATAGACAAACAGATTCTTCATTACGCTTAGTATTGCGTAACCTGAATTGGCTGTTGCACTTGACGTAAAGGCAGTAGTAAACAGAAGCCATAATTTCTGCGCTTTTGACATTTATAAAACTCCTCTTCTTTTTGCACATATATAATAACATTTTCCTATGACCTTATCATATCCATATGAAACTTATGAGCAGAATAAAACACCATCGTGAAATGGTGATATCTGTTTTTGTTGCGGCAGCATGTTCCTTAGAGCATGCTGTTTGTATTTAAAGTGTTAAGAGGTTTTTCGTGTTAGAATAAAAAGGTCAGGGGGGGGATATGACATGCCGGTTTTCAGTGCGTTTACATTATTTGCGTTAATAATTATCTTATATCTGATCATTGCGGAAGTATTTACGATTCTGTTTCGTTTTACCGGCCTTGATAAGGAAAAGGCCAGCTTTCAGGTAGTATCACTTTTAACAGGCAGCGGTTATACTACTGATGAAAGTGAACTTGTTACTTCTACCAGACAGAGAAGAAGACTGGCAAAGATCACAATGATGTTCGGCTATGTCTTCAACATCACCTTTGTTTCTGCGTTCGTAAACATCTTCTTTTCATTCCGCCAGTCTGAAATAACCAACATCCTGTATGATGTTGCCATGCCAATAGCAGTATTTGTGGTTATGGTAATCATATTCCGCATACCGGTAGTAACTGCTTTTGCCGACAGAGTATTGGAAGGCTTGATTGGTTTATTGGTTAAGGAAAATGACTATAACCCGTTAACGGTGATTGATAATCTTGGCGGTAAGACATTGGCCAGCGTTTATCTGAAGCATGTCCCTGATAATCTTAAGGATAAGAAGATTCAGGACAGTGGCTTGAAAAGCAACTATGGCATCATTGTACTGTTAGATGAACCGGCAGGAGAAAAACCGGCCGATGTTCATGCCGATACGATATTAAGGAAATATGACAGGGTTACGGTATTGGGTGACTATGGTCAGATCTGTCAGGCTTTTAAGGCCAGAGAACATTTCACCGGTAAGGACATGTAAGTCAGCCATTTGTTAAATGGTGTGGTAATATTTTGTTAAGAGCTTTTTGGAGGTAATTTGAATGGGTTACATTATAGCGTGTGTAGTAAGTTTCATACCAATCCTGATCATGTTCTGGTGGTTAAGGAATAAGGCCACTGGTGAAGAAGCATTTAAGAAGGTATGTGATGAGGCATTGAAACAAGGTGCATTATCTGTTTTTCCTGTTATATTGGGTTCACTTGTGACCAGCATCATAACCAGACTGTTTGGCCTTCAGGAATCAAACCCTTTACTCTACAGAGCAATCCGCATGTTCATAGTCATTGCGTTAGTGGAGGAATTATCCAAATACTTTGCCTTCAGAAAGGTATTGAAGAACAGTGATTATAAGTGCTCATGGATCGACATGGCAATACTGATGACAATTGTCGGTGCTGGCTTTGGCTTGCCGGAAACTCTGTTGTACATGTTGGATGCTAGTGTTCCAGTCGTGCTTATCCGTGGCATTTGTCTGCCTCATGCCGGCTATGGCTTCATTATCGGTTACTTCCATGGTAAGGCCATCAGAAAGGACAACTCTTTTTATAAAGTGTTTGGTTTTGCGATTGCCTGGTTAATGCATGGACTCTATGATTTCTCATTAAGTGAAGAGTTCATTGCCATAAATGATAATCTTGTCTTTGTGCCATTCATCCTGGCATTCTTAGACATAGTATTAGTAATATGGCTGATCATCTTTGTTAAGAAGAAGAGAAAATTACCGGAATATACCGAAAAGCTTACATATGATAAGTAATATGAAGGAAGGCTAAATAACAGGCCTTTCTTTTTACTGCGGGAAAAGATCATTATGAATTCCTTAAGAAGATGAGTGACATTAACAATCAATTTGTTTTAATGTTAGAATTGAATTAACCAATTAACATACGGTAAAGATTAGCGTAAATAACAGAATGTTAATTTGCGTTGCTTGAGGCAACGGCTCTACTGGCCTTAGAATCAGGTTGTAAGGCAAGGAGGTAGTTTCATGTTAAATGAAAACATAAAGAAACTCAGAAAAGCGAAGGGACTGTCGCAGGAAGAACTGGCTGTTAAACTGAATGTAGTAAGACAGACGGTTTCAAAATGGGAGAATGGTCTATCAGTTCCTGACTCAAGCATGCTCATTGAACTGGCAGATGAACTTGACAGTAGTGTAAGCAAGTTATTAGGTGATGATGTTGAGATCACTGAACCTAATGATTTAAAGGCCATTTCTGAAAAACTGGAAGTAATTAACTTACAGCTGGCAAACAGGGAAAGGAATAAAACAAAGGTTCTCAGGTGGACTCTTGCCGTAGTAAGCGCTGTTATCATTCTGATATTCATTGTCATAGCGGTCACAGATAATTTTTATATGGATTGGAACCTTAATGATCCTGAAACAGCAGTTGCGGCCACCTTCATTCATGGCTTTGTGTTTGTATTTGTAAGAGTGGCACCAATCATATTATTAGGTTGTATTGGTGGATTAATCATGACGTGGAGAAAAAGATGATGAGGAAGAGAAGATTAGTAACAGCCATTGTTGGTGTTGCCGCATTATTAGTAGTTTTGTTTGCGATAGTGATTAGTAATTCCAACAGCGGGCCAAGATTCACTAAGGATGAAATAGGCCTGCAGATACAGCTGGATATAAATGAAGACATTGGTCTGGTCATAATTAACAGTAACATTAACGGCGAAACGGAAAGCGGTGGAATAAGTAATGTGAATGGTTCATTAATTAAAAAGAATGAACTGCTGTTCTGGAGCATCAATAAGGAAGTACATGAAAGCCTACCGGAAACAGTTGATCTGAAACTGCAGTTCAACATTGTGACAAAGTACTTTCAACCAAACTTTGAGAATATCTATCCTGAGGAATATGTAGTAGAGATGGATGAAGTTTCCTTAAAGGCTACATTTGGTGAAGCGTATAATATAAAGATAACTGGCGATAAGGTAAACGGTTATAAGGCAACCATTGAACAATAGAATAGTCATAATAACGGGTCATTAATCATAGTTTGATGGCCTGTTTTCTTTCTTCTATGTTACTATATTCATGGTCATACTTGTTGTAAGGAGACTGACAGGGTGGAAAACGGAAATAAGATTAAGGCGATAGTGTATGCCCTTATGGCAGCGATGTTCTATGCTCTTAACATGCCGCTATCAAAGGTGCTTTTAACAGATAGATCAGGTAAGGAAATGTATTGGAATCACAACAGTGCTTACTATTCGTGGATTAAGAAAACCGTTACCAACTGCACAAATATTCTTGATGTAGGTTGCGGCGAAGGTTCTTTAGTGCGCTTTCTTGATGATGGGTATAAGAAGATAACAGGCATTGATGTTGATGGTCCATGCATTGAAAAGGCAAAGGCATTAAGTAAATCAGATAAAGAAGAGTTTCTGTGCTGTGACTTTGAGGAATATACAACTGAAAAGGTGTTTGATGCCATCATATTTGTGGCCTCAATTCATCACATGGACATGGTAAAAGCCATTGAGAAAGCAAAGTCGCTCCTTTCACCGAGTGGTAAACTCATCATTGTTGGCTTGTCAAAGCCTTCAAGTTTGCTGGACTGGATAATTGAAATTGGCAGAGTAATTCCTTCAAAGATAATATCAACTGCGAACAACATCCAGAACAGTGAAGAATTGAATGTACCTGTATCATATGAACTTCCAAAGATGGATGAGGTACGTAGTACAGTAAAAAGACTTCTTCCGGGAGCCGGAATCCGTTATGGCTTACATTACAGATATCTGCTTGTGTGGAACAAAGCTGGTAATTAAAGATAGCGTTTAGTTTTACAATTAATGATTACTGCCCTTAATGAAGTGGCAGTTTTTTAGTACACATTATGTGTGATTATTAAACTGTAGAAATCAATGGACACTGATCTGATATTTGGAAAAGTGGAAAGTTGATTCAGCTTTTTAGGAGGTAGGTAGTTATGATAAAAAGCACAGGTAAAAAGTCAGGATTACTGGGTAAGATTTTGATTGGCCTGGTGATTTTGGGAGTTATCGGCAGTTTGGCCGGCGGTGGTACCGGAGGTTCTAAATCCACGCCAAAACCAGAAGATGCTGATACAAGCGTCAAAGTCACGGTTGTTGACTTCAGTAATATGACAACAGATGAGATCGAAGCTTGGGCAAAGGAAAATAAGGTGGAAGTACAGTTCACTCAGGAGTATTCCAATACTGTTGAAGATGGTGGCTTCATTTCTCAAAGCAAGGAAAAGGACTCTACAGTAAAACAGGGTTCAAAAATCAAGGTAGTATATTCTCTTGGTGAAGAGCCGCCTACAGAATATAAGAATGCTTTAAAGAAAGCCGAGACATATTCTGATGTAATGTTCATGTCTAAGGAAGGAATCTATCAGCAGTTGACTTCTGAGTATGGTGAAAGATTTCCTAAGGACGCTGCTGAATGGGCAGTTGAACATCTGAACGCTGATTATAATTACAACGCATTGAAGAAAGCGGAAACTTATTCTACTTCAATGTACATGTCTAAGAAGGGGATATACGATCAGCTGGTATCTCCTTATGGTGAAAAATTCACCAAGTCAGAGGCGCAATATGCCGTAGATAATTTGGAAGCTGATTATAACAAGAATGCCTTAATGAAGGCCAAGACATATGAAACTTCCATGAGCATGTCTAAGGACGCAATCTATGATCAGCTTGTTTCTGAATATGGTGAACAGTTTACTGCTGATGAAGCACAGTACGCAATTGACCATTTGGATGATTAAGGAAGGAAGAAGGTAAATATCATGCCGGTAGTTTCAAGCAATGTTCTTTTTGACGCCAACACATTTAACTTAAGGGAAATAAAGCCAACTGAAATCAGAAATGAAGTCAGGGAACTGTTAGTTGATGGAGAAATAATAGAATGTGCATTTATGACAGTAAGAGATCAGGTAATCTTTACAGATAAAAGGATCTTTGTAGTAAATGTCCAGGGCTTTACAGGAAAGAAAGTTTCCTACATATCCTATCCATATTCCAAGGTACAGTATTATGGAATACAGACTGCGGGAGTATGGGACATTGACAGTGAATTGATTCTCGCATTTAACAACGGTGCCGTTTTACAGTTTGACTTTAAGACAGCAGTGGACATTACAAAGTTAAATAATCTGATTTCAAAATACGTATTGTAAAAAACAGGAATGTTTGATAAATGAAGTGATACTCCCATGAGTTTTTAGCTTATGGGAGTTTTTTTACTGCTATGTAATTCAAAAATGATAATATATAGTTAGATGATAGTTGGAAGTTATGGAGGATAATATATGATATTTAAAAAGGGGATTGGCTGGCGGTGCTGTTATGATCCTGAGACTGGTCTGTATACAGCTGAGATAGGTGGCGGGCCAAATCATGATCTGTATGAAATAACCAAGGAAATATATGACCATGTCGATGATCCGGATGTTGAGTGGCCAACAAGTCTGATCTGCCAGGGAAGACATCTGTACATGGCTGTAGATGACCGTTGCGGTCCGCCATATACAGTCATACTGGATTCTGACTACAAGAAACTATGCCCATGGGCAGAGACTGTGACAAGTGGCGAAGTGTGGCCTGATGAGCTGGTTGACGCTGCTGTTGAAGTATTTGCTTCTGAGGCTAATAACCGTGAACAGCGTCGTAAGAAGCGTAAGGAAAGAGAAAAGAAAAAACAATGATAAATATAAAAAATCAGAGGTGAAAACCTCTGATTTTTGTTTGTTAAAGTGTATTAATCCCAGAAATCACCGCATTTGTCCTGAATTACCTGTAAGTCATTACGATTATCAAGCTTGGCCTGTGTTTCTTCAGAGAGAATGACTTCATCAGTTATGATGGCGTCGATCTTACTGTCAAGGAAACGGTACATGCCTTCAGAAGTATTAACGGTCCATACAACGGCCTTCTTGCCGGCATTATGTATCAGGTTAATTCTTGTATCGGTTGCGATCTCTTCCTCCATTATTAATAAGTCACAGTTCAGCTGAGTGACGTCACCTACGCCAATGAAGAAGAGGGTGCCTGTTTCAAATTCAGGGTAGTTTGTTTCTATGTAATTGATGATGCTGTAGTTGAGGGAAATGAAGGCTACATCATTCTCACAGTTTCTTTCTCTGATAATGGCTATCAGATCATCGGCTGTCTTCTGATCTGCACTTTCTCCCTTTAGTTCAATGAACAGTTTTTCCTTGCCCTTTATTACATCCAGCATTTCCTCAAAGGTGGCTACCTTAACAAGGTTGCCGTTACCGGTTGTATCATTTATCCTTAATTCCATGATTTCCTCAAGGGTCATGTCCTTTGGCATCTTATCTACACCAGTTAATCGCTTGAAGGTAGTGTCATGGTTAATGATGTAGTAGTTGTCCTTGGTTCTCTGCACATCTATCTCACTGCCATAACAGTCATGCTCAATGGCTGCGTAAAGTCCCTCAAGTGAGTTTTCAGATGCCATTGTTCCACCGGCTCTGTGGGCAATGATGTTTACAGGCTCTTTTCTGTCAAACTCAGAATTGAATATGACTGCGATAATGACAGATAAGACAATGACAATAACAAATACAAGCAATATCTGTATTATCTTAAGGAAGTAACGTGACTTCTTAGGACGTTCAGGATACATCTTTTGTGGTTCAGTTGTATAGTCTCTGTATAGCTTAGTGACCTTAAGCATCAGGTATGAAGCTGATAAGAAAGTAGTAATTGAAATCAAGTAACCACTCATTAGTACTGTTAATGAACACAGGAAACGGTAAAAGAGAATGTTCTTATCTGTTTCCGTTATTGTCTTGTTAAGAATCATTTCAGGATAGATCTTCTGACCCTGCGGTAATGTGGCAGCTGCATCAGTTAACAGGTTTTCAGGTATTGCCCGGAAGATGAGTGCGACAAGGAAAATGAGCAGGAATATGATTATGAAATCCTTGAATATTTCCTTTATGAACTGGCCACGGTGCTTCTGGATGATATCCTTTGAAGTTTTCATGGCTTCAGAAGGTGTCTGCTTATCCAGTAATATGGCATGAAGGCTGAAGATATATCTGAAGCCCATGATGAATAATGCCAGTATTACAACGCTATATAGAACCGCGTATAAAGGGGTTGCCTCTACGACATCCATGATGAAATTAGGAATGTAAAGTGTTCTGGTAAGACTTATGGAAAAACCTATGCCACACAGTGGCACTGCTAAGAAGATGAACAGAAATATTAGTATTCCGGCAGTATTTCTGAATGATGGTATGGATTTGAAGCTCTTTATTATTTCATCCTTAACCATCGCTCTGTTTCCTTTGAGAATATCGTTAGTTAAGAATATCTGAGCAAATATCTCCATGATGATGAAGATGATTATTAATACTATTCCTAAGACAAGAAATACCGGGAAGCGCCAGCTCAGAATGAAATCCATGAAGTTGGCACTGGTAAAGGCACTGCCGGATGAATTAATGACAATACCAATTAGTTCCTTGACGATTAAAACAGGAATTGACATGACAATGGCTGTGATGATCTGGAAACTCCACATTTCCGGAAGTGACTGAAATATAAGGCTTCTGAATCTAATAATCTTAGTGTTATCCATAAAAAGTATACGTACCCCTGATAAGCATTTGTCAAATACTTCTATAGTATTGTAACACATAGCTTGTGAACATGGTGTAGGTATATCTCATGTTGCCACAAGGTTCATCTTACAACAGAAGGCCGTAGCTGCCGCTGTAATAGGAGTAAGAAACTCAAGACATGTGGATGATAACAGTAAGATCTTCTCATTTACATTAACGGATGAAGAACTGAACAGGCTAAGAGAATTCATTGATCAGTATCCTGTTTTGCCGGGTGAACCGTTTGAACTGGAAAGAACAATTGGTTCAAAGTACCGCAACATAATGCATATGAACATAAATGAGGAAGAGCAGAGTTAATGTTTCATAATGAGGTCGAAAGACCTCTTTTTATGTTACAGAAATAATATTGGTATAAGCAGGCCTGGGAAATGGTAGAATATAATCGTAATTGTGAGGTAAATGACAATAAGGATGTATTGAATCACGATTCATAATGAAAGGATTTTTGGTGTTTCGGTTTTTATAAACACCATACAGGGAAATATGAAAAACAATACTGTAAAAATCATATTAATACTTCTGGCCCTTTGCTTAGTAGGCACTGCAGGCTTCTATTATGGTAAATCTCAGGGTGTAGCCCAGGGAACCAAGGAAGCCCAGGAAGTAAGACAACAGATGTCTGACTTACAGGAGCTCAACAGACAAAGCATCGCAAAGCTGCAGGTTAATGATGGCCCAATCTATGTCATCGGTCATAAGAGCCCAGACTCAGATACCATCTGTAGTGCCATCGCATATGCCAGACTTTTAAAGGCTTTAGGCTACGATGCCCAGGCCGCAGCTAACGGTACTCCTAATAATGAATCAAAATACATATTACAACTGGCTGGTGTTGAAGCACCGCCTGTACTTGAAGATGCCACTGGCAAAAACATCTTTCTGGTAGACCACAGTGAATATCTGCAGGCTACTGCAGGCATGTCTGAGGCTAATTTAGTAGGTGTCATAGATCACCATGGCATAGGCAGTGTAACTACCGGTCAGCAGGTACTATATGATGCTAGACCAATAGGTGCTACAGCCACCATCATATGGCTTAACTACCTGAACTATGGCGTGGAAATAGATAAACAGACAGCCACTTTGCTACTTGGAGCAGTGTTGTCTGACACCACCAATCTGACGGGATCTACTGTTACGGAAGCTGATAAAAAGGCTGTTCCAGCACTGGCAAAGATAGCTGAAATAGATGATATAGACGGTTTATATGATACACTCCACAGGGAATTACTATCTTATGATGGCATGACTGACATGGAAATATTATTCCTTGATTACAAGGAGTATGAGGCAGCCGGCGTCAAGTTTGGTATAGGAATTCTCAATTCCATAGATGAGCCTACATCCAAAGAGCTGTCCGCAAGAATGAAGGCAATCTTACCGGAAGGCTTTGAGACAAGAGATGTTGATCTGATGTACGCTTCAGTTGGCATCCGTGAGAATGGTGAGAAAATTGACTACATAGTGCCTGCCAACGAATATTCAGAAGCTGTTTTCAAGGCAGCCTTCCCTAACTATGATGAGTACGATGGCACGGCATACATTTTCAGAACACCTGGCCTTGGTAGAAAGAGTCTCTTTGTGCCTGGCCTGACAGAATACCTGCAGTCACATCCGCAGGAGTAAATTTCTTAAATAGATAAGTAACATGTGAGGTGAATTATAATGTTGGTGAATATATTATCAATTATTCTGAACATTGCATATTATGTTGTTCTGAATACAAGTATCTATACAGATAAGGCCATGATGTCAAATGGAGAGGTGCGTGAATGGCACAGAAGTCCTGTTGACAGGCTTAACATGGCTGATAATACTTTTCTGTATTATTTAGAGATTGCTCTTGCGATTGTCAGTATCATTACCAGTATTCTGTTATTGTTTGGTGTAAGTAACAATATAGTTAAAAAGATTCAGCTGATCACTACAATAGGTTCTACGGTTGTATTTATCATAATCATGTTTGTGACTGCCAATACTAATGTGAAGTATTCATAACACAGTTGATTATTAGTCTGTGTAATTAATAACGAAATCGAAAGGTGGCTTATTATGGGTATTATAGGATTCTTTAAAGGAATTAAAGAAATAAGAGATAAAAGAAAAGCAAGGGAAGCTGAGATAGCAGACTTACCGAATCGTTCTTTGGATGGAACATACAAACTCGTGATGGTTTATTATTCTCCGGATGACAATTTTTTTACACCAAAGGAGCTTAAAATGGAGAATTCAGAACTGATTATCAGTGGGAACCATTTTGATATATATTCGCGTAAGGGGTATGAAACCCGTATGCATGAAGCAGGAACGTTTTCTGTGGAAAAGAATGGGAGTAGGGAAAAGATTATTTTTTATGTTGACGGAGATGTGCTATTTGCTACAGGTGACTTGGTAAGATGGCTCGACTATACGGACATAAGAAAACTAACTATCGTTGATAAACGCTACCGACTCTCACAATTCGGATTCACGTATCAGCAAAAATACTAATATAAATAAGAATAACAGACCACTTCCATGCCATAAACTGCTTACGGAAGTGGTTTTCTTAATTCAAAGTAATAATACATTGACTGATGCAATATCTGAAAATTGAACTGATTGTAAATTTCCTTCAGTTGATTTCTTAATGATTTCTTAAAGGTTTAGACAGTTGGTTGTTAAGGTGGACTGCTCTTACAATTATGTTGGAGGGAAGAGTATGAAAACGGGAAACAGAAAAGTATTAAAAGTAATAACATTGGTGTTATCAGTTTTCATATTGTTCAATATCTTCTGGTATGCATGGCGTGACATGAAGTATGGTTCATACATTAACGAGATGGAAGAGAATGAACTATCAAGCTGGATCGTACCAAGATATATGCATGTTGATGCAGAAGGTTATGACTACAGTGTTAAATATCCTGATTATCTTTCCTTTACCGGTAACATGAGTGTTGGATTACCTTCATTAGACAATAACCCGTTTACCGATTTCCTGGTTATCTGGCCAAAGGTACTTGGCGGTTATGAATATGGGGCATCTCTTACTGTTGATGGTGTGAATTATCAGATCATGATTAATGAAGATGGCAGCGCTGTTGATTTCCAATATAGTGAGATAGCTGCCATAAGTAAGGAGACCATAGATCTCCTGCTGCAGAAGGCAAATGAAAAATGGGATCTAAAATAACTGTTTTCCACCGTGATGGTGGACAATGAGACAAATATGAGACATTTCTGGGACAGATTTGAGACAAACTTGAGACATTTTTGAGACATGGTGGAATATTGTTCGGAAATAATTATTAACGCTGTACTCATAATAGCTATATATTGAAACAGTTCTGTAATATATAATGAATATATAGCGAGGTTAAAATCATGATTAAGGAAGCAATCACAAAACTGAAAGAGGAAATGAATGAAGACAATTTCTTTGAACTGCTTTTCACATTGGCACAAAGTGAAATAATCATTCCTTGTAATGCGATCTTCTCTGATGAAGACATGGAACAGATCAAGAAGATGCTTGAGGAATCAAAGAATGATCCTGACAGTATTATTAATTCAACCTTTACCACTAAAAACGTACTCAGAATGGTTCCTGACATCTTGCAGAACGGTGATGATTTCTATTTTCCGGTTTTTACCTCCGAAGAAGAGCTGGGTGAATATGGGGATAACTTTTCCAAGGTCAGCCATTCATTCATGACTGCCGTTTCATATTTCAAGAAAAGTGAACAGAAACTGGCAGGCATTGTCATAAACGCCTTCACAGATCCGTTTGTGGTAAATGATAACATGATAGCCGTGATAGAGAAAATCAATCACGAGATCCATGAAAATGCCTGATAGAGTCTAAATAAGAAATGAAGCCGTCTGTATTTATGCGGACGGCTTTTTAATGCTTAATAGCAATATTAAAAGGTTTCCACATTAAATGGTGGACAATGAGACAAAAATGAGACTTATTTGGGACTTTTTTGAGACAAATGTGAGACTATATTGGGACTAGGGATAGATAAATGATAGAATTTAATTAGATGTAAATCGACATTCATGGAGATGAACAAAATGATTCAGGAAATACACTCATTTGGTGAATATGAGGATTTTATCCAAGAGCTGGCTACGCACCCGTTATATTCCGACCCGCATTACACTTATGACAAGGATAATCTCTATCGTTCTTTAAAGGTTAAAGACAACCTTGCTTTTGCTGTTTCGGAAAACGGAATAACCGTAGGGCTTTTTGTCTGGATTGTTCTGCCGGATGATCGATATATTGAGATGCTCATAGGTTTTACAAAGAAAGAAGAAGCATTTGCTGAGATGCTTGCTTATATGGAGAAGAACTATTCCGGTTGCCAAATGGATTTTGTATTCAATCCGCAAAATACTGCGATTTCCCGGCCGTTGAAGCTGAAAGGGGCGATATTTGATCCGGAACAGCAGAAAATGATTCTGATCGGACCTGTGCCGAATGTATCGACCAACCATATTGAACTGTTATCAGACAAGTGGACGGAACAGTATTGTGATCTTCATAGCACTGACACATATTGGACAGCTGAACGCATTCTTTTAGCTCAAGATAAATTCAGAGTTCTTCTTGCCGTAAAAGATAGACAGGTTCTTGGCTATTTGGACGTACAATGTTGTTACGAAATCAATGAGATCTACGCCCTGTTTATGAAGCCGGAAGTAACACAACAAGGCTATGAACTGGAATTACTGGTAAAGGCAGTAGAATTAAACAGGCCAAATCAAATGATGGTAGTGGTCGATGCAGATGCAGAAGAAGAAATAGGATTATATACTGCTGCCGGATTTGGCAAGCTGGAAGGCCAGAACAGTATTACCGCTTATATCAAATAGAACTGGTAGTTATATTAATGCGTATTTGAACTGAGTTACCTTAACGTATTGTGCCAGTTTTAATAAAGTGTGGTGGTTACGAACTACTCAGTTCGTAACCACCTATTTTATGCTTATAAGATATAAATGTTACTTGTATTTACTGATTCATTATTAGGATCAGTGCATATCAACTGTTGATAAAAATCAACATCAGGGTGTGTTATCAGTTTATCGTAATATTTAAAAAACTGTTTTCCATTAAGTGGGTATCTTGAACCGCCGCACCATACTGCCGTAACTGTAATTCCAAGCTGGAATACTCTTTTCTCAGCATTATCAATGAGAATGGCAGTGATGTATTCGTCATTTCTGATGTTTTTAAGGGTGTCTGAGATCTCATAGCCTTGTTTTGCCATTGTGGTAACTATCTTACGATACTCTTCCACGCTACAGTTACTGATTGGCATCTGTCTGATAATTGTTTCTGTCATTGTTATTTCCTCCTTTGAAACATCCATAAAGAGGGAAAAATAAAAACCTCCATCGTGATGATGGAAGTCATACTGCAGATTTCATTCCATCATCCAAGCTTTAGCACCTTCCGTAGTAACGGGGTTGCTGCAGGGTCACAGAGCTTGTCTCTCACCTGACTCTTTATGGTAGATACATTATAGCATGTATTGAATGAATAATCTGATGTCTTTTTATTTTGTTGTATATTGACAGTCATTGAAACGGGCAAATGACTTCATGTGCTTTTCAATGGCATTAAGTATTCTCTTTGTTTTTTTTATGTCAGGCTCCAGCCAGATGTTTTCAACTGTCATTTCATCGCCATTTTTCTTAGGCTCAATTCTCCCGACAATTCTGTCACCATATACTACCGGTAATACATAGTAACCGTACTTTCTTTTGTCCTTAGGTACATATATTTCCCAGGTATAGTTGAAATTGAAGATTGACTTTATGAGGTTTCTGTCCCATAACATCGGATCAAGCGGAGCCAGGAATTCACAGCGATTACTCTTAAGTGCTTTATCTTCAACCTTGTTCAGGTATTCCATGTCTTCAGTAAGAATATAGAACGGCTCTTTTATTCCCTCAACAGTTATTGCCTGTATTTCCTTAGAAGTCAGTAAATCTATAAACACTCTGTTTCTTATTTCAGTGTTTAATCCTCTTATACCTAAGAAGGCAGCGGAATTCTTATTCCACACCATGCCAACGGCACCTATTCTTCTCTTAACTCTCCATCTGATATGCTGGTACTCATCAGGTAATGGGTCAGGAGCATTTAATAATTCAGCAGGTACGTGACGCTCACTGAGATCGTAGTATTTACGTGAACCTTCCTTATGATGAATGATCAGCTCACCAGTAGTATACAGCTGTTCAAGTACACTTCTGGCTGCTTTGGTATCCTTACCATCCCAGCTTCCACTCCAGTGAATGGAAGAATACCACTTTATGTTACCCTCAAGTGGTAATGATGAAGAGGAAACAGGACCATGTTTTCTGATGTAACTTATGGTCTGTTCTTCCAACTGCTCAAGATTTTCAAATTTATGTCTGTTATTTCTGCTGATATCGCGATACCTCTGGAAATATGGCCAGTCTTCCATAGGAATTATAGATATCTCCTTATCAGGGAAGTCAAAGAGCTTTCTGCCCTTGTAAAGAAGATCGCTTAAGTGCTTTTTTCTGAAACTCTTGACTCTGGATTGCAGGGTAAGTTCAGCATTTCTTCCTATGACATCAACAGGGTCAAACTGTAGGCAGTTTGCCTGTCTGATATATTCATAGGCTCCCTGTTTTCCCTTGAATCGATGGTCAGAAAAAAGGCCCTGTTTCATTAACAGGTATCTTCTGGCTGTCTGAACTGTAATGTGTCTGATGTTATTATCCATAAGGTATCTCTTTTGAATATATAGTAATACCAAACAGTTGTTTGTCAAAGTGGTGTGCACCAAAATATTGTGGTGAGTAAGAGTATGTAAACATGAAAGCATTGAACAGTTATGAATGCATTTATAACTGTTTTCCACCATGATGGTTGATAATGAGACAAAAATGAGACTAATATGGGACTTTTTTGAGACAAAAATGAGACTATTTTGAGACTTATTGGATATAGTTGTAAAAAATGTTGAAATAAATTTTAAATTGCCTTAGTCTGCTTTTAGGAACCTCTGATATTCGCTAAAAGGAGGATGAAATAATGAATAGAGAACAATTGCATAGATTCATTTCCGAAAGTCGTGGAAATGAAAGTAACATCTGCCAGATTTATGCCATTAAAAACGGTGAAACCGTGTATGATGACTGCTGGCATGGATTTATTACTGAGGATGCGATGAATGTCAATTCCGTTACCAAAGGTATAATGGGCTTACTGGCAGGAATTGCTCTGGATAAATGCTGTATCAGAAGCTTAGATCAGAAAGTCATGGAATTCTTCCCGGATTATATGGTAAAGCGTGGGGAGAAAACGATCTATGATGTAACAATAAGGCATCTTCTTACGATGACGGCTCCATACAAAGGAAAGTCAGAACCTTGGAAAAAGGTATGCACTTCTGATGACTGGACACTTACTATTCTTGATTCTCTTGGTGGTCCAAAAGGTATAACAGGTGAATTCAGGTATGCGACACTAGGCATTCAGATTCTGGCTGGAATCATAGAGAGAGCAAGCCAAGAAAAAGTAATCAATTTTGCCAACAGGAATCTGTTTGAACCACTGGGACTTCCGGAAAGAATATCACATGGCGACAGTTCCAAGGATGACCAGTTCGATTTCTTTATGAATAAGAATCCGAGAAAATATGAATGGTATTGTGATCCTCAAGGTGCAGTTACTGCAGGCTGGGGATTATGCATGTCCGCAAGAGACATGGCGGTTGTAGGAGAACTGGTGTTAAATAACGGCATGTATAATGGTAAAAGAATCATATCGGCAGAATACCTTGATGACATGCTTAAACCACATGTTAAGCTTGGTGAAAGATTCGGATACATGAATTACGGATACTTATGGTATAAACCTTTTGATGACAGAGAGGTTTATGCAGCAATAGGTGACAGCGGTAATATTATTTATGTCAATAAGGAAGAGAATGTTTCCGTAGGTATGACGGGTACATTCAAACCAAGGATATTTGACAGGGTCGATTTCATAGAACGAGAAGTGCTTCCTGTTATTGATGAGTAGTATTATGTTATCTAGCCGAGAGTTGTGGAGGAAATTATAATGAATGAATTTAACGAATTTGTATATGAGTGTTTTTCTGCAGTTGGCGATATTGTCATAAAACCAATGATGGGTGGATATCTTGTGTATTATAACGGTAAACTGATAGGTGACATTGGAGATAGGGTGCTGTTTTTAAAGAGAACACCTACATCGGACAGACTTCTTGCGGATTCAGAATTGAGTTATCCTTATGAAGGTTCAAAAACATTGATGCATGTATTTGATAAATTTGAGGATAGGGATCTGATTGAAGAATTACTGGAAGGCATGTATGCAGAACTGCCTGATAAGAAAAGGAAGAAAGCAAAATAAGACTTATACTTTTAAGTTAGTAAGAGGAAGGCCTGGTCAGGGTGTTACCTGATCTTGCCTTCCTTTTTCAGTCTGGTGATGTGTTGTATATAATCTATGATTGCGATGACAGCCATTATCAGCAGTAAAAAGAATATATCAAATCTCATGATAACCCGCCTTTCGAAGACGCATTATTATAGAGCCAGGCATGGATAAATGGTATAATTAGCTAATAGAGAAAACGAGATTTGCGAGGATGGAATGAGAGAGATTATCAGCGTTAACGGAACTGATTATCAGATTCTTAAACTGATGGGGCATGGCAAGGGAGGATATTCTTATCTTGCTATGGCTCCTGACCGGAAAGTCATTTTGAAGCAGATCCATCATGAGCCTTGCGATTACTACACATTTGGCAACAAGATTGAGTCAGAGAAGAACGATTACAGAAGATTGCAGGAAGCAGGCATCAGAATACCTGCTATGATTTCTGTAGATGATAAGGCAGAGATTATTATCAAGGAATATATAGATGGACCAACGGTATTTGATATGCTGTGTGAAGGAAAATCTGTTGATCTATACCTGAGTCAGGTTCGCGAAATGGCTGAACTGGCAAGGGCAAGAGGACTGAATATCGATTACTTTCCAACGAATTTTGTTGTTCAGGATGACTTGCTTTACTATGTTGATTATGAATGTAATGAGTATATGGATGAATGGAATCTGGAAAACTGGGGCATTAAATATTGGAGCAAGACTCCGGAGTTTGAAGAATATCTTAGGAAACATGTCTGATTAAAAATCGCAAGTTGTCGAGGAAACTATGAAAGAATTAACCTTTATCACGCTGAGGGATGATCCATCCCTTAAAGATACGGCAGCAGAGTGGTTCCATAGCAAATGGGGTGTGCCGAAGGAAGCGTACCTGGAATGCATGGAAAGATATCTGAATAAGGAAACGGAATATGGATGGTATCTGTGTCTGTACGGAAATATAATAGTTGGCGGAATGGGCGTTATTGAAAACGACTTTCATGACAGAAAAGATCTCAGGACGAATATTTGTGCTGTATTCACCGAAGAGGCGTTCCGATGCAAAGGTATTGCAGGTCGCCTGCTGAACATAACGGTAAATAATCTGAAATCCAAAGGCATTACACCTGTTTATATAAATTCTGGCAGAAAACCCATTGATCTTCAGTCGATGGGATGAATGCCAACAAGCCATTGCTGGAAACATAAAGAAAATGTATTAAATGAGGATAATACTAGAATATAAATCAAGTATGTGGTATAATATTCCTAGGTGAGGGGTAGTGTTTCTGACTGTAAAACATCAGTCAAGACTTAGCAAATATGAATATGATACTCTCTTAGAATT